>NZ_JAALLK010000003.1:0-382442 GCF_011075215.1 Acinetobacter sp. EKM10A | reverse complement strand
ACTCCAGTAATCCGTGGTTCAGCTCTTGCAGCGCTTAACGGTGAAGCTGGTCCTTACGGTGAAGAATCAGTTCTTGCTCTTGTAGCAGCACTTGACTCTTACATCCCAGAGCCAGAGCGTGCAATCGACAAAGCATTCTTGATGCCAATCGAAGACGTATTCTCAATTTCTGGTCGTGGTACAGTAGTAACAGGCCGTGTTGAAGCTGGTATCATCAAAGTTGGTGAAGAAGTAGAGATCGTTGGTATTAAAGATACAGTTAAAACAACTGTAACTGGCGTAGAAATGTTCCGTAAACTTCTTGACGAAGGCCGTGCAGGTGAGAACTGTGGTATCTTACTTCGTGGTACTAAGCGTGAAGAAGTACAACGTGGTCAAGTACTTGCTAAACCAGGTACAATCAAGCCGCACACTAAATTCGACGCAGAAGTATACGTACTTTCTAAAGAAGAAGGTGGTCGTCACACTCCATTCTTAAATGGTTACCGTCCACAGTTCTACTTCCGTACAACTGACGTAACTGGTGCGATCCAGTTGAAAGAAGGCGTTGAGATGGTAATGCCAGGTGACAACGTTGAAATGTCAGTAGAATTAATCCACCCAATCGCAATGGACCCAGGTCTACGTTTTGCGATCCGTGAAGGTGGTCGTACTGTAGGTGCTGGTGTTGTTGCTAAAGTAACTGCATAAGCATAATATAGTGACGAATTACGTCTCAAGTTGAGAGCTTTGGCTCTCAACTTGCTTTATAGGTCAGTAGTTCAATTGGTAGAGCGTCGGTCTCCAAAACCGAATGTTGGGGGTTCGAGTCCCTCCTGACCTGCCATATTTTGAAATAAAAAGCTTGATGCTGGCTTAGTTGTTCATATAATAAGTCGCGAGTTCTACGACGAGTACAAAAATGTCGAATGATAAATCGCGTGACGCATTGAGCGACGCGCCAATTCCTCAAAGAAATAATTCTGCTGAAGTTGTTCGTTCTGGTTCGCCTTTAGATATCGTTCTATGGGTGATAGCAATTGCATTATTGCTCTCGGCTACCATGGTGAATCAGCATTTACCAGCGTATTGGGCCCCTGCAAATGATGTTTGGGTGCGCGTTGGGGTAATTTTTGCTTGTATCGTTGTGGCTTTAGGTTTATTATACGCCACCCATCAAGGTAAAGGCTTCGTTCGTTTGCTGAAAGATGCACGAGTCGAATTGCGTCGAGTAACTTGGCCAACAAAACAAGAAACAGTCACAACATCGTGGCAGGTTCTATTGGTTGTAGTTGTTGCATCATTAGTTTTATGGTGTTTTGACTATGGTTTGGGTTGGTTAATTAAGTTGATTATCGGGTAAAAGAGCTATGAAACGTTGGTACATTATTCATGCCTATTCTGGTTATGAAAAACAAGTGATGCGTTCACTTAAAGAACGAATCCAGCGTAGCGCTGTTGCCGATAGCTTTGGTGATGTCCTTGTTCCTACCGAAGAAGTGGTAGAAATGAAGGATGGTAAGAAGCGTAAATCTGAGCGTAAATTCTTTCCTGGCTATGTGTTAGTTGAAATGGAAATGAATGACGATACTTGGCACATTGTTAAAGAGTGTCCAAAAGTATTAGGTTTTATTGGTGGTACACCTGAAAAACCTGCGCCAATCACTCAACGTGAAGCAGATGCGATTCTTGCGCGTGTACGTAATACTGGTGAAGCCCCACGTCCTAAGACGATGTTTGAGCCAGGTGAAGAATTACTTGTTATTGACGGTCCATTCACAGACTTTAAAGGTGTGGTGGAAGAGGTTCAATACGATAAGTCACGTTTAACGTTGACGATTAACGTGTTTAATCGACCAACTCAGGTTGAACTCGAATTTCGCCAAGTCGAAAAAACGATTTAATCTTAATTGGTTGAAAAGCGCCCGATTTTATCGGGCATTGTTGTTGTAACAGTATTGTTACGTAGAAATTGGGGAGCCTAACGGCGTTTGTACCCAGAGGTATTTAAAATGGCTAAGAAGATTGACGGCTATATCAAGCTGCAAGTTCCAGCTGGTAAAGCAAATCCATCTCCACCGATTGGTCCTGCACTAGGTCAACGTGGTGTAAACATCATGGCATTCTGTAAAGAATTCAATGCTGCTACACAAAAAGTTGAACCAGGTCTTCCAATCCCTGTAGTGATTACTGTGTACAACGACAAGTCGTTCACATTCATCATGAAAACTCCTCCAGCTTCTATTCTTCTTAAGAAAGCTGCTGGTATCCAAAAGGGTTCATCTGTACCTAACAAAACTAAAGTTGGTAAGTTGACTCGTGCTCAATTAGAAGAAATCGCGACTACTAAAGAACCAGACTTAACTGGTGCTGACTTAGACGCGCGTGTTCGTACCATCGCTGGTTCTGCACGTTCTATGGGCTTGGAAGTGGAGCTATAAGACATGGCAAAGTTAACTAAACGTCAAAAAGCCATTGCTGCTGCTGTTGAAGCGAACAAAGTTTACACTTTGGAAGAAGCAGTACAGGTTCTTAACAGCTTGCCTGCTGCAAAGTTCAAAGAATCTTTAGACATCTCTGTAAACCTTGGCGTAGATCCACGTAAATCTGATCAGGTTGTTCGTGGTGCGACTACATTACCTGCAGGTACTGGTAAAACTGTACGTGTAGCTGTATTTGCTCAAGGCGCGCAAGCAGAAGCTGCGAAAGAAGCTGGTGCTGATGTTGTAGGTTTTGATGATCTTGCTGAAAGCATCCAAGGCGGAAACCTTGACTTTGATGTTGTAATCGCTGCTCCTGACGCTATGCGTGTTGTTGGTAAGCTCGGTACAATTCTTGGTCCACGTGGTTTAATGCCAAACCCTAAAGTTGGTACTGTAACTCCTGACGTTGCTGGCGCTGTTAAAAACGCTAAATCTGGTCAGGCGCGTTACCGTGTAGACAAAGCGGGTATTATTCACGCTGCGATTGGTCAAGTTGGCTTTGATGCTGCTGCAATCCGTCAAAACGTTGAAACTTTAGTTGCTGACTTGAAAAAGTTAAAACCTGCAACTTCTAAAGGTGTATACATCAAGAAGATCACTTTGAGCTCAACTATGGGTCCTGGTCTTACTGTTGATGTAAACAACGTTTCTAACTAAGTTTTAACTTGGTTAAGTAAAGAATTTTAAAGTCCTGATGAGGATTAAGCATAAAACAGAAAAGTTATTTCTGCTTTTGCTTCGGTAGAGTAAAGCTTTATCTATTACTTATCAGGCGGACTTTGAATTGATAAATGAGAATTTATCAGCGTCAAAGACCTCAGGCGAAAAGACGTTATTTTCGAATAGCGATTTTCTTAATAAACCAGCCTGCGTAGACGCGGTGGTGTGATTTGTTCCTCCTCCGCGTGTAAGTCGAAAGACTTACGAACTGGGAGTGTGCCCATTGGGTACATAAATCACCTTAGGAGGTTTTACAATGGCTCTTCTTATTGAAGACAAAAAACAGATCGTTGCAGAAGTAAGTGAAGTTGCTTCTAAAGCGTTTGCAGCCGTTGTTGCTGACTATCAAGGTTTAAGCGTAGAGCAATTAACAACACTTCGTGTTGAAGCTCGTAAGCTAGGTGTAACTACACGTATTGTACGTAACACTTTGGCTAAACGCGCATTTCAAGGTACTCAGTTTGATATCTTGAACGACAACCTTGTTGGTCCAACAATTCTAGGTTTTTCAACTTCTGAAGATGACATGGGTGCAGCTGCACGCTTGTTCGAAGAATTTGCTAAAACTAACAAAGCATTTGAATTAAAAGCTGCTGCATTTGACGGCAAAGTTTATCAAGGTGCTGATGTTAGCGTTATTGCTAATCTTCCGAACCAAGAGAAAGCGCTTACTATGCTTGCCTCTGTCCTTCAAGCTCCTATTTCGAAATTGGGTCGCCTCATTACAGCACTCAAAGAGAAAAACGAGTCAGAAGCTGCTTAATCAATTTTACACACCATTCAATATCCATTTGGAGTTATTCTCATGGCTTTAACTAACGAAGAAATCTTAAATGCAGTTGCTGAAAAAACTGTTCTTGAACTTGTTGAATTAATTTCTGCTTTCGAAGAGAAATTCAACGTATCTGCAGCTGCTGTAGCTGTTGCTGCTCCAGCTGGTGGCGCTGCTGCTGCTGCTGAAGAACAATCTGAATTCAACGTTGAGTTGACTTCTTTCGGTGCTAACAAAGTAGCTGTAATTAAAGCTGTTCGTGAAGCAACTGGTCTTGGTCTTAAAGAAGCTAAAGACTTAGTTGAAGGCGCTCCTCAAGTTCTTAAAGAAGGCGTTTCTAAAGAAGAAGGCGAAGAACTTAAGAAGAAACTTGAAGAAGCTGGTGCTACAGTTACACTTAAGTAATTGTAAAAGGAGTCGGTTTTTAAATCGGCTCCATAAAATGGCTGATGGCTCTTGGGTCATCAGCCTTTTTGCGTTACAATAATCGGCTCGATTTTTGTTAGTTTTGTTTGGTTTTTAGAGAAAGCCTAAATAAAATAAATAAATTCAAATGCTTACCAATATTTTTCATTTTTAAAAATATTGTTAAGCGTTTTTATACCACTAAAAATTGCAGCATTTGTAAACAGTGGTGGCCATATCGGCCTGCGTAATTCCTTCTGAGCCCGTTCTGCAGGCGGGCTTGGTTTACTTTCCGAGGACTCCAGATGGCATACTCATATACCGAAAAGAAACGGATCCGTAAGAATTTTGGTAAATTGCCCCAAGTAATGGATGCACCGTACTTATTATCGATTCAGGTCGATTCGTACAGAACATTCTTGCAAGATGGCAAATCACCAAAAAACCGCGAAGATATCGGTCTCCAAGCCGCATTTCGTTCAGTTTTTCCTATCGAAAGTTATTCTGGCAATGCTGCTTTAGAATTTGTTGAGTATAGCCTTGGTAAACCTGAGTTCGATGTACGCGAATGTATTCTTCGTGGCTCGACTTATGCGGCACCAATGCGCGTTAAAATTCGTTTGATTATTAAAGATCGCGAAACTAAATCAATTAAAGACGTACGCGAACAAGAAGTCTATATGGGTGAAATTCCACTCATGACTGAAAATGGTACCTTTGTTATCAACGGTACTGAGCGTGTAATCGTATCTCAATTACACCGTTCGCCAGGCGTATTCTTTGACCATGATAAAGGTAAGACCCACTCAAGTGGTAAAGTGTTGTATTCAGCACGTATCATTCCTTACCGTGGTTCATGGTTAGACTTCGAATTTGATGCAAAAGACTTAGTTTACGTACGTATCGACCGTCGTCGTAAATTACTTGCTACAGTTGTGTTACGTGCACTAGGTTATAACAATGAACAGATCTTGAATTTGTTCTATGAAAAAGTACCTGTGTATCTTGACATGGGTAGCTATCAAATTGACCTTGTACCTGAGCGTTTACGTGGTGAAATGGCTCAATTTGATATTACTGACAATGAAGGTAAAGTCATTGTTGAGCAAGGTAAACGTATTAATGCTCGTCACGTACGTCAAATGGAAGCTGCAGGTTTAACTAAGCTTTCAGTTCCTGATGAATACTTATATGAGCGTATCACTGCTGAAGATATTACTTTACGTGATGGTGAAGTAATTGCTGCAAATACTCTGTTAAGCCATGAAGTAATGGTGAAGTTGGCAGAAGGCGGTGTTAAGCAATTTAATATCTTGTTCACTAACGATATTGACCGTGGTTCATTCGTAGCTGATACATTACGTGCAGACTTGACGCGTGACCGTGAAGAAGCATTAGTAGAAATCTACAAAGTAATGCGTCCGGGCGAGCCACCAACAAAAGAAGCTGCTGAAAACTTATTCAATAACTTGTTCTTCTCTTCTGAACGCTATGACTTATCTCCAGTAGGTCGTATGAAGTTCAACCGTCGTTTAGGTCGTCCTTACGAAGTTGGTACTGATCAGAAGTCACGCGAAGTTGAAGGTATTTTATCGCACGAAGATATTATCGATGTATTACGTACATTGGTTGAAATCCGTAACGGTAAAGGTGAAGTCGACGATATCGACCACTTAGGTAACCGTCGTGTACGTTCTGTTGGTGAAATGACAGAGAACCAATTCCGTGTAGGTTTAGTTCGTGTTGAGCGTGCTGTTAAAGAGCGTTTAAGCCAAGCAGAAACAGATAACTTGTCTCCACAAGATTTGATTAATGCAAAACCAGTTGCTGCTGCAATCAAAGAATTCTTTGGTTCAAGCCAGTTATCTCAGTTTATGGACCAAAACAACCCATTATCTGAGATTACACATAAACGTCGTGTATCTGCGCTTGGTCCTGGTGGTTTAACACGTGAACGTGCAGGCTTCGAAGTACGTGACGTACACCAAACTCACTATGGTCGTGTTTGTCCAATTGAAACTCCTGAAGGTCCAAACATTGGTTTGATCAACTCGCTTTCTGTATACGCAAAAGCGAATGACTTCGGTTTCTTGGAAACTCCATACCGCAAAGTTGTAGATGGTCGTGTAACTGATGATGTTGAATATTTATCTGCAATTGAAGAAGTAGGTACTGTTATTGCACAGGCCGACTCTGCAGTAGATAAAGATGGCAACTTAACAGAAGAATTCGTTTCTGTTCGTCATCAAGGTGAATTCGTACGTATGCCGCCTGAAAAAGTAACGCATATGGACGTTTCTGCACAGCAGGTAGTATCTGTTGCTGCATCACTTATTCCATTCCTTGAACACGATGACGCAAACCGTGCGCTCATGGGTTCAAACATGCAACGTCAGGCAGTTCCTACTTTACGTGCGGATAAACCGCTTGTAGGTACAGGTATGGAAGCGAACGTTGCACGTGACTCTGGTGTGTGTGTAATCGCAAACCGTGGCGGTGTAATTGAATATGTAGATGCTTCTCGTATCGTTATTCGTGTAAACGAAGATGAAATGGTTGCAGGTGAGGCAGGTGTAGATATCTATAACCTCATCAAATATACACGTTCAAACCAAAATACTTGTATTAACCAAAATGTTATCGTGAACTTGGGCGACAAAGTTGCTCGTGGTGACATCTTGGCAGACGGTCCGTCAACAGACATGGGTGAACTTGCGCTTGGTCAAAACATGCGTGTAGCGTTCATGACATGGAATGGTTACAACTACGAAGACTCGATCTTGTTATCTGAGCGTGTACTTCAAGAAGACCGTTTAACATCTATTCACATTCAAGAATTGTCATGTGTAGCACGTGATACTAAGTTAGGTGCAGAAGAAATTACTGCCGATATTCCTAACGTAGGTGAAGCTGCGCTTTCTAAACTTGATGAATCAGGTATCGTTTATATCGGTGCTGAAGTTACTGCTGGCGACATCTTAGTTGGTAAAGTAACGCCTAAAGGTGAAACTCAGTTAACTCCTGAAGAAAAACTGCTTCGTGCAATTTTTGGTGAGAAAGCTGCTGACGTTAAAGACTCATCTTTACGTGTTCCATCTGGTACTAAAGGTACAGTTATTGACGTTCAAGTCTTCACTCGTGATGGCTTAGAGAAAGATGACCGTGCTTTAGCAATTGAAAAAGCACAGCTTGATTCTTATCGTAAAGACTTGAAAGAAGAATACAAGATCTTCGAAGAAGCGGCTCGTGAGCGTGTAATTCGTTTGCTTAAAGGCCAAGAGTCTAATGGCGGTGGTTCAACTAAACGTGGTGATAAACTTTCTGAAGATTTATTATCTGGTTTAGAGCTTGTTGACTTACTTGAAATTCAACCAGCAGATGAAGCAATCGCTGAGCGTTTAACTCAAATTCAAGTGTTCTTGAAAGAGAAGAGCGCAGAAATCGATGAGAAATTCGCTGAGAAGAAACGTAAGCTTGCAACAGGTGATGAATTAACAACTGGCGTATTAAAAGTTGTTAAGGTTTACTTAGCTGTTAAACGTCGTATTCAGCCTGGTGATAAGATGGCTGGTCGTCACGGTAACAAGGGTGTTGTATCTAACATCTTACCTGTTGAAGACATGCCACATGATGCTAACGGTGTGCCGGTAGATATCGTATTGAACCCGCTGGGTGTACCATCTCGTATGAACGTGGGTCAGATTCTAGAGACTCACTTGGGTATGGCGGCTAAAGGGCTTGGTGACAAAATCGAAAAAATGTTGAAAGAACAACGTACAGTTTTAGAACTGCGCGAATTCTTAGACAAGATTTATAACAAAGTCGGCGGTGAGCAAGAAGATCTTGATAGCTTGACTGATGAAGAAATTCTAGCGCTTGCAGGTAACTTGCGTGCGGGTGTGCCTTTAGCTACTCCTGTATTTGATGGTGCTGAAGAAAGTCAAATTAAAGACTTACTTGAATTGGCTGACATTTCACGTACGGGTCAAACAGTATTGTTTGACGGACGTACAGGTGAACAGTTTGACCGTCCAGTAACTGTTGGTTACATGTACATGCTTAAATTGAACCACTTGGTTGATGACAAGATGCATGCGCGTTCAACTGGTTCTTACTCACTTGTTACACAACAACCGCTTGGTGGTAAAGCACAATTCGGTGGTCAGCGTTTCGGTGAGATGGAAGTATGGGCACTTGAAGCATACGGTGCAGCATATACACTCCAAGAAATGCTTACAGTGAAGTCGGATGACGTTGAAGGCCGTACTCGCATCTATAAGAATATTGTAGATGGTAACCATTATATGGATCCGGGTATGCCTGAATCGTTCAACGTATTGACCAAAGAGATCCGTTCTTTAGGTATCAACATTGAACTAAAAAATGGTGACTAAGTCGTAAGACTCACGATTTTTTAGGTAAAAACAATATTTGTGACCCAGTCGGGTAAGCGAGGCTTCCCGACACACGGAGAAAAAAATTGAAAGACTTGCTCGATATCATGCGTAAGAAAACGGACTCAGATGGTCATGCGCCAGTTGAGTTCGACCGTATCCGTATTGGTCTTGCGTCACCAGAAATGATTAAGTCATGGTCTCATGGTGAAGTTAAAAAACCTGAGACAATCAACTATCGTACGTTCAAACCAGAACGTGATGGTTTGTTCTGTGCCAAAATCTTTGGTCCAGTAAAAGATTACGAATGCTTGTGTGGTAAATACAAGCGTATGAAATACAAAGGCGTCATTTGTGAAAAATGTGGCGTTGAAGTAACTACAGCAAAAGTTCGTCGTGAACGTATGGGTCACATTGAGCTTGCTTCTCCAGTTGCACATATCTGGTTCTTAAAATCGTTACCATCCCGTATCGGTTTATTACTTGATATGACCCTTCGTGATATCGAACGTGTATTGTATTTCGAATCATACGTTGTTACTGATCCTGGTATGACACCATTTGAAAAGTATCAACTTCTTAATGATGAAGAATACTTTACTGCTCTAGAAGAGCACGGCGACGAATTTGTTGCAAAAATGGGTGCAGAAGCAGTTCAAGACTTGTTGAAAGACATCGACCTTGAAGCTGAAATTTCACGTTTACGTGAAGAAATTCCTCAAACAACTTCTGAAACGAAGTTGAAAAAAGCGTCTAAACGCTTGAAATTGATGGAAGCATTCAAAGACTCAAACAACAAGCCAGAATGGATGGTAATGAACGTACTTCCGGTACTTCCACCAGATTTACGTCCATTAGTTCCACTTGAAGGTGGTCGTTTCGCGACTTCTGACTTGAATGATTTATATCGTCGTGTAATTAACCGTAACAACCGTTTGAAGCGTCTTCTTGACCTTGCAGCGCCGGACATCATCGTACGTAACGAAAAACGTATGTTACAAGAGTCTGTAGATGCGTTGCTTGATAACGGTCGTCGTGGTCGTGCAATTACTGGTTCTAACAAACGCCCATTAAAATCTTTGGCAGACATGATCAAAGGTAAACAAGGTCGTTTCCGTCAGAACTTGTTAGGTAAGCGTGTTGACTACTCTGGTCGTTCGGTAATTACTGTAGGTCCTACTTTACGTCTTCACCAATGTGGTCTTCCGAAGAAAATGGCACTTGAATTATTCAAGCCATTCATTTTCGCGAAATTACAAGCTTCAGGTCAGGCAACAACCATTAAAGCTGCGAAGAAAATGGTTGAGCGTGAGACTCCGGAAGTTTGGGACGTTCTTGCATCTGTAATTCGTCAACATCCAGTGATGTTGAACCGTGCGCCAACACTTCACCGTTTAGGTCTTCAAGCATTTGAACCTATTCTTATTGAAGGTAAGGCAATCCGTCTTCACCCACTCGTCTGTGCTGCGTTCAACGCCGACTTCGACGGTGACCAAATGGCGGTACACGTTCCATTGACACTTGAAGCACAGTTAGAAGCTCGTGCATTGATGATGTCAACAAACAACATCTTGTCACCAGCAAACGGTGAGCCAATCATCGTTCCTTCTCAGGACGTTGTCTTGGGTCTTTACTACATCACTCGTGATGCAGTAAACGCGAAAGGTGAAGGTATGGTGTTTGCGGATACTCACGAAGTAAACCGTGCACTTGCAACTGGTCAAGTTGCGATCCATGCTCGTGTTAAAGTACGTGTGCATCAAACGGTTATCAATGAAAATGGTGAGCGTGAACAGCAAACTATTATTGTTGATACAACACCAGGTCGTTGCTTACTTTGGGAAGTTGTTCCAGAAGGTTTAAGCTTTGACATGATCAACCTTGAGATGACTAAAAAGAACATCTCTAAGTTAATCAACTCTTGCTATCGTAAACTTGGTTTGAAAGATACCGTTATCTTCGCTGACCAATTAATGTACTTGGGCTTCCGTCAAGCGACTCGTTCAGGTGTATCTGTAGGTATGGAAGACATGTTAATTCCACCTACGAAACACACAATTATTGACAAAGCGGAAACAGAAGTTCGTGAAATCGAACAACAGTTCGAACAAGGTTTCGTAACTGCTGGTGAACGTTATAACAAAGTTGTCGATATTTGGGCGCGTACAAACGACCAAGTTGCTAAAGCAATGATGGATAACTTGTCTTATACACTTGTGAAAAACAAACAAGGTGAAGACGAGAAGCAAAAATCATTCAACAGTATCTATATGATGTCTGACTCTGGTGCCCGTGGTAGTGCGGCTCAGATTCGTCAGCTTGCAGGTATGCGTGGTTTGATGGCAAAACCGGATGGCTCGATTATTGAGACTCCAATTAAAGCGAACTTCCGTGAAGGTTTGACAGTACTCCAGTACTTCATTTCAACACACGGTGCGCGTAAAGGTTTGGCCGATACTGCATTGAAAACTGCGAACTCTGGTTACTTGACTCGTCGTCTTGTAGACGTAGCACAAGACTTAGTAATTACTGAGCCAGATTGTGGTACAAGTGGTGGTCTAGTGATGACTCCATTCATTCAGGGTGGTGATGTCATCGAGCCATTACGTGACCGCGTATTAGGTCGTGTAACTGCTGAAGATGTACGTCGTGCATCTGATGATGAAGTTGTATTACCTCGCGGTACGTTAATTGACGAGAAAATCGCAGCTCAGCTTGAAGAGGCTGGTGTCGATGAAGTTAAAGTACGTTCTGTAATCGCATGTGAATCAACATTCGGTGTATGTGCGAAATGTTATGGTCGTGACCTCGCTCGTGGTCACTTGGTAAACCCAGGTGAGTCAGTAGGTGTAATGGCTGCACAGTCAATCGGTGAACCAGGTACACAGTTAACAATGCGTACGTTCCACGTGGGTGGTGCTGCAAGCCGAACTTCTGCTGCAAACAGTGTTCAAGTACGTAACAAAGGTACTGTACGTTTCCATAACGTAAAAACTGTACAACATGCGAAAGGCCACTTGGTTTCAGTTTCACGTTCAGGTGAAATTGGTATTGCCGATGAGTTAGGTCGTGAGCGTGAACGCTACAAACTTCCTTACGGTGCGAGCATCTTGTTGAAAGATGGTGAGCTTGTTGAGGCTGGTGGTATCGTTGCGACATGGGATCCGCATACGCATCCATTAGTAACAGAAGTTGCTGGTAAAGCACGTTTCAGCCAAATTGCTGATGGTGTAACTGCAACATCTAAAACTGATGATGCAACTGGTATGACAACTGTTGAAATCTTGCCTGTAACAGCACGTCCTGCTTCTGGTAAAGATTTACGTCCAGCAATCGTATTAGATACAACTGATGGCGGTGAACAGTTCTACTTCTTACCACAAAATACAATTGTGACCGTTCGCGACGGCGAAACAATTGGTGTGGGTGACGTTATCGGTCGTGTACCACAAGAATCTTCACGTACTCGTGATATTACCGGTGGTCTTCCGCGTGTTGCTGACTTGTTCGAAGCACGTAAGCCGAAAGAACATGCGATCTTGGCAGAAGTGTCTGGTATCGTAAGCTTCGGTAAAGAGACCAAAGGTAAGAACCGTTTAGTGATTACTCCAGATGACGGTTCTGAAATTTACGAAGAGTTGATTCCAAAATGGCGTCAAATCAACGTGTTTGAAGGCGAACATGTGAACCGTGGTGAAACCATTTCTGATGGTCCACAAAATCCACATGACATCTTACGCTTGAAAGGTGAAGTTGCTTTAACTAACTACATCGTGAACGAAGTTCAAGACGTTTACCGTCTCCAAGGTGTAAAAATCAACGACAAGCACATTGAAGTTATCGTACGTCAAATGTTGCGTAAAGTTGATATCATCGATGGTGGTGATACAAGCTTCATTAAAGGCGAACAAGTGGATTACATCCGCGTTGTTCAAGAGAACCAAGCTGTCTTGGCTCAGAACAAGTTCCCTGCGAAGTTTGAACGTCAATTGATGGGTATTACGAAAGCATCGCTTTCTACTGACTCATTCATCTCTGCTGCATCGTTCCAGGAAACAACTCGTGTGTTAACTGAAGCGGCTGTAACAGGTAAAGAAGATGATTTACGTGGCTTGAAAGAAAACGTTGTAGTGGGTCGCTTGATTCCAGCTGGTACTGGTCTTGCATACCACTTAGAGCGTCGTCGTCAAGAAGCGGAAGCAGCAGAACATGCTCTTCACAATGACTTCAGCGAAGTAGACCAAGCATTTAGCCAAGCTTTAAACTCAGAACAATTCTAAGCTTAAACTTGCATTAAAAAGGCGCCTTAGGGCGCCTTTTTTGTGGAAAAAATAATCCATTTTTACAAAAAGTCTATTAAAGCACTTTTAATTTATTACTTAATGGGGGAAAACCCTCCATGAAAGCATACTATTCTAGGCGCAACTGAGTAGAGGAGTAGCTTTTAATGAAAAAAATGATGATGATTGCAGGTGTTGGTTTAATGTCAACTACTCTATTTGTAGGTTGCCAAAATGCTAGCCCAGAAAGCAAACGTATTGGTTCGGCAGCTATCGGTGGTGGTGCAGGTGGTGCCGTAGGTAAACATATAGGCGGTAATATTGGTGCCGGTTTAGGAGCAGCGCTTGGTGCTGGTGTTGCCGCTAATGCTAAAGGCTCTAGCAGTAAAACAGTACGTAATAGTGCCATTGGTGCAGGTGTTGGGGCAATCTTAGGTGGTGCAGTGATTGGTGGTGACGCTGGTGCTGCTGCAGGTGGAGCACTCGGTGGTAGTGCTGGTGCAGCCTATGAAGAGAAAAAAGGTAAGTACTAAAACTACCTCTAACTATATTAAAAAAGAAGCTCTTATTTCATTAAGAGCTTCTTTTTTATCTACTTTTAAAACATGAAAATTTAACTCATCACTGCGCATAAATTGGCTTTACAAAATATCTATTAATTACGACAGTGCAATAACACAAACTGATCAAATTCCCCATAAAAGAAGACTATGCTTTGATTAAAGCCCAAAGGAGTGAGTACGGTCATGAATAAAAAAATTGGTTTAATATCTACTGTCATATTATCAACAGTTATGTTCACCGGCTGTCAAAATATGAGTCCGTCTGACCAGCGTATTGGTGCAGCAGCAGCAGGTGGTGCATTGGGCGGTGGTTTTGGTAACCATGTTGGTGGTGGTATCGGTGCAGGCTTAGGTGCTGCGGTAGGTGCAGGTGTGGGTTCTAATACTCAAGGTGGCAGTAAACAAACTACAACCAAGAGTGCGATTGGTGCAGGTATTGGTTCGGTCGTTGGTAAAGCTATCATAGGTGGTGATACAGGTGCTGCAATTGGTGGCGCAATCGGCGGCGGTGCTGGTGCTGCGATTGAAGAAAAGAAATAAAAATAAGTGAAATGAAAAATAAGCGCCTTCAGGCGCTTATTTTATTAGTAGAAGGTTTTGCTTTTTTACGTCGGATATAAAGTGTCTTTTGGACTTCAGCAATTCTCACACCTGATTCATCGAAAATATTTAAATGATATGTTCTAAGAACAGGAGCATAGTTTTCGGCAAGTTCACGAATTTGTTCGATTTCTGCTAAATCAACGCGAATGTCAGCATAAACGGTACTTCGGCCAGGTGATAAAAAATTAATTTCAGCTGCTTTATCCCAAACAATATATTTTGATCCGAGATGATGCATAAGAATCAACATATAAAAGGGGTCAACCATTGAATAAAGGCTTCCGCCAAAGTGAGTGCCTACCAGATTTTGATTTTTCCAAGTAAGTGGCATTTTTACCCGAACATGACAGAGCTCTAAATTCATGACTTCAATATGAATTCCAGCTCCACGGTAAGGTGGGTAATGGTTAAATAAGAATTTGGAAATTGAAGGAATGTTCTGAAGTTTTTTTAAAATAGCCATAATAGTCAATTTTTTTTATTGCAACACTGGTCATACTAGATAAGTATCATCTTTTTTATATTGATGGCAATGCTTTATCCGATTAACGACATGATCGATTGAAAAACAAAATAGGAAATGATTATGCAGCCAAAGATTTATGCCGTAACGACAAGTGATCAACAAACCCTGTGTGCCAAGGCTTGGGGTGATGAGAAAAATATTCCATTAGTGTTAGTGCATGGTTATCCAGATAATCAGGAAGTATGGGAATCGGTCATTGAGCATTTAATCAATGATTTTTATATTGTGACTTATGATGTCCGTGGGGCAGGCTTATCATCTATTCCTAAACGGATACGAGATTACCGTTTAGAACGTTTATCTTTAGATTTGCAGGAAGTCGTAGATGAGGTAATCCCAAATCGACAGTTCCATATGGCTGCGCATGATTGGGGTTCAATCCAGTCTTGGGAATCTGCAACAGAACCTAAATTTAAAGGCCGTTTACTCTCTTATACAACAATTTCCGGTCCATGTTTGGATCATGCGGCACTTTTCTTAAGAGAGAAGTTCAAAACATCACCTGCACAGATCCTAAAAATACTCACAAAATCATGGTATATCGGAGCATTCCATTTACCGCTAATTGCTCCAACTGTATGGTCGCTGTTTAGTCCAGAAAAGTGGGGTAAGATCTTAAAAGATTTAGAGCGAAAAGATAATTTGCCATTAAATAGTAATATTTCTTCAGATGGGAAATACGGTATTAACTTATATCGTGCGAATTTTATTCCACGTTTAACTGGCCCTCGTCAGCGTTATGCGCAATGTCCAGTTAAAGCAATTATTTTAAAGTACGACACTTTTGTCAGCCCCGAATATATTACAGAAGCGATGCCAAAATGGGTTGAAAACTTCGAATATGTTGAGCTTGAAGCAAATCATTGGGCGATTTTAAGTCAGGCTGAAAAAGTGGCAGCTCATATTCGCCAATTTATTGACTCGCAGAGCTAATAAGTGACTGTTTAATATGCAAAACTGGTAATTCGGCGATATTTTCGGCTTCATAGAGGTGAATCTGGTAGAATATCGCCTTTTGTTTTGCTCTGAACTTATTCATGAATGCTGTCGTTATTGCGATTGCAGTGATGTTCTTATTATCACTGGCGCGCGTTTCTGTCGTACTGACTTTAGTGGTTTCTGCCATTGTGGGCGGCCTCGTAGCGGGTTTAAGCCTTTCTCAAACTGTTGAAGCCTTTAACGCTGGTCTTGGTGATGGTGCTGAAGTTGCACTTGCCTATGCAGTGTTAGGGGCATTTGCTCTGGCACTTTCAAAATCTGGATTACCTGATTTACTTGCCCATAAACTGATTGGTTTATTGGGAATGGAAGCGGGGAAAAGCCGAGAAACTAAAGTGAAATATTTACTCTTAGGTATTTTACTGATCGCAGCTATTTTCTCTCAAAACCTTATTCCAGTTCATATTGCCTTTATTCCAGTATTGGTTCCGCCTCTATTGCGGGTAATGAACCATTTAAAATTAGACCGCCGCGCCGCAGCCTGTGTACTTACGCTAGGCTTAGTTGGGACATATATTTTCTTACCTGTTGGCTTTGGTGCGATTTTCCTTGAACAGATTTTGATGGGAAATATCAACAAAATTGGTGCTGCTTATGGTTTACATGTAGAACGTGGCATGATGCCTATTGGTATGGCAATTCCAGTTTTGGGAATGGTTCTAGGCACCTTGGTTGCGGTATTTATCAGTTACCGTAAGCCACGAATTTATGCTGACCGTTCGATAAGCCCTGTAACTACAATTGATTTAGATAAACCTCTTCGTGCAACTGTACAAGATGAAACAGCAGATTTAAAAGCAGACGCAGAAGAACTTAAACATGAGGCAGAGCAAGGCCCTGTTATTGCTAAAAAAACAATTTTTATGGCTTTACTGGCTATTGGACTGACTTTAGTTGCGCAGCTTTATTCCGGCTCAATGATCTTGGGTGGTTTAGTGGGCTTTGCAGTGCTTTCTACGGCAGGCATTTTTAAATGGCAAGATGCAGATGATGTCTTTGTACAAGGCATGAGAATGATGGCTCTAGTCGGTTTTATTATGATCTCTGCTGCCGGTTTTGCTTCAGTTATGACTCATACCGGAGATATTAACCAGTTGGTTAAAGGTGTGGTAGAAATCATTGGTGATAACCGTGCGCTTGCTGCATTTTTAATGCTTTGTATTGGCCTATTTGTCACGATTGGTATAGGTTCATCTTTCTCAAGTGTTCCTGTATTAGCTGTTATTTATGTACCTTTATGTGTCCAGTTCGGTTTCTCACCGTTAGCGACAATTGCACTTATCGGGACAGCTGCTGCTTTAGGTGATGCTGGATCTCCGGCTTCTGATTCTACCTTAGGACCAACAGCAGGTTTAGGTGTAGATGGGCAACATGACCATATTTGGGATACTGTGATACCAACATTTATCCACTTTAATATTCCGCTATTAATTTTTGGTTGGATTGCAGCCATGGTTTTATAATTTTTATAAAATATTAAATAAAGACCTCCTTAGTTTTTATCTAGAGATAATGATTAAGGAGGTTTTTTTATGGTATAAACAAAACATGTATTTAGAATAAACTATATTAAAATACTCGGGATTTAAAGTTTATTAAAAAGGTTGGTTATATAAAATAATTCTGATTAATTGGGTTGGAATAAAAACCAATTAAAATAGTCGGTTAATATATAATTTTATTTAAAACAGTTATTTAAAAATAAATATAAAAATAATTTTATAATGGGTGTTGCATCAATTTAAAATAAATGTTTATTATAAATATAAATAAGGTTGGAGATATTAAAGTGTTCAAAAAAGCATTAGTTATTGCATTAATGGGGGTGTCTTCATTTACTTTTGCTGGTAATTGGCAAGTAAAATTTGGGGGCAGCGTTATTGCTCCATCGGAAGATACAACAACTGCTTTAGGTGTGGTAAAGGCGGACCATGAATATGCATTTACTCCATCAGTAGAATACTTTTTTGGTCAATCTCCATTTTCGGCAGAATTATTATTAGCAACGCCGGTTAATCATGATGTTTTATTAGATGGTCAGAAAGTAGCGCGTATTAAACAATTGCCACCAACAATTACCGCGAAATATCATTTTAAAAACTCGACTCGTTTTACACCGTATATTGGTATCGGGGCAACAGCATTTATTCCTTGGGATGAACAAGGCGTAGCTGTAAAAGTAAAAGAAGATTTTGGTGTCGCTGGCCAAGTTGGTTTTAATTTCCAACCTGCTGATGCTAAAAATTGGGGAGTATTTGTAGATGTTCGTTATGCAGATATTAGTCCAGAAGTTACTTTAACAAATGGTGCTAAATTTGACTTAGATATTAACCCGTTTGTTTACACTTTAGGTTATAGCTATAAATTCTAAGCATAATAATAAATAGAAAGAATATAATAATAAACCTAGATTCAGGCACCTCACATAGTTTTTTATGTGAGGTTTTTTATTTCATGGTTCTCACTAAAAAACGCATAAAATAGACAGTTTTATACATATTTTATCGTTCTTTGTTTCTAAACTATTTTTTATACATTTTTAAAGGAATAATATGATGAATAGAAAATTTGCCATGGGGCTAGCACTTTTTAGTGGTTTAGCTTTTACGCATAGTTTGCAAGCCGCTAGTTTCTCTTGCAATGCTGCAAAAACAAAGACTGAACTCAGTATTTGTAAGAACCGATCTTTAAATGATGCCGATGTCAAAATGGCAACGACATATCAAATTGTTTTACATGCACTACCAATGGGTGGACGTGATAATCAAAAAGATACACAGCAGCAATGGCTGAAAAAAAGAAATGCTTGTGCAGCTAATGTGAGTTGTATTTCTAAGGCATATCAACAAAGACAAAAACAACTAGACACTATTTTACAAGATAGGGTCTTAAGCCATGGCCCATTTTAATTAGAGTAAAAATTTTTAATATTCAGGATTGAAAAATTCTAGAAGTACTCCATTCATAAAGCATTCGAAAACAAACAGACTTCAAAATTTAAGGAGTGATTTATGAGTGAACAAGCATCACAAAATTATAGTTTCCAAGCGGAAGTAGCACAGCTTTTACATTTAGTGACGCATTCTCTCTATTCAAACCCTGAAATTTTCTTACGTGAACTTATCTCTAATGCATCAGATGCATGTGATAAATTGCGTTTCGAAGGAATTAATCATCCTGAATATTATGAAAATGACCCTAATTTACATGTACGAATCAGCTTAAATAAAGAAGATAAAACTTTAACGATTTCTGATAACGGTATTGGTTTAAGCCAACAAGAAGCCATTGATAACTTGGGTACAATTGCAAAATCAGGTACTAAAGATTTCATGTCAAAATTGACGGGTGACCAGAAAGCGGATGCTCAGTTAATTGGTCAGTTTGGTGTTGGTTTCTACTCAGGTTTTATTGTTGCCGATAAAATTACGGTTGAATCACGCCGCGCAGGTCTAGATGCTTCTGAAGGGGTGCGTTGGATTAGTGGTGGCACAGGTGAGTTTGAAGTTCAGCAAATTGATAAAGCTTCACGCGGTACTGACATTATTCTTCACTTACGTGATGATGCGCTTGATTATTTAGAGTCTTATAAAGTTAAGCAAATCGTTAATAAATATTCTGACCACATTAGCTTGCCAATTGAAATGCAAAAAGAAGTTTGGCAAGAAGAAGAGGTTGCTGAAGGTGAGGAGCCTAAAGGCGGCCAAATGGTCAAAACAGATGAGTGGGAAGCAATTAACTCGGCAAGTGCACTATGGACACGTAACAAGAGTGAAGTGACTGAAGAGCAATATGTTGAGTTCTATAAAAACTTAACTCACGATTTTGAAGCTCCGCTTGCATGGGCACATAACCGTGTAGAAGGTAGTACGGAATATACCCAGTTACTTTATATTCCAAGTAAAGCACCTCATGACATTTTTACACGTGAAGCAAAAGCAGGAATTAAGCTGTATGTAAAACGCGTATTTATTATGGATGATGCGGACAATTTAATTCCAAACTATTTACGCTTTGTACAAGGTGTCGTGGACAGCGCTGATTTACCGCTTAATGTCAGCCGTGAGTTGTTGCAAGAAAGCCGTGATGTTAAGACAATCCGTGAAGGTAACGCACGCCGTGTACTCACTTTGCTTGATGGCTTAGCTAAATCTGAAGATGAAAAAGACCAAGAAAAATTCAAAACGTTCTACACTGAGTTTGGCTCAGTTCTTAAAGAAGGTTTGGGTGAGGACTTCGGTAACCGCGAACGTATTTTAAAATTATTACGTTATGCAACTTCAACAAATGATGAAGTAACAACTTCTTTTGCGGACTATAAGGCACGCATGAAAGAAGGCCAAAAAGCTATCTATTATGTGACTGCTGAAAGTTTAGCTGCTGCTAAGAACTCTCCACAGTTGGAGTTGTTTAAGAAAAAAGGCATTGAAGTATTATTAATGGCAGAGCGTGTTGACGAGTGGGCAATGAACTTTGTTCACGAGTTTGACAGTACACCATTGAAGAATGTATCTAAAGGTGCAGTTGATTTAGGTGACTTGCAAGATGCTGAAGAGAAAAAGGCACTTGAGCAAGCGGCTGAACAGTTTAAGCCTGTTGTCGAGAAATTAAGTGATTCATTGAAGGCTAAAACCAAAGAAGTCCGTGTAACGACTCGTTTGGTAGATTCTCCGGCATGTTTAGTGACTAGTGAAGGCGAGTTGTCTCCTCAACTTATTCGCATGCTCAAACAAGCAGGGCAAGCCGTACCTGAAATCAAGCCAATTTTAGAAATTAATCCTGAGCATCCTTTAGTGAAAAAGCTTGAAGGTTCAGAACAATTTGATGATTTGGCGAATGTGATTTTTGATCAGGCAGTGATTGCAGAAGGTGGATTACCGGAAGATCCGGCAGCTTATGTGAAGCGTATTAATAGCTTATTGCTAAAATAATTTTGCAATAGAAAAAGCCTCTGAATTATCAGGGGCTTTTTTGTGGATAAAGAAAGAGTTATCCACAATTTGATGGTTTTTGTCTAAAAATTAGCTTCCAGATTCATTTGGACACTGAGCTGATGCTTGGGGTCATCATCAAGATGGTTAAAGAAATTAAGATCATTTTGCATAAAAATCCAATCTCTCCATATCGGTTGACGCCATGAAATATAAGGTCCCCAACTATTTAGGCGGATATCATTATTGGCATATACACCACCGCTATAAATACCGTAAGTCAGACGATTATCTTTTACAAATTCAAATTGTTGGAAAGTCCAATTTCCCCAGTTGTAATCTTCTTTTCCACTCTTATTCACATTAAATGTATTGGAAAATAATGTGTTATCTTGCATTTTCTGCGTTAGGTTCAGCGTCGTTTCAGTGTAATTCCGGCTAGTCGAACCATATCGGAAAATTTGCTCAGTATCTAGACTCATGTTATGTCGTAAATTCCATTTTTTCTTGGCAAGAAATTGTACATAAACATCACTTTCCGAGTTTGAGCCTAGATCAAGATCATTTTCAAACGGCATCCAGGTTGAAATGGTATTCCAACTTGCTGTGAGCGGATTATTTTCTGAAACATGAAGAGTTGAAGCTTTCTTCTTGATCTTGCCAAAGGTTTTATAAGGATGTTTGCGTTGGGCTGCGCGACTCCACAACGTATCATTTCCAAATACAGCCATCAGGTCCTGAATAAGTGCAGTATCTGAACTATGACTTGGTTCTACTTCGCATGGTGAATGTAAAAAAGATACAGACTGACTTTTTGTTTTGAGAGTAACCACAGACGAATACAGGGTTCGCCTTGTAGAGCGTGAGTGTTTCAAAGAAGTAGGAAAAAGCTGTATATGAGGAATTAAAACCAGCATACCTAAGCTATAAATGCAAAGTAAGGCAGTAGATCTGTATTCAAATGAAAAAGAAGAGAATTGATTCATTTTTCTGAAGATCAGGAATCAAAAATTAGCTCGTTATTGTAAGAAGAAAAACTTAAATTTTTATTTAAAAGTATTTTATTATTCATCACCTTGGATGGGGAACCCAAGGTGATCTTTAAGCTTAGAAAAGGGCTTCTAATCGTAAGAATGTGCTCACATAATGGTTGCGATCTTCACGATGGTCATTAAAGTAATTGAGGTCGCCTTGTACAAAGAACCATTCACGTAAAACAGGCTGACGCCATGATACAAATGGTCCCCAACTGTTTAAACGTAAATCGTTGTCATTGTAGTAGCCACCTGTATAAATGCCATAGTTAAAACGGTTATTTGCAAAGAAGCTATGTTCTCGGAAAAGACGGTTTTCCCATGTTAAATCGTCATCTTGATCATCGGCATAAGTTAAGCTGAACTGGTTTGATAAGATTGGCTGATTTGGACGAGCATGAGTGAGTTCAAGATTAGTACGTAAGTAGTTTTCACTATCTATGCCATAACGATAAATTTGTTCTGCATAAAATTTAAAATCATTACGGAGTTGCCAGTCTCTCGATGCTTTTAAACGGACATAAATATCATCGCCAGAACGGATACCTAAGTCAGCGTCTGTTTCAAAAGGTAGCTTTTTCGAGAAATTTGACCAACGTAATGCGATTGAGCTGTTGTCATCTCGAGTTCGTTTACCATCTAACTTTTTATTTGGATCTTGATTTGGGTTTTGATTGATATTGGCTGGGCTATTATTAAATTCGTCATCTAAAGAGTCATCACCAAATACCACACTTAAACGCTTCTCTAGAGTAGGTAATTTAATCTTACCGCGAATTCTGGGCTTGATTTCATAATTATCATATTCATTCCAATAGTTATCGATCATGACCCGAATGGTGGCTGACGCGGGTTTTTGTGGGTCAACTTCACCAAACCAGTTATCAATTTTTCCAGATGTACGATCGGCCCAATTACGGATTTTCTTTTGTTTACGGTCAAACCAAGTCTGATCTTCGGTTTGCTCGGTTGGTGGAACAATTGGTTCGTTGGACTGCTCCGGGAAAATCGTTGGGGTTGCATCAATCCATCTTGGAATTTGGTCTAAAAGATTTTCATCTTTATTTTCTTCAGTTTGTGCTCCAGATGACAAACCGTTTACTTGTTGGGTTGAGGAAGAATTTACTTCTGCATGAGCCATACATACTGAACCAAATCCTAAGGTCAAAAGGGCAAAAAGCTGCCGATATGTAATGATGTGAAATGTTTTCATATCTATCTTTATGTTTTGTTGTTATTGTCACTTTTGTAGATTTTTCTAATAAAATCAAGAGGACGACACAAAACTTAAGTAAATTTAACTTTTCTTACATATTTAAAATTAATTAAAAAGTTTAAGCTATTAGCGATAATTTTTAAGCAAAAAAAATCCCCCAAACTAGGGGGAGTTTTTGATCAAGGAAACTTCAAATTCCGATCATTAAACACATAAAAAACAGAACATTACAGCGCGAATATTCTAAGCCGCAATCATAAACCGATTTTAAACAATTGAATAGTTCTTTTTTTAGAACGCTCTATTGCTAAAATGGTGATAAAACATACGACTCGTTCACACTTTATCGTTAAACCTATTTATTTTGTGGAATATCGCATGTTTCATCATTGCAAACCGCTGCGTCATCTTGCTCGATATTTTCAGCATTTGCCTTGAGCTGTGCTTGTTCTAGTACTTGTAAAAACACTTCACGAGGTTGTGCTCCTGCAAGTGCGATTCTTTGGTCAAATACAAAGAAAGGTACGCCAGTTACATTGAGTTGCTCATGTGCGATTTTTTCATCATGACGAACAAAGTCAGCCAACTCATTTGTATCGAGTACATATTCAACTTCGGCATTATCAAGGCCAATACGAGAAGCAATTTCTTCTACAACTTCGCGTTCGCCAATAGCTAAACCTTCAGTCATATAAGCATGGAAAAAGGCTTCTTTTGCTTTGTTTCCTAAACCTTTACTTTGTGCAAGGTGGATAATACGGTGTGCATTAAAGCTATTGCCTGAGTTGGCTTTTTGCCATTGGAAGTCAATACCTTCAGAAGCAGCCATGGCCGCAATGTTGCGTTCCATTTCTTCCATCTCTTCATAGGTACGGCCATATTTTTTAGCCAAACGCTCAGTATTTGAAGTGTCATGTTTTGCGGGAGCATCAGGATCTAGTTCGAAACTATGCCAGTGAATATCAAGCTCGATACCTGCCTCGGCAGCGACATGTTCAAGGCGTTTTTTGCCGATATAGCAGAAAGGGCATACTACATCAGACCAGACATCAACACGCATGGGAGAATCTCATAAATATAATTTACCCATCATAATAGGGATGATGTACACGGATTTAAAGCATTGAATGGAGAATAGAGTGTTGCGTATTGTGAAATAAATGGCATATAAAGAACTATAAGCTCTATTTTATAACTATAAAGAGCAAAACTATAAGAATGGAAATAGGAGGTGTGTATGCGCCGAATTTTGATTGCAATTGCAAGTCTGGTTGTTATTACGAGTATTGTTTTTTTTACCTATCAACATATAAAACAGCAGCAAGCCAAAGATAGCAGTCAAATGTTTGATGTGGTAATGACTGAAAAAATGAATCAGCTTTATGATCAGGCCCAAGACTGGACTAAACCTGTACAACTTGATATTCACGATAAACGGCTGGCAGGACACTACAAACAAGTCTCAGAGTTTCTTTTGAGTTATTGGGTCCAAAATGTGAACGCACGTAATGAATATTTAAGAGAATTAAAAGCTGCGAAATGGGATACGTTTTTAAATGTTGACCGTTTAGATCATGATAAAAAACAAAAATATGCTGAAACCGAAAAAATGCTAGCCGATGTTCGCAGAGCTTCAGATAAGTATCAATCCGAATATGAAAAAATTCATAAAACCTTCTTGGCAAAAATTCAGGAACTGTCTGTTGATAAAGAGATGAGACAAATCCTCGAAATAAAATTAGGAGCTCAGCAAAAAGCCGAGCAGGACCATGCAATTTTTATGATTGAGCTACAAATTTTAGATAAAGCAGAAGAAATGTTTAAGCTTTTAAAAACTTATCCATGGCAAAAGAAAGATCAGATGATACTTTTCCATGAAAATGCTCAGGTCAAAAAGTTTAATGCACTGTATCAAGATGTTTTAAAACTTAATGCAAAAATTGAAAAAATTAAGAAAAAGAATGTAGCTGCCTTGGAAGGGGAGTTAAAAGAATAGCGACAGGAGGAGCATCACTTTTTAAATATTGGTGCTCTCAGCTTTTCCTTTCGCCAAGAAAGATTGTAATAAACTTTGAGAAGTTTGCAGTTTGTTTAACTGATCGGACACATGCTTAAGTTCTGTTTGTAGTTTTTCTTGAACCACTGAACACAGCGTAAATACCCGTTCATCTAAATCAAAACATGGCAATAAAACATGAATGTCTTTCAGGTTCATACCTGCGTCATTTAATATTTTAATTTTCTTAATATTTTCAATATCTTTTTGCGTATAACTTCGATAATTATTACTCGCTCGATGAGGCTGTATAAGCCCTAAATTTTCATAATACCGCAGCATACGTGGGCTTACTTTTGTGAGCTCGGAAACTTTAGCTAAGTTCATAAAATGGGGTTGACCTTAACAGTGGTGTCATAGTTTAGCATGTTTTTATATTTCAAAATGGTACTTGTTCCATGATTAGAAAACTCATTTTATTGGTGATATTCGGATTAATGTCATTTGTTACAAATGCCAAAACCCTTGAATTACAGGAGAAGAACATGCGTCAAATATTTGTGCTTCACGGTTACTCAGCTTCTATTAACGATCATTGGTTTTTGGACCTAAAACATCAAATAGAAGATGAAAATACAACTGTTACTTTAATACCATTTCCAGATTCTGAGCATCCGGACGTCGATGCTTGGCAGAAAGTATTAGATGAGCAGATTCCTGCAGTTAATGAAAATACTTTTTTTGTTGCCCACAGTTTAGGGGTAATTACCTTACTACACTTTTTACAAAGACATAATTATCAAAATATTGGAGGAATGATTTTAGTATCTGGATTCTCTGGTCCAATTTCAGATTCTTCACCTCTTAGCCCTTATATAACAAAGAGTAAAGTCGATACTAATTATTTCCGTGACATAGAGAAAAAGCTGGTTTATTTGTCTGATAATGATGATTTGGTTCCACCACAACTAACGATTCAATTGGCTAAGGATATTGATGCGCCTTATATTACCGTTCCTAATGGTGGGCACTTTTTAGGTCGGGAAGGTTATACGGAATTTCCGCAATTAGTCGATTCTTTAAAAGAAATGTTAGAGAGTGAATAAAACTTATAAGATAAACCCCACCCTATAAATGGTTATATTTAATTTATAGGGTGATTCTATATATTCAGTTTTCTATGGATAAAAATCCCTGACTATTACATTAAAAATTTTAATTATATTTACCGTTTATCTGAGCATTACTGAATCAAAAATGACTTTATTGTAGCCTATTTATAGAACATTTTATTTAGTCATCATTTTGAGTTCGCGTAGGGTGACTGATTTTGGGAGCAAGTTATGAACTTTCTAAAACAATCAGCCTTCATTGCTGTATTTGCTTTTATGGGTTTACCAACTGTTCAAGCAGAAGAAGTGGCTACTTTACCTACAATTCGCGTTATGGCCGAATCTGAGCTACGTGAAGAAGTAGGCTTTGTCCCATTTCAAGAAGATAAAAAAGTGCGTCAGGCTCTACAACATCGTGAGTATAAAACTCATAACGATATACAGAATGCTTTAGTCCCTGAAGGTATGACGACAGTAGACTATCAACCAGTCATGGCACAGCCAGACTTGTCTCAGCTTTCTCCATTTTTAAGAGAATATATTCTAGCTGTAGCGGGTGGAATCCAATCTTCTGACCCAACCAATGGTCTTTTTGAAATGTTAAAGCCTCTGCAAATTAACCGAAGTAATGTCGATGCTTATCGTGAAGGTACGATGAAAGTAAATTTAGATGATATTTTGAAATTACAGCAGCAAATTCAAGATGGTTTAAAAGGTCGATAAAAAAGTCCCCGCACATAGCGGGGATTTTTTTATCTTGGTGTTAATTAAACACGTTCGATCACTGTTGCGATACCTTGACCAAGGCCGATACACATCGTTGCAAGACCGATTTGAGTATCTTGTTGTTCCATTACATTTAACAACGTAGTGGTGATACGAGCACCTGAACAGCCTAGTGGGTGACCAAGAGCGATTGCACCACCATTTAAGTTCACGATGTCTTGTTTGTCATATAGACCTAAGCCTTTAAGAACAGACAAGCCTTGTGCAGCAAATGCTTCATTTAACTCAACAGTCTGGATATCAGCAATTGATAAGCCAGCACGTTTAAGCGCTTTTTGAGTTGCTGGAACTGGACCATAACCCATGATTGCTGCATCACAACCAGCAACCGCCATAGAGCGGATCACGGCACGTGGTTTTAAACCTAATGCTTGTGCACGTTCAGCAGACATAAGCAACATTGCAGAAGCGCCATCAGAAAGAGCAGAAGATGTTGCTGCTGTTACTGAACCACCTTTAGGGTCAAATACAGGTTTTAATGCTTTGAACGCTTCAAGGTTTGCATCTGGACGAATCACTTCATCGATGTCGCAAAGGATTTTAAAGCCATTTGCATCGTGGCCTTCAACACCAATGATTTCATTTTTGAAACGGCCTTCTTGAGTTGCAGCCCAAGCACGACGGTGAGATTCAACACCGAACGCATCTTGTTCTTCACGGGTAATGCCGTTCATGCGACCTAACATTTCAGCAGTTAAGCCCATCATGTTAGATGCTTTAGCGTAGTGTTTAGATGCTTCAGGGTTAAGGTCGATGCCGTGCATCATGCCTACGTGACCCATGTGCTCTACACCACCAATAATGAAGATATCACCTTGGTTTGTTGCAATTTGTGCAGCCGCAGTGTGGATCGCTTGCATAGAAGAACCACAAAGACGGTTAACTGTTTGACCAGCCACAGTTTTAGGCAAGCCAGCCAATAAACCGATGTTACGGCCAATGTTCATACCTTGTTCTAGGGTCTGGTTTACACAGCCCCAAATCAGGTCTTCAACTTCATTTACATCAAACTGGTTACGGGCAACGAGCGCACGCACAAGTTCAGCAGATAAACTGTCGGCACGTACATTACGGAACATACCGTTTTTAGATTTGCCCATGGCAGAACGAACGCCATCAACAATCACAACGTCACGTGGATTTAAAGTAGCCATTCACGTCGCTCCTTAACCGTAGAATTTTTTGTTGTTAGCAGCCATGTCGCGCAACATTTGTGGCGCTTCATAAGCCTTACCTAAGTGCGCATATTTGTCGCAAAGTGCAACATATTCAGCAACACCTGTTTGGTCGATGTAACGGCATGGACCACCACGGAATGGAGGGAAACCAATACCCATAATCATTGCCATGTCTGCCTCAGATGCAGTCGCTACAATGTTGTCTTCTAAGCAACGAACAGTTTCATTGCAAAGAGCAAGCATCATACGGTCAATAATTTCTTGGTTATCAAATTCGCGTTTTTCGCCAGTTACGAATGGAGCAATTACTTCATACGCTGTTGGATCAACAGTTTTTGCTTTCTTGCCTTTCTTGTCGAGTTCGTATTTGTAGAAACCTACATCATTCTTTTGACCAAGACGCTTCGCTTCGTACATTGCTTCGATCGCGCCTTTGTAGTCTGGCTTCATGCGGTCAGGGAAACCTTCAGCCATCACTTCAGCACCATGTACACCTGTATCGATACCTACAACATCGATCAGATAAGCAGGACCCATTGGCCAACCGAACTTAGACATTACATTGTCGATTTGTTGGAAATCTGCGCCGTCTTTTACAAGAAGGTCAAATGCACCGAAGTAAGGGAACAATACACGGTTAACCAAGAATCCTGGGCAGTCATTTACAACGATTGGTGTTTTACCCATTTTTTGAGCAAGAACGACCGTAGTTGCAATTGCTTCTTCAGAAGTTTTCTCACCACGAATAACTTCAACAAGTGGCATCATGTGAACTGGGTTGAAGAAGTGCATACCAACGAAGTTTTCAGGACGTTGTAATGCTTTTGCTAAACGTGTAATTGAAATAGTAGAGGTGTTAGAAGCAATGATCGTGTTTTCACGAACATTTTTCTCAGTTTCAGCAAGTACGATTTCTTTTACTTTTGGATTTTCAGTTACTGCTTCGATCACGATGTCAACTTCTTTAAACTCTTCGTAGCTTAAAGTAGGACGGATGCGAGCAAGTGTTTCACCCATTTGCGCAGGTTTCATTTTCTTGCGTTCAACTTGCTTGGTTAACAAGTTGTTTGCTTCTTTCATACCTAATGCAAGTTGTGGGTTACCAATATCTTTCATGATGATTGGAGTGCCTTTGCTTGCCGCTTGGTAAGCAATACCACCACCCATGATACCCGCGCCAAGTACAGCAGCTTGGTTTACAGGATGAGCACCCTTTTCATGTTGCTTAGATGCTTTTTTAACAACTTGGTCATTAATGAATAAACCAATTAATGCTTCAGCTTGAGGAGTTACGGCTGCTTTGGCAAAGCCTTCAGCCTCAGCTTTTAACGCTTCATCACGTGCAAGGCTTGCACCAGCTTGTAATGAATCAAGTAATAATTTTGGAGCAGGGTATTGAGCAGGATTTGCTTTAGCAAGTACCGCACCTTTTGCTGTATTGAACGCCATCATTTGTTCAAGTGGGTTCAATTTTACAGCTTCAAGTTTTTCTTGGCGTTTTGCTTTCCAGTTTAAACGACCAGAAATCGCTTGCTTAACCAGATCAGTAGCAGCGTCAAGTAATTTGTCCGCAGCAACCACAGCATCTACAGCGCCATCTTTAAGTGCAGCAGCCGGTTTCTTTGGAGTAGCCATTGCCATCCATTCAACTGCATTATCAATACCAATGAGACGGCTTAAACGAACACTACCACCGAAACCAGGGTAAATACCGAGTTTGATTTCTGGTAAACCGACTTGTGCAGCTTCTGACATCACGCGATAGTCACAAACTAAACACATTTCAAAACCACCACCCAAAGCCATGCCGTTAATAGCAGCAACTTTTGGAAGGTCTAAATCTTCAAAGCTATTGAAGATTTCGTGAACAGGCATAAGCCAGTCAACAATCGCTTTTTCGCCTTGTGCAAAGTTTTGACCAAATTCGGTAATATCTGCACCAACAATGAATGTAGATTTGCCCGAGGTAACAACTAAGCCTTTAATATCGTTATTAGCTTTTACAGCCGCGATAGCAGCTTTGAAATCTTCAATTGTTGCACGGTTGAATTTATTGACCGACTCACCTTGTAAGTCAAAGCGGAATTCTGCAATTCCGTCCGCAAGCATTTGGACGGTAATGGCATTGCCAGCGTGGATCATGCCTGATCTCCTTAGTTTTGGAGGATTTCTAAGTTGATGTTATGAAGCGTGTGTACAGCTCCGGTACACATTTATGCTTCGCTAATCTTACGATAACTATATCTAAAAAGAACCCGACAAGTTGTATCAAGCCGTGACGCAAGGGTCATCTTATTTTTAATTGAATTCATACCAATTAAATGCATAAAGAAAATCATAGAGATAGCTGCTGAGTAAAGGCTTTTGTTTTAATTTAAGTTTTTATTTATAAAAAGTATAAATCTTTAATTTTTTATATAAAAAATGAGAATTTTATTCTATTCACTTCTTGTCAAAAAGGTCAATTGTTCTGGTGTAATGTGTAAAAAATCGACTACAAAGTCACAATTTTCTAATGAATGATCACCACCACAAATTAAGCGCTTTTTTTATATTAAGGCCTCTTAATTTTCCGAAATGCACTGTTTAATTTTTTACATTCGCTTTTTATAAGTCAATTTTGTTAAAATTTGCGCCAATTAAATAAACTTCCGGTTGCTATTACCTTAGAAAATTAAGGTAAGGTTGCCCTAAACTTTGAAAGAGTAGCAATATGATTAAGTGGATCATATTAGCGATTTTTGTGATATCTGCATTGTATATCCAACATCGCGGCAAAGTGCGTCACTCGTTTTATCGTCAATTTTTTGACCATTCAACCTTGCTCGCACCGATTAACTTTTTAATGTACATCTTTTCAAAGGTACCGAATCAACCCTATATCGACACTCAACACTTTAAAGATTTAAAAGTGTTAGATGAAAATTGGGAAATGATTCGAGATGAAGCGAAAGCTTTATATGACCAAGGTGGGATTAAAGCATCAAGTACCTATAACGACTTAGGTTTTAACTCGTTCTTTAAAACAGGGTGGAAACGTTTTTACCTCAAGTGGTATGAATCAAGCCATCCTTCTGCTGCTGAGCTTTGCCCAAAAACAACGGCTTTACTCAAAACATTACCAACCATTAAAGCGGCAATGTTTACAGAGCTTGCTCCTGACAGCCGTTTGGTCAGACACCGTGATCCATATGCGGGGTCACTCCGTTATCATTTGGGCTTGATTACTCCGAATGATGACCGTTGTTTCATTGATGTAGATGGTGAAAGATACTCTTGGCGTGATGGTCAAAGTGTCGTGTTTGATGAAACTTATATTCACTATGCTGAAAATAAGACTGATCAAAACCGTATCATCTTCTTTGCCGATGTTGAACGTCCAATGAAAGTAAAATGGATGGAACGTTTCAACCATTGGTTTGGTCGTAATGTGATGACTGCGGCAAGTTCACCGAATGAAACTGGTGACCAAACAGGGGGCTTAAATAAAGCCTTTGGTTATGTTTACCAAATTCGTATTAAAGCTAAAGCTTTAAAAGCTAAAAACCGTAAATTGTATTACTTCTTGAAGTGGTTCCTCATGCTTGGAATTTTCTTCCTGATTTTTGTTCGACCATACGTGTTTTAATGAAAGCGCCCGAAAGGGCGTTTTTTTATAGGTATTAAAAACGACAAATTAATTTTGTGACTCATTTCACAGTGCTGGCAATTTGTTACAACTATTAAAAGCCAACAGATAATTTTGATTCTACAATGGCGCGGTTTTTTCGAAGACTTGGTTAGCGGAAGTAGGTTTTACAATGGCTCATGCTCATCACGCAGCTCATGCACATGTTCATCATATCGAAGAGAGAAAAGAAGACCGTTCTCAAGGCGATTTAAAAACAAAAGTGATGTTAAGACAAGCAGCTTCGACGACTGAAAAATCTAAACGATCTAGAACTAAAAATCATAAAACTGAAGACCAAGATATTGATCTACATAAGTTCTCAAGTAAGCTTGAAAGTATGTCTGCAAAGCACAGTAAAGAAAAATGTGCCAAGAATATTCGCATTGCCTTACAAGCTGCGGGTGCAGATGTATCAAAGCATCCTGTAGCTGCATCTGACTGGGGGCACACCTTAGAAAAGAATGGTTATAAGAAAATCAAGCCAGCATTTAATCGTCCTCAAGAAGGGGATATTTATATTATCGAACGTACCAGTGGTCATACTTACGGGCATATTGCGGGCTATACGGGTAATGGCTGGTTCTCAGATTTTCGTCAAAAAACCTATGCGGTCTATAAAGAAAAAGATGTGAAATATAGTTACTATCGCCTCGACTCTTAAGGAAGTACGACACACTTTGTCGGGCTAGTTTCCTATCCCTTTTCAAATTTAGGTTCTGGCACAGTAAAGCACTTGAAAAGTAAAGGTGAAAACATCACATTAGGTATTCAATATTAAGCCATGTATGCCAATAGTGAATCAAAACGCTCGTCCCCATATTGAAAAAATTTTAGCTAATCTGACCCAACTTCCAGGCGTTTATAAGATGCTAGGGAAAGAGGGGGAGTTGTTATATGTTGGTAAAGCTAAAAATCTAAAAAATCGGGTGTCGAGTTATTTTGTTAAAACCATTGAGCATCCGAAAACTCAAGCTTTAGTCGCTCGAATTTATGATATTGAAACGCTAGTTACGCGTTCAGAAACCGAAGCGCTGCTTTTAGAACAAAACTTAATTAAACAACATCGTCCGCCTTATAACATTATGCTGCGAGACGACAAGTCATACGTCTATATCTTTGTATCGGCAGATAAACCGTATCCACGAATTGCCAGTGGACGTGGCAAAGGTAAGCACCAAATTGGTAAATTCTTTGGGCCTTATCCAAGTGCTTATAGTGCCCGAGATACCTTACTGGTTTTACAAAAGCTTTTTAATGTCCGTCAGTGTGAAAATAGTTACTTTTCACAGCGCAAACGTCCATGTTTGCAATATCAAATCAAACGTTGTTCGGCTCCGTGTGTAGGCTTGGTCTCACCAGAAGATTACAAAGAAGATGTGAATAACAGTATTCGTTTCTTACAAGGTGATACCAAAGAGTTAAACCAGGAACTGATTGCGAAAATGGAGCAGGCAGCGGCAGATCTTGAATTTGAAAAAGCGGTTTTTTATCGAGATCGGTTGTCTTTACTTCGCGAAGTACAAGCACAGCAAGCTGTTTTCAAAGTGAAAGGTGAAGCTGATATTTTGGCAATTGCCTATCAGGCTGGCGTGACATGTGTGCAGATTATGCATGTACGTAACGGACGTATGTTGGGAGGTAAAAGCTATTTCCCTGATATGTTAGGCGATGACCTTGGTCAAATGCTAAGTGACTTCATGGCAAACTTTTACTTTCAGGTTGCCGATGAAGTACCAAGCGAACTGATTGTGAATACTGCCTTACCTGACCGTAAAGAGCTGGAAGAAGCCTTAGCACAGCAGTTTGGAAAGAAAGTCCAGATTAAGAGCAGTGTACGAGAAACACGTGCTGAATGGTTAGAACTTGCCGAAATGAATGTTCAACATGCAATTAAAGGGCAGTTGAGTAACCACTTAGAACTCAATGAGCGTTTCCACCAGCTTGAGCAGGTAGTTGGCCGTCCGATCGATCGTATTGAATGTTTTGATATTAGCCATACCATGGGTGAGGCACCGATTGCATCATGCGTAGTGTTTGACCAAGGTGGAGCACGTAAACGGGACTATCGCCAATTTGCCATTCAAGATATTACTGCGGGTGACGATTATGCAGCAATGCGCCAAGCTTTAACGCGTCGCTATAAAAAGGCAATGTTGCCAGATCTGCTTTTAATTGATGGTGGTAAAGGCCAGCTCCATATGGCCATGGAAGTAATGCAAGAGCTTGGGTTAGAAGCTTTTATGGTAGGTGTATCAAAAGGTGAAGGCCGTAAACCAGGGCTTGAAACGCTTCATTTTACCGATGGCACAAAAATTCAGTTACCTGAAGATAGTAAGGCGCTACATTTGATTCAACAGGTACGTGATGAAGCTCACCGTTTTGCCATTACTAAACACCGCGCTAAACGTGATAAACGCCGTAGCACCTCAGTTTTAGAAGCAATTCCGGGCTTAGGACCTAAACGCCGTCGAGATTTATTAACACATTTTGGTGGGATTCAAGGTGTTTTAAAAGCATCTGAAAAAGAACTGACAGTCGTGCCGGGCTTAGGTGAAGTGATGGCAAGAACGATTTATAAAATTTTGCATGAGTAGTCATGTCTTGAGAAGATGAGTGACAAAAGCGCTCGTAAATTAATAGCTGAATGATCATTCACATATTGGTCAAAATAATGAAAGATATTTCTTAATCATGCGCATGATTTAGGGATATGAATGTCATTATTGCACCTATGGGAAGATGTAAAACAAAATGAATGGATTGATATACCTGCAGGATGGTTACAGGGCCGCACCGTTTTTGGTGGCCTTGTTGCTGGGTTATTAATGCAAAAGGCATGCTCCTATATTCAAGATTCAAATAAAAGATTATTAAGTTGTAGTGTTACTTTTGTAGGCCCTGTACAACAAGGCGCTGCCCGATTGACTATTGAAGTTTTAAGAGAAGGAAAGTCAGTCACTACGCTTGAAGCGCGTTTATGGCAAGATGATGCGGTACAAACGATTTTGGTTGCAAGTTTTGGGGCTTCTCGTGCATCGAGTATTGAGGTAAAGCAAGAGCCAGTCGTCCCTGCTTATGTACCACCTGAAAATTTATCTGTCATTCCTTTTGCGAAACATATGCCTGAATGCTTTCAGCATTTTGAAGTCTGTTGGGCTGAGGGGAATTATCCAGTAACGGGAAGTAAACAACCCGACTTTGGTGGCTGGTCAAGGTTCTCACCAGAGCAGCATGCGAATCGTCAAATGACATTATCTGATTTGATTGTTCTTATGGATATTTGGCCACCGGGTGTTTTGCCTATGTTTAAGCAAGTTGCACCTGCAAGTTCTTTATCATGGCATATTACTTATGTTCATCTAGTTCGGCACCAGTTGTGTGACTGGTTTAAATATAAAGTAACTACTGAATATGCAGCTGAGGGGTACTCCACAGAATATGCATATCTTTGGGATCAAAATGATCATTTAATTGCAATCTTGCGGCAAACTGTTACGGTATTTACCTAAGTAATCTACTTTCTCGATTCACATATTTCGTATAAAGTGGCTGTTACAGATAGATACAATATTGAAGTATGTGTCTTTGTCTGTTAAAAGATGCGTGAAGACTAAATTGGCGGTGTTTATGACCACAGGGCGAATCCTGAATATCCCAAATATCCTAACTTTGGCGCGTATTGCGCTTATTCCTGTATTTTTGGTGATTGCATATTGGCCGCCTGCAATAGGTATTGGTGAGCATGTAGGAAGTATGACACGTCATATTATCTTGACGGCTATTTTCGTGCTGGCTGCCGTAACCGACTGGTTTGATGGCTATTTAGCACGAACTTTAAACCAGACTTCAGCATTTGGCCGTTTCCTAGACCCGGTTGCAGATAAACTTATGGTTGCAGCTGCACTTATTGTTTTAGTGCAGTGGAAACCGACAATTGCAATGGCTTTCGCTGCAATTGTTATTATTTCACGGGAAATTACTGTGTCTGCTTTACGTGAGTGGATGGCAGAGCTTGGCGCGCGGACCAGTGTAGCCGTATCAACAGTCGGTAAATATAAAACTGCATTTCAAATGATTGCGATTAGCGTGTTCCTGTTGAATTGGCAGCCTTTAGAAGTATTGGCCTATGCTTTGTTATATACCGCCGTTATTTTGACTTTATGGTCAATGTTTATTTATTTAAAAGCTGCATGGCCATACCTAAAGCAGCCATAAAATTAAAAAGATGTTCAAAAGCCTTTCCTTGCGAAAGGCTTTTTTATTGGAAAGTGCAAGAATCGGGTCGTCATGGTGTCTTGGCTACTTTAAAGTAAGATTGAGTACCTAAGGAGGTGACAGATGCAAATGCTTTCTTCTCGGCAATTTGCTGCGATTGCCACAATTATTGAATATTTATATGAACATCTAGACCAGCAACCAAGCTTAGAAGATGTCGCTACATATATGAATTTAAGTCCGAGTTATATCCAGCGGCAGTTCCAAGAATGGGTAGGCATTAGCCCTAAGAAGTTTGTGCAATATATGAGCTTGCAGCAAGCAAAATATTATTTAATGCAGCAACGTAGCTTATTAGATACTGCTTTAAATACTGGACTGTCGGGTACGGGTCGTTTACATGATTTATTTATTCAGCTTGAAGGGATGACCCCTGGTGAATACAAGCAGCAAGGTGATGGCGTTGAACTGAATTATTCAGTTGAAACGAGTCCATTTGGTGACTTATTGGTAGTAAGTAGTGATAAAGGGATTTGTTCTGTTCGCTTTGTTGATCACAGTAAGAACATACAAGAAATCGTTAAACAGTATTTTCCGAAAGCTCAGTTAAAAAATCACTCTCCGATTTGGCATCAACAGATTGCACAGTGGTTTAGACAAGACTTCTCAGAACATTTACAGCAGAAATTACCGCTTAATCTTGCAGGAACACCATTTCAGCTACAAGTATGGGAGGCACTGCTTACTATTCCCGAAGGGCAGTTACGAACCTATCAAGATATTGCTGAGCAAATTGGAAAACCTAAAGCAGTCAGAGCAGTGGCTACAGCAATTGGCCAAAATCCGATTGCGTATTTAATTCCATGTCATCGGGTCATTCGCGCAACAGGAATGGTCGGTGAGTACCATTGGCAAAAAGGGCGTAAACTGGCATTGTTAGCTTGGGAGATGGCTAAGCAGCAAGGGGAGATTGCATGACATTAGATTTATTTTCTCCGGAACCTTGTTCAAACTTATTGCCTTATGATGGTGAGGTTCAGGATTATGGATGTATTTTAACTGCCGAAGAAGCTGAACAATATTTTCATTATTTGTACCACCATTTGGCGTGGCGACATGATGAAGCGAAGCTATATGGCAAGCACTTTATAACACCTCGTAAAGTTGCTTGGTATGGAGATGAGCATTATCGATATAAATATTCTGGTGTCTTTCGTGATTCTTTACCGTGGGACAAAGCACTTGCTCAGCTAAAACAGCAAGTAGAGAAGATCCTTTCAGAAAAATTTAATTCTTGCTTGGCAAATCTTTATGAAGACGGAACTCAAGGAATGGCTTGGCATAGTGATTCGGATGTGTCTTTAGCCAGAACCACTACAATTGCCTCTTTAAGTTTTGGAGCAACGCGAAAGTTCTCTTTTAGGCATATTCAAACTAAAGAAAAAGTTGAGATGTGGTTACAACCGGGTCAACTTATTGTGATGCGTGGTGAGACTCAACAATATTGGCAACACCGTTTAAATCGTTCAACCAAGATTTTACAACCACGCATTAATCTGACTTTTCGTCAGTTCAAATTTTCATAAGTTTTTTCTAAAAATTGGGCAAGAAAAAAGCCCATGATGGCAACATGAGCTTATTCCTCTGAGGGAGAGCCTACTATTGATGAGCTGCTGATGAAAAGAATCATCAATAGGTGCTAAAATCATAATATGAGAATATTTGGATATTTTCAATGCTTCAAAGTGTAAGAAAACTTTAAATTATCAAAAATATTATTTTAGATCTCGCCCTTCTCTGAAAGTTCCATAAAGCGCTGCTCAATCAATGCCGCGTTTTCTTGCAAAATTTCAATCAACTTTTCAATATTTAAAAAATCAAAGCGGTTCTTTGATGCGACTAACGTTAAAGCCAAAGGAACTTCTTTACTCGAAAAACGAACGGGTACAGCAAGCCCTGAAACATTGGGGTCAATCTCGCCTTGCGAGAAATAGAAGCCTTGTTTTTTTATTTTACGCATACGTTGAATAAAGCTAGGTTCGTCTACAGCAAAACCTGATTCAGACAGCTCATGTTGAAAACGTTCATAGTAGTCATGCATGCGTTGTTTGCTTAAATGTGAAACCATCGTTTTTGGTGAGGCCCCAACATAAATTGGGCGTGGGCAGCCTCGACCATATGAAAGTAATTCAGTATCTTTAAAAATCTCATGATGAATATCAATGCAGTAGTCATCATTTAAATAGGTGAGTAAACAGCAAAGTTCAGTACGCTCTACAATATTTCGCATAAATGGCGTGCTGATTTGGACCAATGGATCGGTTGTTCTAGATACATAGTCAAGAACTGCTATTTTTGAGCCTAAAGTGTAATCGCCAGAAGTACCATTAATACGTTTTAATAAGTCGGCTGATACGAGTTCTTTCAGATAACGGTAGCTGGTCGGTTTAGACAAGCCAAGTTCTTCGCAAATAATATCGACATTAATCACTGGTCGTGAAACGGAAAATAAATCCAGTACGGTTAAAATTTTGCCAAAACTTGAAATTGCCATGATGTCTTATTCGTATCCTTAATAAACGGGTCACACTTGAGTTCTTATAACAGAAAAATTGAAGCTTTGTCTCAATTCCAAGATAACTGCCTGATTTAAATATTTTACGCTCAGAATCAGAAAAGTTCTCTTGATTCACACATCATATATGATTAACTAAAAACATATCAAATTATCAAATAAAGATATTTTAGTTGACTAAATCACTTTAATTTGAAAAAATTGTGCAACAAAATATCTAATCGAGAAAGTGGTTTATTCTGCCGGCTTTCTCGATGTCTCTTCTTTCCTAAGCTTGGTCGTATAAATAGCGGTCAAACTGAAATCATCTCGGTACATCATGCAGAGATGTAGGAAAAATCATTGTATTGAAGGATGCTCTCATTAACTCATTTGTCTTATAGGCAAATGACAAAGTCGTATTGTCTTTTTTTAAAAGCAAATGGACACTGATGAGCATGCTCATCAGTTCAAATCTATATTTGAGATGAGTTCATGTTATTAAAGCAAATACTGGCTTTTCGCCCGAGTAAGCTTGATCTAATTTTTGCAATAAAGACATTTATTGCCGGTATGTTGGCATTATTTGTTTCGTTCGAATTAGACCTGATTAATCCAATGTGGTCTATCGGTACCGTCCTGATTATCGCCAATCCTTATTCGGGTATGGTGTCGTCTAAGTGTGTTTATCGTTTATTGGGAACGGTAGGCGGGGCCATTATTGCCTTAACCATTACTCCGCATCTGATTAATACGCCGTGGATTTTTACGGTTGTGTTATCACTATGGGTGGGCTTTGCGCTTTATGTGTCTTTATTAGATCGGACTCCTCGCAGTTATGCATTTATGTTGGCAGGTTATTCAACCGCAATGATTGTGTATAACGCGATTACTTATATTGATCAGTACAATATTTTTGATATTGCTTTGGCACGTGTACTTGAGATTTCAATTGGTGTGATTTCTAGTGCGGTTGTGTCTGCGACTATTTTGCCCATGCATATTGGTTCGGCAATCAAACAGCGTGTAACGAAAACCCTCAAAGATACAGAAAACCTGTTTGCTAATTTGTTAAATGCAGATCAACAGCAAAACAATACACAGCTTTTAGCTGCTATTACTCGTGATACGACCGATATTCATGCTCTGGCAGTTCACTTGAGCTATGAAAAAGGTGAGTTGCATGGCATGACTAAACCTTTGCAAGAAATGCTCCATCAAATGTCGATGGTGGTCGCAAACTTGGTTGCCTTATCTGAACGAATTAAACAACTGCAAGAACTCAATTTTATTGAAAGTCATTCAGATAAATTAAAGCAGCTTTCAGGGCATGTGATTCATTTTCTGGAACAAAAAGATCAGATGACTGATGAAAATATTCTGCAGTTACCTGACGAGTTTGAAAATGATTTCTTGAACTTAAATGATTCGGCTTCTGAACATCAGCAAGTGTTATTGGCTGCCATGAAAATGGATGTGCGTCATTTCATTAGTAATGTTTTAGCTGTAAAAGTTTTATGGCAACGCATCAAGCAAGGTAATAAAGAGATTCCAGATAACATTACCCCAATGACTACGACCTATCCAAGTTTACACCGAGATCATGGTGTGGCAGTCAGAGGTGGTATTAGTGCAGTGCTGATTACATTTATTGTGACTGGTGTGTGGATTCTTTCTGGCTGGAAAGCTGGGTTCATGATGGCACAGATCGGTGCAGTCACTGCCTGTATCTTAACAGCCCTAGATAACCCTGTTCCTGTCTTGCGTATTTTTATATGGGGCAGTGTGGCATCGGCGGTTTTAGTTTTTATTTACGCGTTTGGTATTTTTCCTCATGTCACAACGTTTTGGGAACTTGGACTCGTTTTATTACCAATGTTCTTGTTTGCGGTTTCCATGATGGCGAATCAGGCACTCATGCCAGTCGGGATGGTGCTAGGTATTAATACCATGATGGGGCTGAACTTGCACAATGCTTATAGCATGGACGCAGTGTCTTATTTAGATAGCTCATTTGGTATGGTCATGGGCGTATTGGTGTCATTAGTCGTTATTGATGTTGTGCGTGCCATGTCACCCGATACCAGTGCAAACCGTATTTTGGCTTTACATTACCGTGCGATGCGCCAAGCCATATACATTCCTTATGGTATTGAATTTAAAGTTCACTTACGGGGGATGTTAGACCGTGTTGGTGTCTTAAATACTAAAATGGTTCAGTCAGAAGAGATTAAAAAATCTATTCAACAGGCTTTGGTTGAATCCAGTGCGATCATTGATTTAAGCCGACTACAAGAGTTAGCAAATCAAGTTCCGATATCTTCGGAATTAGCCCATCACATTGGCCGTTTGCAACAAGATTTAGATGAGCTATTTAGAGCTAAAGAAAATGAAAAAGGTGAAAGTGATGTATTGGTACAGCACATTCACCAAACCTTATTTGAACTTAAACAACTTGCTTCAAATATTGAAGATATGACTCTGCGTCAAAGATTATTTATTTCACTAAATAATATTGCTTATAGCATGTGTCATGTTTCATCAAACCAAATGAATGCAGATCGTACGCTTACAGGAGCCACAGCGCATGGGTGAGTTTAATGTCTACGGTATTTACGTGCCTGCTTTGCTCGTCCAAGCCATTTTTGCATATATATGTTTTCGCTGGTTAAGTCCCTTAACCAACAAATGGATTGCACAAGGCTGGATTGCATTACCCAGTATTTTCAATTTGTGTTTTTACCTTTTACTACTTTTGGTGATACACCAAATTTTTGTTGGGTTAGGTGCTTAAAGATGATTGCCAGATTAAAGATTGAGTTAGGTGAGTAAAATGAATCAATTGGAGTTGAAAAAAGTCATCCGTCCAGTGATTTTGGTTGTCGCATTAATGATTGCTGTCTATACCATTGTGCATTTATGGAACTACTATAATGCAGCGCCGTGGACACGTGATGGTCGAGTTCGTGGTGACGTTATTCAGGTCTCTTCAGATGTAGCAGGACTTGTAACGGAAGTATTGGTTCAAGATAACCAGACTGTAAAAAAAGGTCAGGTGCTTTTTAAAATTGATGTCTCTCGCCGAGCTTTAGATGTAGAGCAAGCAAAATCTGATTTGGCAAAAGCAAAAGCGGCCTATGCTCAAGCACAAGCAGGTCTAGCCCAAGCTAAAGCAAACTTGATTAAGTCGAGTACTAACATTAAGTTAGCCGAGAAAAACGCAAACCGTTATTCAAACTTAATGGATGGTGCGATTTCTAAGCAGGAACAAGATCAGGTCTTTGCAACTCGCGATCAATCACACGCGGAACATGAGCAACTCCAAGCTGCTATTCAACAAGCTGAAGCGACTATTAAACAGCAACAGGCACTGGTTGAAGCAGCAACAAGTAATTTACATTTAGCAGAACTCAATATGCACCGTGCGGCTGTTGTTGCACCGGCAGATGGAACATTATCTAACTTTGATTTGCGTCCGGGTAATTATGTTCAAGTTGGACAAGCGGTTGCAGCATTGCTAGATCGTAAGCAGCTTTATGTTGTGGGATATTTTGAAGAAACAAAATTAGACCGTATTCATATTGGCGATGAAGCAACTGTGCAATTAATGGGTGATAGACAGAAAATTAAAGGCCATGTGCAGGGTATTGCATCGGGTATTGAAGACCGTGAGCGTTCAAGTAGTTCGAAACTGCTTGCAAATGTAAACCCGACATTTAGCTGGGTTCGTTTAGCGCAGCGTGTACCTGTAAAAATTGTATTAGACGAACCACCAAAAAATGAGTTGGCTTTTGTGTCTGGCCGTACTGCTACAGTACATATTATTGAAAAATAAAAAGTTTAAATTTTTAAACTCAATAAAAAAGCATGTTTGAAACATGCTTTTTTATTTTATGGCGTTAAACCAACAGGATTGCGATACCAGCTCTGAATTAGCAAAGCCGCGGCAAAACTATCGGCTGATAACTTCTTGGCACGACCTTGTTCTTGATAAAAACCAAGTTCTTCTCTTGCCTCACGAGTGGTGAGCCGTTCATCGACCATCCACGTTTCAATATTGGTTTGATGGCGTAAGCGACGTGCAAACTTACGTGCCCGTGTTGAAAGTTCTGACTCGCTATCATCCATATTCAATGGAAGACCAACAATAAACAAATCAGGCTGCCACTCTTTCACAATTTTTAAAAGTTGGTCCCAGTTGGGAATACCATCTTTCATTACAAAAAGTGGTAATGGGTTAGCACTTTCAATTGTAGACTGACCAATCGCCATTCCCATCTTTTGAGTGCCAAAGTCAAAAGCCATAATTGATTTTGATTGCGTTGCGGTCATTAGGCGTGCCCGATTTCAGAAGCCAGCCATGTACGATCTACACCAATTTTTTTATAGGCTGCATCCCAACGATCATCGTACGGCAAGTTAAAAATCAGATCCATGTCGGCATCACAGATAAGCCAGTCACCACGAGCGATTTCATCTTCCAGCTGGTTTTTACCCCAACTCGCATAACCAAGGGCGATTTGGTAGCGGCCAACACCTTCGTTATGCGCAATCGCATCGAGAATATCTTTACTGGTGGTAATACAGACATTCTCACCCACAGCAATAGAAGAGTGCCATGTTGGTTGGCCTGTATGAAGAACAAAGCCTGCCTCAGGACGTAAAGGACCACCTTGTAAAACCTCATGCGGATTTACATTGTCTGCATCAATGTCTAAATCATTGAGTAGCTCTTTAATTTGGATACCGGCAGGGCGATTGATAATAATACCTTGGGCACCTTCTTCGTCATGACGGGCAAGATAAATTACTGTATTTGCAAAAAAGTCATCTGCCATTTCTGGCGGGGCAATCAGACAACGGTGAGTCATATATTGTTTGGTCACCTAAGCGGTTCTCCCTCAAAAAATGTCGCTATAGGGTCTCTCGACCCTTTTTATCTATATAGGTTCTTTTTATCAACATACAAGAGTTAATCGGATTTCGCCAATCTTTTTCTCTCATTTTCTTTATTAAGTTGAAGAAGCCTGAAATTTAAGTTGACGTAATTGTTTAGCATGCTGCAAGGTTGTTTCATTAATTTCAACACCTCCTGACATGCGTGCTAGCTCGGAAATAATTTGATTTTCATCAAGTTGTACAATAGTACTACTTGCCGGATCAGTTTGTTGTTTTTTGACTAACAAATGTTGATCGGATTGTGCAGCCACCTGTGCTTGGTGGGTAATACATAGAAGTTGGACATGCTGAGCCAAGTCGGCCAATAAACGACCAACCACTTCAGCTGTACCACCACTAATTCCGACATCAATCTCGTCAAATACCAAAACTTCTGCTTCGGTCTTTTCAGCATTCATGACTTGCATAACGAGTGCAATACGAGAAAGCTCACCACCAGATGCTACACGTGCCAATGGTTGAGGAGGTATGCCTTTATTGGCAGTAAATAAAAGTTGAATAAAACTTAAACCTTCTGCATTTGGTTGTTCTAATGGTTCAAACTTAAACTCAAAATGTGCCTCAGGCAGCGCTAAAGGTTTAACCTGTTCAGTTAATTGTTTTGCAAGTGGGGCAGCAGCTTCACGACGAATATTATCCAAATGCTGGGCTTTTTCTAAAAATTCTTGATGTGACTTTTCTACTTGTTCAGCCAGAGTTTCAGGGTCTTCTAACTGATGTAATTGCTCAAGCTCACTTTGCCAAGTTTCGTACTCTTCTTTAAGTGTTTCTGGTTGAGTACGGTATTTACGAGCAAGTCGATGGAAAACCTCTAGCTTGGAGTTCAGTTCTTCCATCCGTTCAGGATCGAAACTCTGACGGTCAATAAATTGACGTAAATTTGATGTGGCATCATCAATTTCACTTTGCGCATTTAATAACGAATTATAAATTTCGGAAAGCTGCTCACTACGCCCCGCATGAGACTCTAGACGGCGAATGATCGACGACATTTCTTGAGTAATGTTTTGTTCAGCTTCATCAAGTGCATTTAGACTATAGCTACAGTCTTGCATGATATGTTCATGATGACTGAGGCGATCGAACTCTTGCTCGATTTCTTTGTAATCGGTTTGAATGACTTCCTCAAGCTCTTCAATTTGTAACTCTAAGGTCGCAATACGTTGAAGACGGGTCGCTTGAGCATCGAGCGCAGCCTGATGCTGGCGGATATTACGCTGCCATGTACTATATGCTTCACGAACATCATTTGCTTCGGCGTAAAAATTACTATAACGGTCTAGCCAATGCTTTGGATAAGGCGGTTCAAGTAGTTGTTGTTGGCTGTGCTGGCTATACAATTGAACCAATAAGCGGCCTAATTCTTTAAGCTCAGAGAGACTACTTGGACGACCATTTACCCATGCTTTGCTACGGCCAGTTGCAAAAATAACCCGACGTAAATGAATTTCCCCTGAATCATCATCTAGTTCATGTTCTTTTAACCATTTTGCTTCAGGGCTATTGTCCTGATAAGTAAAAACTGCGGTTACATCCGCTTTGTCCGAACCATAGCGGACATAATTTGTATCTGTACGTTCCCCTAAGCAGGCAGATAGTGCATCCAGTAATAATGATTTTCCTGCACCTGTCTCACCTGTTAGAACATTAAATCCTTGTTCTATATCAATAGCTAAATGATCAGCTAATGCAAAATTGATTAAAGTTAAATGTGTGAGCATAAACGCATCCAACGCGCCAAATTATGGGTTAAAGATAGAGAAGTTTTGAATTTGCTACAAGTGATCTATTATTCTAACTGAAATTATAGAACAGCAAGATTGCGGATCTTTACAATGAAAAAAACATTAAGCTTACCGAAAGCACCAATAGGGATGATCAACCGCCATAAAAAAATTAATCCTGCTGAAATGAATAAAATTTTAAATCAGCATTTTAATGCATTTAAACAGGCTGCTGCACAAGGTGATTACGTCAAAGCATATCAACATGTAAAAAAAGCAGTAAGTCTGGTTCCCGGGCATCCCGGAGCATTGTCTGATTTAGCTTATACTGAGCTACGGTTACGCCGTTATGACGATGCATATCAACATTATATGCAAGCCATTAAAGCAAGTGGTTCTAACGTTAATACAAATTTATACGATGGATTGACCGAAGTTTGTCATCATTTAAATAAAAAAGAAGAGAAGATTAAATTTGGGCGTTTAGCCATTTCAACCAAAAAAGAACTCACAAAGAATGAGCCTGCTTTAAATATACCTACTCATAAACCCGCGCCCTTTAGCCCAAATCCACAAGAAAATATTATTGCTTTTTCTCTATTTGGAGCAAATCCGCGGTACTGTGAAACTTCCATTCTAAATACTAAGTTAGCTCAAGAAATCTATCCTGAGTGGACGTGTCGATTCTATGTGGATGAGAGCGTTCCCGAACTTGTACAACAGCGGTTACAAGCAAATGGTGCACAAGTCGTACATGTCAGCCCCACTCAAAAACAGTTATCAGGTTTATTTTGGCGCTTTTTAGTTATGGACGATCCGGTAGTTAAACGGTTTTTAGTACGTGATGCCGACTCTATTGTGTCTTATCGTGAAAAAGCCGCTGTTGATGCTTGGCTTAAGAGTGATCAATGGTTCCATTTAATGAGAGATAGCTATTCTCATACTGAATTAATTTTGGCGGGTATGTGGGGCGGTTGCACAGGTATTTTTCATAATATTGAAGCACATATCAGGGATTATATTGCCACTGGAAGGTATCCGGACAATCGAGTCATAGATCAACATTACTTGCGTTATTGTATTTGGCCGACTTTAAAACAAAGTGTGCTTGTACATGATAGCCAGCAATTTGATGAAAATAGTGCCGATTTTCCGGTTTATGATCTAACTTCAATGCAAAATGACCAAGACAATTTTCATGTAGGGATGGATAATGGTTCACCAGTAGTTACAACTGCGGTTAATCATCCAACGGCAGAAAAAGTTTACTGGATTTTATTCGATGAAAATCACGATGAAGTTTGCAGATATGATGCAATTGTGTCGAAGAGTCGAAATATTGAAGTGAATTTACCCCACGCTTTTGCTAAAAAAATTCAGTTACAGCAGTGGAAATTACAAGTCTATCCGTATGAAAACTGATTGATTAGTTATTTAGGCACAATTAAACTACATTCATCATAATTTATATAAATGCGGCATTATCTGGAGAGTGTGCATGAGTTCAACCCAATTTGATCATGTAACGGTCATCAAAAAATCAAATGTTTATTTTGGTGGAGCATGTATCAGCCATACCGTGCAATTTGAAGATGGAACGAAAAAAACATTAGGTGTTATTTTGCCGACTGAACAGCCTTTAACATTTGAAACCCATGTTCCTGAGCGTATGGAAATTATTTCAGGTGAATGTCGCGTTAAAATTGCAGACAGCAATGAAAGTGAATTGTTCCGCGCTGGTCAATCTTTTTATGTACCAGGCAATAGCGTTTTCAAAATCGAGACTGATGAAGTGCTTGATTATGTTTGCCACTTAGAAGGCTAAGAAATTATTGTTTAAATCGGGTACACTATGCCCAAAGAAATCCTGTGAAGTTGGCTTTACAGGATTTTTATTTTTTGCTCAAACGTTGTTAGAGGTCATGCATGGCAAAACCGGAATATTATTATGGCGTTCACTCAGTGGAGTCATTGTTAGAACTTGAGCCGGAGCGTGTGCTGACCTTGTTTACATTGAAAGGGCGCGACGATCAGCGTTTGCAGAAGATTCTGCAATTGGCCGAGCCTTTTGGGATTAGTGTACAAAAAGCAAGCCGTGATAGCCTCGAAAAGCTTGCGGGCTTACCATTTCACCAAGGCGTAGTTGCAGCAGTACGTCCGCACCCAACTTTAAATGAAAAAGATCTAGACCAGCTCTTGGCTGAAACTCCAGATGCCTTATTGCTGGCATTGGATCAGGTGACAGATCCACATAACTTAGGAGCATGTATCCGTACTGCCGCTGCAATGGGTGTTCAGGCAGTGATTGTGCCTCGCGATCGCTCAGCAAGCTTAACTCCAACTGCTCGTAAAGTCGCAGCGGGCGGGGCCGAAAAAGTTAAATTTATTCAAGTGACTAATTTGGCTCGTACTTTAGCGCATCTTAAAGAGACAACTCACGTACGTGTGATCGGTACGATGCTTGATGAAAATGCATTACCTATTCAGAAGTGTGATTTCTCGGGTGCTGTTGTGATTGTAATGGGTGCAGAAGACACAGGTTTACGTCCAATTACTCAAGCACAGTGTGACCAAAAAGCCTATATTCCAATGTCAGGTAACTTACAAAGCCTAAATGTAAGTGTGGCAACGGGTATGGCACTTTATGAAGCTTGTCGTCAGCGTTCTGAGGTATAATTTAGCTGCCTTCCTAGTTTTTATGCAGTCTTGATATGTCTCCCCGTACGCAAGGTTATTTTTTTGTATTGGTGACCATGTGTATTTGGGGCGGGTTTACGCTTTTTGCCCGCTTAAATGCACAATGGCACATCAGTGCTTGGGATATTGCCGCACTACGCTTTGCTATAGCCTTCCTAATTTTGATGCCTATCTTAATTTATAAAAAAGATCTTGCTTTTTTATGGAGTAAGCATGCGGTTATTTTGGCATTGATTGGTGGAGTCATTTACTGCCTTACGGTTTATACAGCTTTTCTTTATGCACCAGCTGCCCATGCTGCAATATTTTTAAATGGTTGTATTCCTATCTGTACTGCTATAGCTGCTTATATTTTATTTAGACAGCCATTTGATAAACATACATGGGTGAGTCTGGCAATTATGATTACTGCCTTGGCCCTCATGAGCGCATTGATGTTACAAAGTAGTACCTCTGCTTTTGGAATTGGAGATTTACTTCTGTTTATCAGTGCGATTTGGTGGGGGATTTTTACTGTACTACTTAAACAGTGGAAGCTCTCTGCTTGGCATTCTATGGCAAGCGTCGCAATCTGGTCTGCAATTATTTATTTGCCGATTTATTTGTTGTTCTTACCTAAGCACTTTATGGATGTAGATCCTTTGCACTTAGCTGTACAAAGTATTTTCCATGGCGTGTTTGTCGTTATTATTGCGACATTAACCTATGTTGCTGCTATTCAGCGTCTTGGCGCATTTAAAACGGGAAGTATTGTAACTTTGGCACCGTTTATTGCTGCTATTTTAGCTGTACCTTTACTTGGTGAGTCATTAAGCCCATCAATTGTAGTGGGCTTAGTAGGTATGGGAATAGGCGCTTTACAGCCTTGGCGCTGGTTTAGACAAGATAGCCTGACACAAAAGATTAAGCAGCAAAATACACGAAATTAGTTTGCACGCTTCAAATAACTTTGATGTAAAGGCTCTAATTGCTGATATAAATGTTCGAGTAATCCGTCATTAAACACAATGTCATTTGCAAGCTCACGTTTTCGTTCGCGTGGCATTTGTGCAGCAATAATTTTCTGGATTTGTTCTTGATTTTGTCCATCGCGCTGGCTTGCACGCTGAATTTGAGTTTGTTCACTCGCATCAATTAATAGCGTGTGATTGACCAGTTCATGTTGATTTGTTTCAAACAATAATGGCGAAACTAAAATCACATACGGACTTTTAGGATTTTGTAGCTGTTGAATAATAGATTGACGGATTGCGGGATGGGTAATTTGCTCGAGTGTATGACGCGCTTGTGGATTTTGAAAAATATATTCACGTAAGGCACGGCGGTCCAAACTGCCATCGGGTTGAAGCACCCAATCTCCAAAGGTTTGTTGAATTTTTTGAAGGGCAGGTTGCCCTTTTTCAACTACTTCGCGAGCAACAATATCGGCATCGACGACTTGGATTCCTTGGGATTCAAACCATTGTGTTGCAGCTGATTTACCACTGCCTATACCACCTGTGATTCCCAGAATAAAAGCCATCTTAACCTCCCAAATAAATTTTCATAATCTGATCACCCCATAAAAAGGCAACCCAACCAGCAATGGCAATATATGGCCCAAAAGCAAAAGGCTGATTGTCATTTCTTAATTTTAATAAAATGATACCAATGATTGCGCCAAGTAACGATGACAATAACACAATTAACGGCAGCATCAATGGCCCCATCCATGCTCCTAATGCTGCAAGCAATTTAAAGTCGCCGTAGCCCATACCTTCTTTGCCAGTGATCACTTTAAATAAGTAATAGACAATCCAAAGACATAGGAAACCAATGAGATAACCCCAAATGGCTGAGTTGGGTGAGGTATAAATATTAAAGGTATTAATACCTAAGCCGAGCGCAGCTAAAGTTAGGGTAAAGCGATCAGGCAATAATTGTGTATCGAAATCAATAAAGGTAAGGGCTATCAGTACCCATGTGAGGACGAGTCCAAAAAACATTTGTATGGTTGGACCAAACACCATGACGACTACTAATGAACATAGCATGGTGAGTAGTTCGACGGCTGGATAGCGAATACTAATCGGGTGCTGGCAATGGCCACACTTTCCTCTTAACATAAGCCAGCTTATAACAGGAATATTTTGATACCAACGGATCGGTTGCTGACATGCAGGGCACGATGAAGCAGGCTTACTTAAAGTTAACTTCTCATGATCAATAATCGGTTGCTCAGGATTGAGTAACATTTGGCATTCTTGCTGCCAATCTTGCTCCATCATTTTTGGCGTGCGGTAAATCACTACATTAAGAAAGCTACCGATACATAGGCTCACGAGTGCAACAGCAATATAAAGTGCAGTTAAGTTTTGAATAAAATACGCAATGATGTCTTGCATTATACAACTGAGCCCATTTGGAAAATTGGAAGATACATAGCAATTACCAGACCGCCTACGAGCACCCCTAAAATTGCCATAATTAAAGGTTCCATCATAGAGGTTAAACCATCAACGGCATTATCCACTTCATTTTCATAATAAGTGGCAACTTTATCGAGCATGCTGTCTAGTGCACCCGATTCTTCACCAATTGCAACCATTTGTATAGCCATAGATGGAAAACGATTAGAGACCCGCATAGCAAACTGAAGCTGTTGACCCGTTGCGACATCTTCACGAATTTTCATCACAACTTTTTCATAAATCACGTTATTGGTTGCGCCAGCAGTCGATTCTAATGCATCAATAAGTGGAACACCTGCGGCAAATGTTGTAGCAAGCGTGCGGCTATAGCGGGCAATAATTGCTTTATAAACCAAGTCCCCAAAAATAGGTAACTTAAGCGCCAGTTTATCTAAGCCATCACGAAACTTTTTACTGCGTTTTTTTGCTTCCAGAAAGGCAGCAATGACTGCGCCAATCGCAATAATCATAATGAACCAGTATTCCTGCATCCATTTCGACATATTCACAACCATTTGCGTAAATGCAGGTAAATCTGCTCCAAAAGACGCAAATAAATCTTGGAAAACGGGAACTACTTTAACCATCAAAATAATGGTCACCACAATGGCTACTACAATAACTGTTGCTGGGTATTTCATTGCTTTCTTGATTTTTTGCTTGAGCAACTCACTTTTTTCTTTGTAAATTGCAACGCGGTCCAGCATCGTTTCGAGTGCGCCTGATTGTTCACCAGACTCAACAAGTGAACAAAACAAGTTATCAAAATGTTGAGGATATTTTCTTAAAGCTGAGGCAAAAGTACTACCACCTTCGACTTCACCTTTAATACCGAGTACAACCTCACGCATGGCCGGGTTTTCTAAACCTTCAGCTACAATTTCAAAGCCTTGTACGAGTGGTACACCAGCTTTCATCATGGTCGCCAATTGTCGAGTAAAAATCGTAATATCGAGTGTGGTGACTTTTTTCTTGAATAAACCTTCAAGAATATTTTTACGTTTTTCACGTATATTTCGAACAGTCACCCCTTGTTTGCGTAAGGTTACTTTGGCTAAGGCCATGTTTTTAGCCGGAAGTTCTCCCTTGATTTTTACGCCCTTACGGTCAACCCCTTCATAAGCAAAAGTCGGCATCATTTGTGCCTTTTTGACAGCCATTAGATTATCCTTATTTTTTAAATAGTGTCTTATTCACTGGTGACACGGTTGACTTCTTGTAAAGAGGTCACCCCTTGCATCACCTTTTTTAAACCTGAACGACGTAGATTATTAAACCCCAATTTTTCAGAAGCAGCTGCGATTTCTAAAGCGTTGCCATCTTCCATAATAATCTTGGAAATTTCAGGTGTAACTTTCATTACCTCATAAATACCGACACGGCCTTTATAGCCTTCACGACATTCAGGGCAACCTACGGGCTGAAAAACCCGAAAATCTGGGTGTGCTAAATCTTGTTCGGTAAAGCCCATTTCTAATAAGCTTTGTTTAGGAATATCAGCAGGTATTTTGCATTGAGAACAAAGACGACGTGCTAAACGCTGTGCAATAACTAGGTTTACTGATGTTGCAATATTAAAAGAAGGAACCCCCATATTGCGTAGACGGGTCAATGTTTCCGGAGCACTATTAGTATGTAGTGTTGACATCACCATGTGGCCGGTTTGAGCCGCCTTAATCGCAATTTCTGCTGTTTCCAAGTCACGAATCTCACCCACCATAATAATGTCAGGGTCTTGTCGTAAAAATGATTTAAGTGCGGCCGCAAAAGTAAGCCCTACCTTGGGGTTTACGTTAACCTGATTAATTCCTTCAAGGTTAATTTCTACCGGGTCTTCGGCAGTAGAAATATTGGAGCTTTCAGTATTTAAAATATTTAAACCTGTATATAACGATACGGTTTTACCAGAACCTGTTGGTCCGGTAATTAAAAGCATGCCCTGAGGTTTATCTAATGCCTCCATAAACAAAGCTTTTTGATCTTCTTCATATCCTAGTGCATCAATTCCTAGCATTGCGCTTGATGGGTCAAGAATACGTAGAACTAACTTTTCACCAAACAAAGTCGGGAGGGAGTTCACACGAAAATCAATCGCTTTGCTTTTTGACAGCTTGAGCTTGATACGACCATCTTGTGGGACGCGTTTTTCAGAAATGTCCATTTGAGACATTACTTTTAAGCGTGATGCCAAGCGGTTTGCAAGCTGTAGAGGGGGATTGGCAATTTGACGTAACACGCCATCGACACGATAGCGCACCCGATAGGATTTTTCGTACGGTTCAAAATGTAAGTCTGAAGCACCCATACGAATGGCATCAATTAATAACTTATTAATATATTTAACAATCGGGGCTTCATCGCCTTGAGGAGCTTCTTCTTCATCTTCTTGAGTGGTAGGACCATCAAGATTAACATCGAGATCAAACTCTTCATCATTGAAGTCAAAGCTGCTTTCTTCTGCAAAATGCTGGCCTAAAACTTTTTCGAGTTTATGGTGCTCCACAATTACAGGCTCAACCAGCAATTTACTATTAAAACGAATTGCATCAATCGCTTCGATATTGCTTGGATTACTGGTCGCAACATATAAAATTTGCCCTCTTTGAATGAGCGGCAAAATTCGATGTTTTAAAATCAGTTTCTGATCGACCAGATCTTTAGGAATCTGAGAAGTGTCATAAACATCCAGATCGAAATATGGTTCAGCAAACTCAGCAGAAATTGTTTCAGCCAATAACGAAGGGGAGAGATGAACCTCTTCAATTAAATATGCGACTGTGTCCTGCTTAGCTCTTTTCGCTGCATCTAATGCAGTTTGCATGGTCGCTGCCGACACATGCTTTTCTTCGACTAAACGTCGAAAAAACCCCGTAAATTTTGGAGATGTATGTAATGCTGACATCTGCCTGCCTATGTTAATGTGTTTATAATTGGTATATGAAAAATTATACTTTTGTTATGTAAAATTACTACCTTAGAAAGTGTTGCTCGGGTCCTACTCAGCCTATTAAAGCTTGAACCAGTCGAAGTTTTTCTTTATTAATTTTTAGAATGTCGGACTTTTAATAAAGTAAAGTTTTTTCTTAATTTCAAACACTAGAAAAGATATGAGTAATCGCGTTAAAGAAAAGTATCTGAAATTTGTATAAATGCGTGTAGAATGTGCTGCATTTTTGATGAAAGGTGAGCAGTATGTCGGGTTCGACGATTACGCCTTGGGTAGTTGGTAACTGGAAAATGAATCCAATGCGTGCCAACGCCAACCAACTTATAGAAGAATTTAAACAATTATTGCAACAAAACCAAATTGCAGATGAAAACTGCCATGTGGGCGTTGCCCCTGTTTCTATTGCCCTTACAACGGTACAAGCGCAATTACAGGATGCTGCAAGAACGGTATATACGGTTGCACAGGATGTATCACGTGTTGCTGGTACAGGTGCTTATACTGGCGAAGTCAGTGCAGAACTATTAAAAGATAGCCAAATTAATTTCGTACTGGTCGGACACTCTGAACGTCGTGATATTTTTGGTGACAACGTTGAAATTTTGAAGGCAAAACTCCAAAATGCATTAAATGCGGGTATGACTGTCATTTATTGTGTGGGCGAAAGCCTTGAACAACGTGAGCAAGGTCAGGCCGAGCAAGTTGTTCTACAGCAAATTTGCGATATTGCACCTGTAGTGACTGCTGAACAATGGCAAAACCAAATGGTTATTGCCTATGAACCTATTTGGGCAATTGGTACAGGTAAAACAGCTTCTCCGCAAGATGCGCAAGCGATGCACGCTAAAATTCGTGAAGGCTTATGCCAACTTACACCGGCAGGCTCAAATATTGCTATTTTATATGGCGGTAGTGTAAAAGCTGAAAATGCTGTTGAGTTAGCTGCATGTCCAGATATCAATGGTGCGTTGGTGGGTGGTGCTTCATTAAATGCAGCATCTTTTTATCAAATTGTACAAGCCTTCGCGCAAAGCAAATAACGAGGATAGGGTATGCACTCTTTTGTACTTGTTGTACATATTATTTTAGCAGTACTAATGATTGCATTAATTTTAGTGCAACATGGTAAAGGCGCAGATGCAGGTGCCTCTTTTGGTGGAGGTGGCGCAGCAACAGTATTTGGTGCGTCTGGTTCAGGTAACTTCTTGACTCGCGTGACTGCAATTTTGACAGCTTTATTCTTTGTGACCAGTTTGACTCTGGCTGTTTTTGCCAAGAAGCAAACGACTGAAGCATATAGTTTGAAAACTGTACAAACGACTGCGCCAGCGCAGACTACATCGCCTGAAACTTCACCAAATGCACCAAAAACTGGCCAATAATTGGAAATAAGACTTTCCTTTTGGAATTGAAAGGACTAGAATGCGTCCCACAAGCTGCGGTGGTGGTGGAATTGGTAGACACGCTACCTTGAGGTGGTAGTGCTTTCGGGCGTGGGGGTTCAAGTCCCCCCTTCCGCACCAACTTTGAACCAGAAAGTTGAGTGCAAGCAGTTTTGTTTTTGATGCGGGATGGAGCAGTCTGGTAGCTCGTCGGGCTCATAACCCGAAGGTCGTTGGTTCAAATCCAGCTCCCGCTACCAATTTGATTAAGGTGCAACTTAATCAAGCGAATATTGGATAAGTTTACATTGACTTTTTTCGATATTTGTATATAATTTTTGCACGTTGATGCGGGATGGAGCAGTCTGGTAGCTCGTCGGGCTCATAACCCGAAGGTCGTTGGTTCAAATCCAGCTCCCGCTACCAAGTTTCTTAAAGAGGCTCACAGACAAGGTGGGCCTTTTTGCACAGTGGACTATTGTTTTCTGTGCTATATAGGGGCGATTAACGCCCTTTTTTATTGGTTATCGTATCGCTATCGTGTAGTGTCGACATCAATTGGTCAAATAGTCATGCTTCACTATAGTAAGTCTGTGTCGGTTAAAACAACCGATTGAATCGCACGAGAATGACGAGAGTAAATGAAATTATCAAATAAATCCCAAGCATTGTATGACATGATTGCTCCAGCAGTGGAGGCATGTGGTGTCGACCTTTGGGGAATTGAATTCCTTCCACAAGGTAAGCGTTCATTATTGCGTATTTATATCGATAGACCGGTTGATGAAAATGCTGAACCAGTGATTAATGAAGATGGTGAAGTAGAGCAAGGCCGCGGTATTGGTGTAGAAGATTGTGTCCGTGTTACACAACAGGTCGGCGCAATGCTGGATGTCCATGATCCGATTTCAGGTGAATATGCATTAGAAGTTTCTTCACCAGGTTGGGATCGCCCATTTTTTCAACTCGAACAGTTGCAAGGCTACATTGGACAACAGGTTGCTTTGCGTTTGATTGCTGCAGTAGAAAATCGTCGTAAATTTCAAGCAAAACTCCTTGCTGTAGACCTTGAAAATGAAGAGATTCAGGTTGAAGTTGAAGGAAAGCATGTGCTTGATATCGACAGCAACAATATCGATAAAGCAAACTTGATCTATCAAGATTAAATTTATTTAAATTATATAAGAAATCGGTAGGTGACTTATGGGCCGCGAAATTCTTACCGTTGTTGAAACGGTTAGTAATGAAAAAGGTGTTAGTCGTGAAGCGATCTTCGAAGCTTTAGAACAAGCTCTAGTTGCTGCAACGAAGAAAAAATTTTACGAGGGTACCAATTCTGAAGAAGCTCAGCTTCGTGTAGAAATTGATCGTAGAACTGGTGATTACCGTACATTCCGTCAATGGACTGTTGTGGCAGATGAAGATCATGAAATGCCAGCATGCCAAGACGCAATTTCTGATGTTGATCCTGCAAAATGGTCAATTGGCGACGTTCGTGAGCTTGAAGTAGAATCGATTGAGTTCGGTCGTATCGCTGCGCAGATTGCGAAACAGGTTATCGTACAAAAAATTCGTGAAGCAGAGCGTGCATTAGTTGCTGATGCTTATGAATCAAAAGTTGGCGAGCTAATTTACGGTGAAGTGAAAAAGCAAACTAAAGATGGTTTCATCATTGACTTAGGTGACAATGCTGAAGCTTATTTAGCTCGTGAAGAAATGATTCCTAAAGAGATTCTTCGTCCAAAACAACGTGTAAATGCTATTTTATATAGTGTAAACCGTGAAGGCCGTGGTGCTCAGCTTCTATTATCACGCGCTAAGCCTGAAATGCTTATTGCTTTGATGAAGAAAGAAATTCCTGAAATTTCTGAAGAAATTATTGAAATTAAAGCTGCGGCGCGTCAACCAGGTGTTCGTGCAAAAATCGCAGTAAAAACGAACGATCACCGTATTGACCCTGTTGGTGCATGTATTGGTATGCGTGGAACACGTATCCAGGCTGTACAGCAAGAGTTAAATGGTGAGCGTATTGATGTTGTAGTTTGGTCTGATGATCCAGCTCAATACATCGCAAGTGCATTAGAACCAGCTGATGTATCAGGCATTGTGCTTGATGAAGATGCAAAAAGTGCAGACATCATTTTTGCTACCAACGATCAATTGGCACGTGCGATTGGTTCGCAAGGTCAAAATGTTCGTTTAGCTTCTGATTTAACTGGCTACAAACTCGACATGATGCTTGAAGAAGAGTATCGTGCTCGTCAGCAGAATGAAGCTCAGCAATATCTCGACATGTTCGTATCACGTTTAGATATTGAAGAAGACTTGGCAATGGCGTTAGTAGAGATGGGCTTCACTTCTTTAGAAGAGATTGCTTATGTGCCAGCTGAAACTTTTGACGAAATTGAACTTGACGCTGAGTTAGTTGAGTTATTGCAAAGTCGTGCAAAAGAAGCTGCATTAACTGATGCATTGAAACAGCAAGAAAATATTCAAGAACCGAGTGCAGACCTTCTCAATATGGAAGGCATGACCTCTGAGATCGCTTACTCGCTAGCCGCTCGCGGTATTATTACTGTTGATGATTTGGCAGATCAAGCAACTGACGATATTTCTGATATTGAAGGTCTTGGTCATGAAAAAGCAGGTCAATTGATCATGAAAGCTCGCGAATCATGGTTTAACTAGGAGATGAAATATGACGGACAAGTCGATTAAAGAGTTAGCTCTCAGCGTAGGACGTCCTGTTGAGAAGCTCCTAGAACAGGCTCGTGAAGCAGGTTTGCCTCAACGTACAGCAGACGACATTATTACCACTGAACAACAGGACACCTTAGTCAATTATTTGAAAAAGGTGCATGGTCAGGAAAGTGGTAACACAGGAAAAATTGCGTTGAAACGTAAAACAACCAGTACCGCTAAAGTTGCAAGTACTTCGGGTAAAGCAAAAACTATTAACGTAGAAGTACGTAAAAAACAGGTTTTTGCTAAACCAAACCCAGAACAAATTGCAGCAGAAGCTAAAGCGCGTGCAGAAGCAGAAGCTAAAGCGCGTGCAGAACAACAAGCGCGTGAAGCTGCAGAGCAAAAAGCGCGTCTTCAAACAGAGCAAAAAGCAAAAGCAACTTTAGATGCAATGCGTGCTGCTCATCAACAAGATAGCGCTGCACAGTCAGCTCCTAAAGCTGCTGTTGTAGTGAAAAAACGTGGTGGTGGTACAGTAAAACCTGCACCAAAACCAGCAGAAACATTAGAGCAAAAGAAAGCGCGTGAAGCACAAACAGCTCAGTTGAAAGCAACTGAAGAAGCTGCACGTCGTAAAGCGGCTGAGGAAGCTCAGCAGCGTACGCTTGAACAAATGCGTAAGATGGCATCTAAATATTCAAATGATGATGCTACTGCAACTATTCGTGTGATTGATGATTCTCCTCTTGCTTCAGGTCTTGTTGGCCAAGCTTATGAAGATTCATTTAATCAAGAAGACCGTGAAATTAAACGTGGTGGTGCTACAACTAACCCTCGCGCTGGTAAGAAAGGCGGTCGTCGTGGTCAAGAAGAGCAAAGCTTCGTTAACCATAACAAACGTGGTTTAAAATCAAGCCAAGCGAACAAGCATGGTTTTGAAAAGCCAGTTAAAAAGCAAGTCTATGATGTAGAAATCGGTTCAAGCATTGTTGTTGCCGATCTTGCTCAGAAGATGGCGATTAAAGTACGTGAAGTTATCAAGACACTTATGAAAATGGGTGAATTGGTTAACCAGAACCAGACAATTGACCAAGATACAGCTGCACTTGTTGTAGAAGAAATGGGTCATAACCCTGTTCTAGTTTCTGATACACAAGCAGAAGATAACTTACTTGAAGCAGCTGAAGAAGCACGTGGTGAACAAACTACTCGCCCTCCAGTTGTTACAATCATGGGTCACGTTGACCATGGTAAAACATCATTGCTTGACCGTATCCGTCGTTCTAAAGTGGCGGCAGGTGAAGCAGGTGGTATTACCCAGCATATTGGTGCATATCACGTTGAAACAGACAAAGGGATTATTACATTCCTTGATACACCGGGACACGCAGCATTTACTTCAATGCGTGCACGTGGTGCTAAAGCCACGGATATCGTGGTATTAGTTGTTGCTGCAGATGACGGTGTAATGCCGCAAACTGCAGAAGCGATTGACCATGCACGTGCAGCAGGAACTCCAATTATTGTTGCTATCAACAAAATGGATAAAGAATCTGCTGATCCAGACCGTGTGTTAAATGAATTAACAACCAAAGAAATCGTTCCAGAAGAATGGGGCGGTGATGTTCCGGTTGCTAAGGTTTCAGCACATACTGGCCAAGGTATTGATGAACTCCTTGATTTAATTCTGATTCAATCTGAATTGATGGAATTAAAAGCATCTGCTGAAGGTGCTGCACAAGGTGTTGTTATTGAAGCACGTGTTGATAAAGGCCGTGGTGCAGTAACTTCGATTCTTGTTCAAAACGGTACATTAAATATTGGTGACCTTGTTCTTGCTGGTTCATCATATGGCCGTGTTCGTGCGATGTCTGATGAAAACGGTAAGCCGATTAAGTCAGCAGGACCATCTATTCCAGTGGAAATTTTGGGTCTACCAGAAGCTCCAATGGCGGGTGATGAAGTTCTTGTCGTAAATGACGAGAAGAAGGCACGTGAAGTTGCTGATGCTCGTGCAGACCGTGAACGTGAAAAACGTATCGAACGTCAAAGCGCAATGCGTCTTGAAAACATCATGGCATCTATGGGCAAAAAAGACGTTCCTACAGTGAACGTTGTTTTAAGAACAGATGTTCGTGGTACTTTAGAAGCATTGAATGCTGCATTACATGAACTCTCTACTGATGAAGTAAAAGTTCGCGTAATTAGTTCTGGTGTTGGTGCGATCACTGAGTCTGACGTAATTCTTGCCGAGTCTTCAGAAGCTGTATTGTTAGGCTTCAACGTTCGTGCTGATACAGCTGCTCGTCAGAAGAGTGACCAAGACGGTATCGATATTCGTTACTACAGCATCATCTATGAATTGATTGATGATGTAAAAGATGCCATGAGCGGTAAACTTGCTCCTGAACACCGTGAAACTATCTTGGGTGTTGCTCAAGTACGTGAAGTGTTCCGTTCTAGTAAGTTTGGTGCTGCTGCGGGCTGTATGGTTATGGAAGGCGTGATTCACCGTAACAAACCAATCCGTGTCTTACGTGATGATGTTGTGATTTTCCAAGGTGAACTTGAATCATTACGTCGTTATAAAGATGTCGTTGATGAAGTTCGTGCCGGTATGGAATGTGGTCTTGCCGTGAAAGGTTATAACGACATCAAACCTCTTGATAAGATTGAGGTTTATGATGTTCAAATGGTTAAACGGAGTCTTTAATGGCGGGTGGACAACGCTTAAAGCGAATGGCGGATTCAGTACAGCGCGAGCTTTCTGAACTTATCCGTCAGGAGTTGAAAGATCCGCGTCTGGGTGGTCTTGTGACCATCTCAGGCGTTAAAGTCAGTCCGGACTTAGGTTATGCCGATGTCTATGTGACCGTGATGGGTCGTGAATTAAGCGATGACCAAAACGAAGTGGCTCACCGTGAAACACTAGATATTTTGAATAAAGCATCTGGTTTTTTACGTCAGGAGTTGAGTCGTCGTATTAAAACGCGCATCACGCCTCGCTTGCGTTTCCATTACGATAAAACCAATGCATATGGTAACTATATGTTTGGCCTTATCGAAAAAGCGGTACAAGATTTACCGAAACGTGAGTCAGATGACGAAGAGTAATGAAAACTCAAAATAAAAAAGCCACCTTGGGGTGGCTTTTTTATGTGTTCAAGTTTTTATTCTTGAGGAGGTTCCATGGGTGGTTTGTTTTGTGAAAAACGTTGCCCAATTTTATAACGATCCCACGGTAGAGGACGTTCAATAGCTTCAGGAACTTCACCACTCAATGAGCGTAAACGTAAATGTAGCGCGGCTTGAGCAATTAAGTTGGCTGATACAGGTGCAGTAATAAAAGCCAACAGTGTAATAAGTAACTCGGCAAAGCCAAATCGGCCTTGAAAAGCAAAAAAGATCATTGAAGCAATTAAAAAGCTACCTAAGCCTAATGTACTCGACTTGGTAGGTGCATGTAGTCGCATGAATAAATCGGGTAGACGTACCATACCGATAGATCCGACTAACATAAAAAAAGCACCGAAAACCAGAAAGATCGAAACAATAATTTCCATTGTAATTTGCATTTTGACCTTCCCCTAATCGATTACATGACCGGTTGTAAAATAACGAGCTAAAGCAGCCGTTGAAACAAACCCTAGCATAGCGACTAACAACGCCCCTTCAAATAAAGAGGTAGTTGTCCAATAAATGCCTAACACAATAATGAGACAGGTCGCATTTAAAAATAGGGTATCAAGCGCTAGTAGGCGGTCGACAATGGATGGTCCCATCACCATTCGAAAAAGGCAAAGCAACATAGAGATTGTGATAGCAATCAAGCTAATGCCAAGAGCATAAGGTAGGATGGTCATGCGTTGTCCTCCGATTTGCTTTTCACATCAAAAATTTCCATGAGTGGAGCCTCATAGCGTTGTTTGATGTCTTGCACATCACTTTCAGTATTTTCTGTGCTAAGAGAGTGGACCAAAATATCACCACGCTCTTGATCAATACCGGCAGAGACCGTGCCAGGCGTTGTAGTAATAATCATTGCTAGTAAAGAGTTTACTTGCTCATGTTCTGTTTCTAATGGAACACGGTACCATTTAGGATGTAATTTTTTCGGTGACCCTAATACCAGTTTAGCAACCCGAAAATTGGAAATAATAATATCCCATAAGACAACAAAACATAGTTTTATGGCTGGTTTCCAATGGATATGCGGAGTTCTGGTAATAAAAGGACGAACTAGACGGGGAATAACAAGCCCCAAAATTACAGCCATAAGCAGGTCGCTCGCATCAAGACTATGCGCGAGCATTAACCAGAAGATGATAATCAAAAAAGAAACAAATGGATGCGGAAACCAGCGGTCAAGCAATTTAGATAGCTGCATTGTTATGGCTCCATAGGTTTCAGTTGACTTTCATCAGCAATGGTTGGGGTTTGCAATTTTTCTTGCTGCTGAATTTGGCGGTGTTTATATTCAGAAATATGCTCACCGTTGAAAGTATCTTTCGAAATAATGTCAGGAATAAGATAGGCATTATGATCTTCAACTTCACCACCATATTTTGTTTCTGGTAAATAAGTTGAGTCATATGGCTGAACGCTAATAACTTCGCCATTTTGATCAGTTTTAAGAATAGATTGCTGATACAGGGCATGATCTTGAATTTGCTGAGCGGTATTTGTGGTGTAGTGCAATACAGGTGAAGCAAATGCTACATAAGCCACTAAACCGGCAAGTAAGATATAGATGACTGTATCGTTACGTGGGGGTGCTTTTTCAGGTAAAGCACGATAAATAATATAAGCAGGATTGATCGGGTCTTCTTCTGGTGGTGATGCACGCCAGAATAAAATAAAGCCGACACGTGTTAATGCAATAATACTTAATAGACTCACCAAAAGAACAATACCAATAACCCAGCCTTGATATGCAGTTTCAACAGTAGCCTGCAAAATAAATACTTTCCCAAAGAAGCCACTAAAAGGTGGTAAGCCTGCGAGCATCATGGCAATCAGGAAATAGGTCAGCATGGCTGCTTTTTCTTGTTTAATTCTTGGTGCAATCTTTAAATGGTCTTTAAAATCACCGCGCTGTGAAGTCATCCAGCCACAGAACAGGTAAAATGCTGCACCAATTAATGTACTGTGGACTAAATAGAATAATGCTCCAGACCACGCTTGCGTGTTTGACATGGCAATTGCAATCAATAAAGTACCAATTGAAGACAGCACCATAAAGCCAACAAAACGTCTGAGGCGATCTGCACCAATTGCGCCAATCACGCCATATAAAGAAGTCACTAAACCAATTGGAAGTAACCAGCTTTTAAAGATTTCTTGGCTGAGTACATCATTAAATACAGTTCCATTGACACGCAAAATGGCATAGATCCCCACTTTGGTCATGATGGTAAAAATTGCTGCGACAGGTGTACTTGCAACGGCATAAGTTTTTGGTAGCCAAAAACCAACTGGTAGCATAGCCGCTTTAATACCAAACACGACAAATAAGAGTAAGGCACCTGCAACTGCTAATTTATGTTGATCTGCATCTAAAGTCGGTAGCAAACGTGAAACGTCAGCCATATTGAGGCTACCTACACTGCCATAGATCATGCCAAGACCAATTAAGAACAGGGCAGAGGCTAAAAGGTTGATAATGACGTAGTGCACACCAAGCTGAAATCTCGGTTTTCCTTGTCCATGTAATAAGAGGACATAGGACGCCATGAGCAAGATTTCAAAGAAAACGAACAGGTTAAATAAGTCGCCTGTGAGAAATGCGCCACATAGCCCCATTAAAAGAAAATGGAATATGGCGTGGAAATAGCGACCTCTCGTATCCCAGTTTTCACTGGCATACCATAAAACCGGAACTGCTAAGGCATAAGTTAAAACCAGCATAAAAGCTGAAAGGCGGTCAAGTACCAGCACAATACCAAAGGGAGCTGACCACTCGCTCAACTGATAAACTGTAATTTGGCCAGTGTTTGCAACAAGCAGATAACTAACGGCAGTGATTAACCCAGCTATTGCTGAGATCAAACTAATGCCACGGCGCCAAGGTTGTCGCCAATCTTCTTTTAATGCACCAGCGCCAGGATTACCTAGAAGCAATAAGAGAAAACCAGTAAATGCTGGGATGAGGATACTGAAAATTGGTGTATTAGCTTGCCAAAAAGATAAAAAATCAAACATCACGGCTCATCCTCACGTGGGTCGTATGTTGGAGAAATATCTTCTTTAGCATCAACATGGTCACTACCGGATTCATAACGGCTACGTAATGCAAGCTGCACAATAAAAGCGGTAGTGGCAAAACCGATCACGATTGCTGTTAAAACAAGTGCTTGTGGAAGTGGATCTGTAATATTGGTGGTTTCGGTTAGGATGGCTGGTGAGCTGACTTGCAAACGGCCCATCGCAAACAAAAATAAGTTAACCGCATAGCCCAGCACTGCTAAGCCCAACACAACAGGGAAGGTACGCGCACGTAAGATTAGATAAATGCCTGTCGCAACAAGTAGCCCAATGGCAGAGGCCAGTAAGAATTCTAAACTGATCATGATGATTTCTCCCCATGAGGTACAGGACCAGACATACTCGAGTGGCGAGAGTCCCCTAATACAGAAATGAGTAGCATGGTAGCGCCTACTACGGTGATATACACACCCAGATCAAAGCTTGCTGCTGAAGCCAGATGCAACTTACCTAAAACTGGTAATTCAACATAGACGTGCGCACTGGTTAAGAATGGACGTGCCCAGAACCATGCGGCAATGCCAGTAAGGCCTGCAATTGTTAATCCGGAGCCAATCCAGATTTCGTAAAGACGACCGGATTGTGCTTTTAACATTTGTTCTGCTTGATCTTGACCTAAAGCAATGTACTGAATAATCAGGGCCATTGAGGTAATTAGACCTGCAATAAAGCCACCACCCGGGTAGTTGTGTCCACGCATAAAGATATAGACACTTACGACCAATGCTAAAGGTAACACCCAAGAGGCCGTAATACGGAACATGAGTGGAGATGGGTTAAAACGGTAGGTGAGGCCTTGGGTCATGGTGGTGCCATGTACGCGCATGCCATCCATGAGACATAGCGCACCAATCGCAGCAATGCCTAGTACTGTAATTTCACCAAAGGTATCAAAGCCACGGAAGTCCACTAAAATAACATTTACAATGTTTGAACCGCCGCCAAGTGGTAAGGATTGCTGAGCAAAGAACCATGAAATCGAATTATGATCACGCGTTAAAATAAGCCATGTAATCCAACCAATTCCTAAACCGCCAATAATTGCTAACGCAGCATCTCTCCAACGTCTTGAGCGACGAGATTCATATGGCGTAAGTTGAGGGAGCAACGATAAGCTCATCAACAACAGAACAGTCGTAACTACATCTACCGTAATTTGAGTGAGTGCTAAGTCAGGTGCCGACATGGTGACAAATACCATGGTAACCACAAGACCAATTGCACCGCTAATGAGTACAGCCTTGATACGTTCGTGGTGGAACCAAAGCATCATCCAGCAACCTGAGAATAAGGTCAGCCAAAGAACTACTGCAATCCATGGTGCGTGAGTCAGCTCACGTGTACCTGTGGTAAGGCCCTGATTGAACAAAGGCAGAGTAACCATGACGATGCTAAAAGCAATGATTAAGAACAGGTAACTTTGCAAAGAACCATTTTCGGTTTTTTGTTTAATTTTTCGGCTTGTTAATAATAAATGCTTTAAGAATAAGTCAAATAAAATACGGCCTTGTAAGCGCCCTAAACGTGGGTCAAGGTCGATCTTACGAATCATGCTATCTTTTGCTAGGGCAAAATAGAAAAGCGTACCGCCAACCAGAGCAATAATACTCATGATTAATGGCGCATTAAATCCATGCCAAATTGCAAGATGAGTACCTGCAAAATCAGGTTGCATAAGACTTGCACGTGTCACACTGTTAACTAGAGGCTCGACCAGTAGGGCAGGGAAAATACCGACCAAAATACATAGTATCGCAAGCAATATAGCTGGTGCTCGCATGCCGATAGGTGGTTCGTGGGCATTTTTATTTGGAACTTGTTTACCTACGGGGCCATCAAAAAATACGCCGTGTACTAAGCGAATTGAATAACTGACTGCAAAAATACCGGCAAGCGTCGCAATAATACTGGCAAAGATAACAGTTGATCCTGAAAGGCTCGCTAATAGCTCGGTAAAGAACATTTCCTTAGAAATAAAGCCATTAGTGAGAGGAACACCTGCCATTGATGCCGCTGTAATCATAGTCAGTGTTGCGGTAAACGGTAATAGTTGCCAAATCCCACTTAACTTTCTAAGGTCACGTGTACCTGTTTCATGGTCAATAATCCCGGCAATCATAAACAGGGCAGCTTTAAAGGTTGCGTGGTTAATAATATGGAAAATTGCCGCAGCAACAGCTAAAGGTGAACCAATACCAAGCAGGCAAACGATAAGACCTAAATGACTAATTGTAGAATAGGCTAGCAGTCCTTTTAGATCTTCTTTAAAAATTGCGAAGCATGCGGCCATACAAAGTGTAAATAGACCGACAAACGTGACAATGTTGTGATAAAGCGCAGCGCCAATGAAAATAGGTGCAAGACGAGCTAATAAGAAAATCCCAGCTTTTACCATGGTGGCAGAGTGCAAATAGGCCGACACGGGAGTGGGCGCTGCCATTGCGTTGGGTAACCAAAAATGGAACGGGAACTGAGCACTTTTAGTAAATGCACCCAGTAAAATAAGCAAAAGCGTCGGAACAAACAGATAGTGACTTTGAATGAGGTCTTTCATTCCGACAATATCATTAATTTCGTAGGTTCCTGTGATTTGTCCTAATAAGACAAATCCACCTAGCATGGCGAGTCCACCCATACCTGTAATGGTAAGTGCCATACGCGAGCCACGTTGAGCAGCTTCGTAATGACTCCAGTAACCGACTAATAGGAAGGATGAAATACTGGTAAGTTCCCAAAAGACTAATAAAATAATTAAATTGTTAGAGAGGGAAATACCGAGCATTGCTGCCATAAACAGCATGAGTAATAAATATAATTTACTTAATGAATTTTTAGGCCCTAGATAATAATAGGCATAAATATAAATGAGTGTACCGATACCGGTAATAAGAAGAGAAAATAATAAACCAAGGGCATCAAGTCTAAAGCTCAGATTAATTCCTAATTGTGGTAACCAATCCCAACTTTGTTGAATGCTTGCACCACCAAGCACAGTTTTAGCCTGAGTCAGTAATAAACCAAAACTGGTTAAACTGACTCCGATCGCCCCTAAAGCCGTTACTCCACGTGAAAACCGTTGAAGCAATGAAACAAGGGTGGTGCCTAATATTAACGGTAATAAGATAATTATCGGTAGCACACTCGTATCCATATATAATTTAGACCGAAGCCTAAAGGTGAAATTTTCATTTCAGAATAGATAGGAATTCAAAGAGATTTCCAAAGCTTATATTCTGAAAACCCGACCAAATTAGAAAAATAAAGCGAGAAACAAGTTGTATTGCGCAACTTGAATAATAAAAACGCAAAATGAAATTTATTGTACACTAAAAAATCATTAAAAATCTGATGTTATTACATGTGGTAACAACATCTAGTGATTTTCCAGCTCAAAAAACCAGATTTCATCATATATTTAGCGAATTCGGTTTTATTATAAAAATTGAGCGAAATGGATAATAAATTTTAAAGAGAGGAGGTTTCTTCCGAGGTGTCTCCTGCATGAATCATACGTAATAATTCATTTTTTTGCTGTTCATTTAGATTTTGGATTTGTTGGTACAAACTATCAATTTGAGTTGTTGCCGGCTCGGTATCAAGCGGTAGGGGATCTATATGCGGCGTTAACGCTTCATCTCGTTGTAATAACGTATAAAGATGTTCGAGTTGCTGCTGAGTGGTATTTAAATCAAGTGGACTGATTTTTCCATGCTCTAATTTAAAACATTGATATGCGGCTGCATGTTCAAGCAATTCTTCACGGCTTCCGGTCACAATAATTTGTAAGCGTGGAAATGCGCGATGAAGACGATTTAAAATTTCTGAACAATGTGCTGCATCTAGTTGTGAATCGATCTGGTCAATTAACAAAACGCCTTCACCTTCAAGACAAGGGTCTAAGCTCAACGGATTGAGCAAACAAAGCCTGCGAACCACATCGCCTACGAGTGCAATCCATGTTTTAGTGGTGTTAGAAAGTTGTTGAAAGGCCAAGACTTCACCCTTGTAATGTGCCATAAGTTGAAGTTTTGGGTGATATTGCAAATAAAAGTCTTCAAGATCAGGAAAAATAATCTTTAACGCCGATTTTAATGCGTACAAATTAGGTGAAGGAAGCTGTTTAGGATGTCCTGCCAATTCAAGTTGTAGTTGACGTAAAATTTCTTCCTGATCTTGTGGATTGGATTGTTTTGAAATAATTCGCTGCACAACATGAGCCGCGTGTGCATTTTCAATATCACTAATTTCACGTAACCACTCAAAAAAGCGGGCGAAGGTGGTAAACGGAATGAAGCTAATGTCATAAGCAGAAATAGACTGGGTAATACCCGGTAAATTTTTATTCAGTAAATTTATATCGTTAACAAATCGCTCTGACGGATAATAAGCGAGTAAGGGAAGACCTTGAAGTGGGTCTTTTCTTGTGACTTGATGATAAAGGGTAATGGTTTGATCGAGCTGCTGAGTTTCAACTTGACTAATCCCTACACCACTTGAATTTAAGGTCTTGAACAGTTTCCAGCTACAAAGAGATGTGTCGGTTTGCTGGGTTGATGTGGTTTCAGGGAGCTGTCCAAATTCCGGTGGAATTTGGATGCTAACTTCTATTTTAGATTGCAAACGAGAATGGCTAATGTCCTGATCTGGCATGACAATGCCTGGTGTACGTGCATCTTTAAGGCGCGCAGGAAACCATGTTAAAGCATGATAAATATGCTTGAGTAGCATACTTTTGCCAGTCGCCTGCTCGCCTAAAATTAAAGTAATCGGTTGTTTGTCATATTGGAACTGTATTTTTAGGTCATGAAACAGAGCAATATGTTTAAATTGGATAGATTCAAGTTTCATAGGCTCACCTAATTATGAGCGCTTCAACCAACCGACTGACGAAGACTTAAAGGCGCCCTTAGTTTTAATTGTTGTATCAGATCATAAAGATGATGGATATTTAGACTTACTTTAGCACGAGTACAGGCCACGTACAGTAATCTTAACTCTTCATCTGTAATCTTATGCTCTAAACCATTAATTTTAAATTGATAGTCGTCTTCAATATGGACACGGTTCCATTCCAGCCCTTTCGCTTTATGGGCAGTCGAGATGACATAGTCAGCTTGCTCAAGGGGAGTAATCTTTGCAAGTGCTTTTTTTAATGGGTCAGTGCCGTGATCATCTACCAGCTTAACCAATGGTTTAATATCGCTTCCTTCATTGGTTTCACAGTACTCATGAACATCATGCCATGAGTTAAACCATGCCAACTCAGGAACGTCAGTAACTCGTTTTCCTTGCTTTAAGAGGCTTGCAGCATCTACAAAACGGTTTAGTTTTTGATGGTCAGCTTGCAAACTCACTTTATCGCCGTGAACTAAGCCTGCCAATAACAGCTCCATTGCGCGAGCATTGGTACGACACAAAATCGCATCACGCATTTTTGTATGCGGTTTATTGACTACACTTGATTTCTGGTTCGGATTACCAAGCAAAGGAACTGTCTCATTTAAGCCACCTAATAACGCATTGGCGACATCGGCAATTGCCTCCCCAAAACGAAAAGAGGTCGTTAAGCGAGACTCTGGCAAAGGCAGCTGTTGCATGGCATTTACTGCACCGCGCCACGCGTAGATTTGCTGATGTGCATCGCCTACATAAATAACCTGAGTACTTTTTTGACGAAGCAAAATACCCAGCATTAAAGGGTCAGCATCTTGTGCTTCATCAAATAAGACATAATCGGCCGGAATATTAGGCTCAGACAATGCCCAAAGTTTGAGGTAAATATCGTGACCAATTCCAGCTTGATGATTTGGGTCAATGGACTCTAACCAGCGGCGTTCTACTGCCGGGTAAAGGTGAGTTTGAAGTGCAGTAATATCGTCTGGATGTAACCAGTTTGGCGCCTGAATATGTCGAGGAGCTGGATATTGAGAACTGGTCGAACAGAAATAGCTCACCGCATTGGCGACAAGACTCGCTAGGCGACTTGGCATTAAGACGTATTTTTCATAACGTCCACCCATCATTCGACGTAAGGTAATCGGTTCTAGTCGATATTCTTTTGCAATAAAGCTTGGGCTTAAGCGAGGTAAACGTAATTTATCAGTTACGCCACGTGGCACACTGCGAAACGCGAGTGAGTGAAAAGTACGGCAGTCTACATTGCGATGAAATTTGTTTTGAGCTTCACCAGCAATGGCTTTGTTAAAAGCCAAATACATACCGCGCCGTTCAGGCATGGCATCACTAATCATTTGTAATGTAGTAGTTTTACCTGTACCCGCATAGGCAATCACTTTAAATGATTGCCCAAGACGTGCGTTATCTATGGCAATAGCTTGCTCATAGGTGGCTTTAGGTTTTTCGATATTCGACACTGAGTGATTTTAAACCTTGTTGCGGTTAGCTTTTTCAACTAAACCAGATAAACCTTGACGACGAGCTAATTCGTCAATAATAAGTTGTGGATTAAGATCGAAATAACCCAACATGACAATGCTATGGAACCACAAATCGGCAGTTTCATAAATCAAGTCATTTAAATTGCTTTCTGTATTTTGAGCAGCGTAGTCTTTCGCAGCAATAATAGTTTCTACGCCTTCTTCGCCGACTTTTTCTAAGATTTTATTAATGCCTTTTTTGTAGAGGCTTGCAACATATGAAGTGTCCGCTTCAGCTTGCTTACGCTCTTGCATTAATTGCCCTAAGTGAGCAAGCACATCCACTTGTTCAGTGGTGTGAGCATGATCGTGGCTTTCAGTTTTGGCTTTATCGCCATAAATTGCAGTAGGGTCTTTTAATTGTGCGTCGACAATTTCCCAGCCCTGTGGAGTGAGTTTGCGGTAGAAACAAGACTCACGACCTGTATGGCATGCAATACCGCCGTGTTGCTCAACTTGTAATATGATTACATCGCCATCGCAGTCTAAACGAATTTCATAAACTGTTTGGAAATGGCCTGATTCTTCACCCTTGTGCCAAAGTTTTTGGCGAGAGCGAGAGAAATACACAGCCTGATTTTTTTCTGCTGTTAGCGCAAGTGATTCACGGTTCATCCACGCTACCATCAAAATACGTCCGGTTTGATGATGTTGAGCAATGGCAGGGATAAGACCTTGTTCGTTAAATTTTACTTCATCGAGCCATTGCGTGTTATTCATGAGGAATCACCAAAGAAATATGAACTATAAATTGATTTCAATCTGATGCTAAAAAATAGCTTGTATAGTGTACGGCATCAACGTCGCTTTGCGGAAAAATTCTTTGTCCTTTTTGTCTTTGTCAGCGTAATGAATAGCTTGTAACACTTACCAATCTGTATATTATTCGAATGACTAAGGCGTGAGGATATTTGAAATCTCAATCAAATTTTGATCTGGATCGCGAATATAAACTGAAAGAATAGGATGCATTGCACCAGTACGCTCAATCGGACCTTCTTCAATTTGAATATTTAACTGATTAAGATGCGCAACCACTTCTGAAATGGGAGTGTCTGAAATAAAACACAAGTCGGCAGATCCGGGAGTTGGCTGTAATGCCTTCGGTTCAAACTCGTTGCCTTGCTGGTGTAAATTTATCTTTTGATTTCCAAACTTTAGAGCCTTTCTATCACCTTTAAACGTGATGACTTCAAACCCCAATACGGTTTGATAGAAATGACAGGTAGATTCAATATTTGAGACAGTTAAAACAAGATGATCAAGATGGCTGATTTTCATGTGTTAATCACTATTATTTGGTGGGGTTAATAGTCAGACAGAGATTCGCTTTCTAAATGAAACGCACTGTTTTCTTTAGGCAATTGAGCAACCTGATCATAATCAAGTTGCTTGAATGGCCCTGTTTTTAAGCCTGAAATTGTGATTGCCATTTCTTTTCGAAAATAAGGGATTTGATACATCCACGGAAAAACTAAATCTCTTAAACCTCCAGCCCACCAATGATCAGATTGATAAAGTGGTGTTAATAAGCGACTAAGAAATTGATAAAACTGGGTGGATGAACGGCGAAGCTGGTGGTAGTGCTGCCAGAGCAGGGACCAATCAATATTCTGGTTTTTTTGAGCATGTCGTAATGATTGAGAGAAGGCCCAAGCATCCAATAATGCCATATTTGCACCTTGACCTAACTGTGGACTCATTGCATGAGCGGCATCGCCAATCACCCCAATTCGACCTTGACCAAATTGAGTCATAACGACATCACGGTAGTTTGCAGATAGCCATTTGGGCTGAGTTTGGCTGTTATACAAAATTTCTTTCAGCCATTCTGCAACTTTGGGCCAACGTTCTGAGACTTGCTTTAACCAAGCTTGTTTAGCCTGCTCATCTTGTAAAAAGCTTTGTAATTTTGGAGTAGGTAAACTCCAAAAAACACTTGAAAGGCGCTGTTGAGGTTCTGTTGGAACTGCTCCTGTAGGGAGAATTCCCATCATAATTTTCGAGCAATCATAAAATTGATGCAAAATTTCAGAATCGAGAACTTGGCATTCAGGCACGATACTCCACGCCGCACCCCAAGGGTAGGCTTGGTCAACCTTTACCCATGCTTTGGGACGTAATTGGCTACGAGCACCATTGGCAATAAGTAAACCATCAAAGCGAGCATCAAACTTTTGATTTTGATGACTTCCGAATAGCTGAACTTCATTGTTAAGTTCTTCAAAACTTTCAATAGAGTGGTTCATACACCAAGTAATCTGGCTTGAATACTCGCTAAGCTTTTGAGTGAGTACATGACATAAAGTAGCTCGGTGTATACCTAGGCCATAAAGATTTGCTGATGCTTCGTGATAGTGACTGTTAACTAAAAGACGTTTGTCTGGAAGTTGGCCTTCTAAGCCTGTGACTTTTGCACCTAATAGCAGCGCTTTATCGAGCACACCTAAATGTTCAAATACAGCTAAGCCCGCAGGTTGTAGTAATAAACCAGCACCTACCGGAGATAACTCATCAACTTGTTCAAAAATAGTAACGTTATTGCCTTGGCGGGCGAGTAAAATCGCTGTGGCTAAACCTGCTGTACCAGCACCGATAATGGCAAAATGAGGTGTTTTCATTGTTTGTTCTTTTGAAGCATTTATGGGTTCAATTTAGCAATGAATGAATAGGTGAGCTATAAATTTTTTTAAAACTAAAGTTTTTCCATAAAAAATCCCTTGCACTGGCAAGGGATTTTGAACTTATTTCAATATGCGCCACAGCGCTAATAAACTACTCAGCACAATCAGAATAATCGAGACAAACCAAGGACTAATAATCGCAATAGTCAGTAAAATCAGCATGCTACTACCGAACATCCAACTGCGGCGTTGCTGATGTTCCATTTGCAAACGAAGTTGCTGAATTTCTCGTAACTGACGGTCTTGCCAAGCCGACTGATTTTTTAAACCATTTAAGCTATCAATAATTAAGCTTGGGAAATCTTGAGCGCCTAAAAGCAGGTCAGGTAATTGCTGGCCGAGCTCTTTTACATTTTTGACTGGGTTCATGTTGGATTTGACCCATTCCGTCAAAATTGGTTTTGCCAATTTCCAGATGTCGAGCTGCGGATAAAGGTCAGTACCTAGGCCTTCTACATGTACTAAAGTTTTGAGTAGTAGCATGAGCTGGGGCGGAATTTCAAGATGGAAGCGTCGAGCAATATCCATCACTTGAATTAAGATACCCGCAAAATCAAGTTGATCCATTGGTTTAGACACCATTGGCCCAACAGTGCGACGCATTTCACGTGCTAACGCGTCTTGGTCTGTACCCGGTGGAATCCAGCCAGCTTGATGCACAATTTGAATGAGCTGCATAAAGTTACTGTTCATGACAGCAAGCAACATACGGGCAACTGTCATTTGGTCGTGCTTAGAAAGCTCACCCATAATTGCACAGTCCAGTGCAATAAAGCGTGGATTGCTTGGGTTGATGGTTTCTACAAAGACATTGCCGGGGTGCATGTCGGCATGGAAAAAGTTATCGCGGAATACTTGCGTAAAGAAAATGGTTAACCCTTTTTCTGCAAGTTGTGCGCGGTCCATACCTAAACGGTCAAAGGTTGCCGTATCTGAAATAGGGACACCAGTAATACGCTCAGCCACCATGACATCTTTGGTGTCCATGTAGACTTCTGGCACATACATCATGGTTGAACCAGTGAAGTAATGGCGCATACGACGGGTGTTATCTGCTTCAATACTTAAGTCCAGCTCATTTAAAATGATTTGGCGGTAGTCTTGAATAATTTCAGATAAATGTAATGCACGGGCAGCTTCAAGACGACTTTCTAAGGTGTTACCTAGCCAAGCCAGAATTTCAAAGTCTTGTAAAATTTGGCTACGAATGTCTGGACGAGTAACTTTAACAACAACTTCACGTCCATCATGTAGCGCCGCTGTATGGACTTGTGCAATTGAGGCTGCTGCAAGTGGTTGATCATCAAAGCGGGCAAACAGTGTATTTACGTCTGCCTTTAAAGAATCTTGAATACGTTGTTTGGCAACTTCTCCATCAAAAGGTTTGACCTGATCTTGAAGTAAAACCAGTTGGGCGAGTATTTCAGGTGGAATCAAATCACGGCGGGTTGACAGGAGTTGTCCAAGCTTAATTGCAAGCGGCCCCATATCTTCTAAAGCTTCTTTAAGCTTTAAAGGATTTTTACGTTCACGACTAGACCATGCTGCCGGATGCATTTTTATAATGTTCAATGCATGCTTAGCTTTAACAGGTAATTCATCCGCAGGGAACAACGTATCGAGTCTATAGTGCGCTGCAATACGCCAAAGTTCGAGTAAACGTGAAACGTGCGGAATCATATAAAGTCTTACCTAGTCTTGAGTGGGTTGTAGTTGTGCATTGAGCTGCTGCAATTTAGCCTCTAGACGATCAATGTCTTGATTAAGCTTACGCGTAGCCTGATTTAAATCGTCCATTTCCCAACGTGGGGCAAATAAACCGCTGTCTTCTTTTAAGGCATCTTCAGCAAAAAATAGATGACTTTGAAGAGAGCGTTTTAAATGTTTTGGTGCAAGTTGAATCTTACCGATTTCGTGAGCGAGTTGAGGACCAACCCATTTTGATAGATGCACAGCTAAATCAGGTTCAGCCTGCTGCATAATTTTTTGAATATCCTGCAAGAGGTGATAATCACCTTGAAGCGGGATATTACCAATCTGGTCTGAATCGCTTAATAATAATTTGATCAGTTCAACGACATCTTTGACATGCAAAGTTGCAGTGGCTTCAGAAATTTTAAATTGTGGATCAAAAGGGCGCTGCTCAAAAATAGATGGCTTTTCACTGTGCCCTGTAACGGTAGGTTCAAGACGTACTTTTTCTTGGTCAAAGAATACATCAACAGAAAGTTGCGGGCTATCGATGATAACACGCAACATTTTGCCCTGTAGCTGATTGAGCTGAATGCGGGTTAATGCATCCAGATCGATCAGATGATGAATGATACGTTCGACTGCACCGAGTGCCAGAATCGACCACATATCGTTATCCCTTACAGTTTAAAACCGCGGTGAACAGCAACAATACCGCCAGTCAGGTTGTGATAGTCACAGTTCTGGAAGCCAGCATTTTCCATCATACCTTTTAAGGTACGTTGGTCTGGGTGCATACGAATTGATTCAGCCAAGTACTTATAACTTTCTGAGTCATTAGCAACCAATTTACCCATAATCGGTAAAGCAGTGAATGAGTAGAGGTCATAAAGTTTTGAGAATGGCTCAAATACTGGTTTAGAAAACTCAAGAACAAGTAAGCGGCCACCTGGTTTTAACACACGGAACATAGAAGCAAGCGCTGCGTCTTTATCTGTCACGTTACGTAAACCAAAGCTAATGGTGACAAGGTCAAAGCTGTTGTCTGCAAAAGGTTCTAAAGTTTCTGCATTGGCAAGTACAAAATCGACATTGGTACAGCCTGCATCAATTAGACGATCACGGCCAACATTGAGCATAGATTCGTTAATGTCTGAAAGTACCACATGACCCTGCGGGCCAACTTCACGGCTAAATACTTTTGCTAAGTCGCCTGTACCACCAGCAATGTCTAACACATGTTGACCACGGCGAACACCAGACATGTTAATTGCAAAGCGTTTCCATAAACGGTGAATACCAAATGACATCAAGTCATTCATAAGGTCATATTTGCTTGCAACCGAGTGGAAAACTTCAGCAACTTTTTGTGCTTTGTCTTCAGTTCGAACTGTTGAATAACCAAAGTGTGTTGTTTCACCAACGTTGCCAGTGTTGCCTGCACCACGTGGTAAATTGTATTTCGGCACAGAACCGCTAACAGGTGTATCTGTTAAGGTTTGCTGTAAAGATTGTTGTTGCCCTTGAGGTGTACCTTGCGGTAAAGGTGAGCTTAGGAATGGGCTAACTTTGTCTGAACTTTGTGCCTGCTCAGTTGGAGATGTTGGCTTTTGGTTTTCGTTAGACATATTGTCTCTCCTAGACTCAAACTCAAGTGAAACGGAATAAGTTCTGCATGATGACAGATTTTGTCTATTTTTACAGGCATCATCATGCAAATATAATGAATAAAATCTCAACTTCGTGAGGTTGAGTTTTTTCTATGTGCCGACCTTATCACACTCTAAACGGATTCGGATGTCCTGAATGTACTTTTTCAACAATCTGGCGTTCTTTTTCCGTAAAAGTTTTAATAAAGGCCTCAGCCGATTTTAAAGGTTTCATTGCACTAAAACCATCTTGAATAAAATCATACATCAATTCGAAGTGATATTTTTGTGCAATACCTTTACACATTTTAAAAGCAGTAAACATCATAAATGAACGCATGTATTTATCGAGTGCTGCTCCTAAATCGTCAAGAAGGGCAAGCTGTTGGTAACGGGCTTCAGCCTGATCAAGCTTGATTAAGGTTAAGCGCATGATCTCGTCGGTAAGTACGGTATCTGCCGGATAGTCTTCAAGAAGCTGCATTGCTACTTGTTCATCAAGTTGAGTGGCAAGTACAGCCAAACTTACCGACTTTGTACCTGTCTTAATTGCGTTTTCAGGTAAAACCTTTTCTGCTTTATGTGCATATTTCAATAAACGTTCAATTTGTGCAGCAAGTGCATCGAACTCTGGTCCACCATATAAACGGTTTAAAAAGTACTGAGCCATCAGTTTGTGTTCTGGCAAATTAAAAAAGTCGTGATGCGTCTCTTTCATCCGTTCTTTTAGCCATGTTTGTACATCTTGCAAACGTTGGGCAAGCACTGGATTGTCGTGATAATTAAATGTTTTATATTGTTGTAAAAGTTCATCAAAAGCAGCGAGTTTAGACATGTAAGGCTCTAATATTGGGCTATTTACAAAAAATCATAAGAGGCATTGTAACCTTCTACTATGGCGAGTAGATGTAAAAAAAATGATTTATGCGTCAATTTTCAGGTTAAATCATGTTGCAATGACATAATTTGTATAGCAATTCATCACCCAAGCGCATAAGTTAAATAATGGCGAAATTAAATAAAAAGATTAGAGCAGTGGACCATGAGTGAACAACAACCAAAATTTGAAATACGAGACGAAGAACAGCTTTCAGTTGATTTAATTGAAGCACAATATGCTTTAAAAGAAAGCCGAGGGAAACCCAATGCCAAAAGCACACTCATTTTAATGAGTGGTATTGAGTTAGCTGGAAAAGGGGAAGCGGTTAAACAGCTTCGAGAGTGGTTAGATCCAAGATATCTACGGGTAAAAGCAGATGCACCACGTGTGCTGACAGACTCTGAAGCATTCTGGCAGTCTTATTCAGCATTTATTCCGACTGAAGGCCAAATTGTGGTGATGTTTGGCAACTGGTATAGCGATTTGTTGGTTACGGCAACTCATGTGTCAGAACCTTTGGATGATGCGCGTTTTGATGCCTATGTTGAAAATATGCGAGCGTTTGAACAGGACCTAAAAAATAACTATGTCGATGTCATTAAGGTTTGGTTTGATCTTTCGTGGAAATCACTCCAAAAACGGTTAGATAAAATAGATCCATCTGAACAGCATTGGCATAAGCTTCACGGCCTAGACTGGCGTAATAAAAAACAATATGACACTTTGCAAAAGCTACGCCGTCGCTTTACCGACGATTGGTACATTATTGATGGGGAAGATGAAAAACAGCGCGATCAATTTTTTGCTCAGTATCTTTTACAACATATGCGTCAATTGCCTGAACATGAAACTGAAGTCAAAGGTAAATGGCAGCAGGCAAAAATTCCCGAGAGTTTATTAAAACCTGCTCAGGAAAAAATGGATAAAGCCGAATATAAAAAAGAGCTCGATAAACTCAGTAAAAAAATTGCCGATACCATGCGCTTTGATAAACGCAATGTGGTGATTGCATTTGAAGGGATGGATGCTGCCGGTAAAGGTGGGGCCATTAAGCGAATTGTTAAAAACTTAGACCCGCGTGAATATGATATTCACTGTATTGGGGCGCCTGAACGTTTCGAAGCAAGACACCCGTATTTGTGGCGTTTTTGGAATCGTATTAATGAAGCTGAAAAAATTACCATTTTTGACCGTACCTGGTATGGTCGTGTGCTGGTAGAGCGTGTTGAAGGATTTGCTTCACCTATCGAATGGCAAAGGGCATATGATGAAATCAATCGCTTTGAAAAAGACTTATTTGATAGCCAAACAATTGTGGTAAAAATTTGGCTAGCAATTAGTAAAGATGAGCAAGAGCAACGTTTTAAAGCCAGAGAAGAGACACCGCACAAACGCTTTAAAATTACTGCCGAAGATTGGCGTAACCGTGATAAGTGGGATGATTATTTAAAGGCAGCCGCAGATATGTTTGAGCGAACCAGTACCGAATATGCGCCTTGGTATATTGTCGCAACAGACGATAAATACACTGCACGCTTAGAAGTGTTAAGAGCTATTTTAAAACAGCTGAGAGCAGATTAAACTCTCAGCCGTAAGTTAGATTTTAGTTTACAACCGTGCCACGACTTTTTTGTTGAATACGTTTAGCAAGGTTGTAGCTGTCATTTAGATGAGTTTGGGCTATTTTTTTCATCATAAAATAGCCTAAACTTGCTGCGACAAGTTGCCCACCTAGTGGTACAAATTTTGTCACTTGTTTGGTAACAATCTTTCCAAAGAAACCGTTAAAGGTTTTTTTAACGGTAGTACGAGCGACCACAAAGCCTGAAAATTGAAAGCCGCGTTTTCGTAATTCATCCCAGTGAATTGTTTTTGTTTTTGGATCATAGACACTGACATGTTCAGGCGCTAAACCAAAGCGGGAATTAATATCGGGAATAAGCTGTGACAAAATTCCCAAATCTACTACCACGTCAAAAAAAGGAATGGGTACAATTGCTGCACCAGCAGAGACGTAAGCTCTTTTCTGAATGAGTTCTTGGCACTCATCGCGAATTTGTTCCAGATTTAGGCTAGGATCAATATAGTCAGGAATGTTATCAATTTTCATAATGTTTTACCTGTAATGTGTTCCTTGAAGGTGCCTTGCCAACACAAGGTAAGTGACACCTAAAATGAGATTATGCTGTGTTTAAACCAACGTGACATAGTCAGATTCAGTTGTATAGTAATGAATGTTTATGATTTTGTGCATAAATTATGCGAGTAGGATATGAAATAAATGGGTATCCATGTTATTCAAAGTCAACGTATTGATGTGTTGTTGCAGGGTGTACTGGCATCTACGTCCCAGCCGTCAACGCATCCATTACAGGTTTTGAAAGCCCAGCATTTCATTGTGCCAAGTCCTGCCATCGAGCAGTGGCTGATACAAAAACTTGCAGAACAGCAAGGAATGAGCGCCAATTATCAGTTTCATCAACGTGTGCGCGGGTTTCAGTGGTATGCCTATCAACAGGTCCTCACGGCGCATAAGGAGCAGGTTCGTAAAGCCAATATTCCACGCTTGATTTTTAAATGGCGTGTACATCAAGCCTTACAGGAATTTATTCAGCCTGATGTCATGAGCATAGATAGCTCTCATCCACTGCATTCTATTGTTCAACGTATTTATGACAGCGCAGATCGGCTTGAACAAGGTATTGAGAAGCAGCTAAAAAAGCAAAAAATGTTGTATTGGGTTGCTGAGCAGGTTGCCGATTTATTTAGTAACTACATGGTCTATCGGGGACAGTGCCAGCGTGGTTGTGAAAATATGTGTACTTGTCCAAATAACTGGTTAGCAGCATGGGGACAAGGGCGATCACTTGATATCGAAAAGTATATTGCCCATAAAGATAAAGAAGTTTCGGCATTTACTTTGCAGCAAACTCAAGAGTTAGAACGTTGGCAGCGCTGGTTATGGCAGCAGCATTTTCATGATGATTTTATGCAAATGCAGCAAATTGACGAATTATTCTGGCAGGAATTAGAACATCCTGAGCGCCAGAAGAAAGCACTGTCTCGTTTGCCACAGCAAATTGTCATTTTTACTTTACTGGATTTACCGCCCAGCCAGCTTCAGTTTTTACGTCGTTTAGGGCAATACATTGATGTTTTGATTTTGCACTATAACCCTTCGCAAGAATATTGGGCCGATAGTGTCGACCCACTCTGGAAACAGCGCTATGACTTAGGGGTAAAAGAGCGTTTTATAGCAAAGAACCCCCAAGCGACCGATGCGGAAATTGCCGATTTCTTTAATAAATTTACGCTTAATTTTAATGCTGAGGCACGTGAGTCAAGACATCCACTTTTAACCAGATTAGGCAAACAAGCCCGCGACCACTTCTCATTACTCTCAAACTTATCTACAGGTGAAGAGGGTAAGTGGGTGGATGCTTTTGTCGATGATTTTCCTGAAAGTTTACTTGGCAAAGTTCAGTCAGATATTTTGCACTTGGTGGAACCCCAAGCAAAGCAGTATGAGCTTGCCCCTAACGATGACTCAATTCAGATTCATGTCTGCCACTCGACATTACGGCAACTTGAAGTATTGAAAGAACAATTGATTAGCTGGTTGGCAAAACCGCACGAACAGCCGCGTCGTCCAAATGATATTTTGGTTTTAGTTCCTAATTTGGCAGAAGTAGAGCCTTTAATACGAAGTGTTTTTCCTGCTACAGCGACTGAGCAAGGCGTGCATTTGCCTGTCAAAATAGCAGGAATTGCCTCACTCGATGCACTTAATGCATGGCGTGCCGTGATTGGGCGTATTCACCTTATGCAAGGGCGATTTAGCTTTGATGAGTTTGCTGACTGGCTTGGTTTACACGCGACTCAACAGCGTTATGCACTTGAATATGCTCAAGTAGAGCGAATTTTAACTTTACTTGCTGATGCAGGGTTTAAACGTGGACTTGATGCAGAGCATCTGAAACGTAGTTTATGTGACGGCGATGATGACTACCGATATAGCTTTAAATTTGCTTTAGAGCGGTTAGCGCTCGGCATAGCCATTCCTGAACATGCTACATTTAATCAGGTGCTGAGTTACGCTAAGGTTCAACCGGGCGATTTTGAGCTTATTGGTACGCTCATTCAGATTTATCAAGATTTAAATGAACGCCGTGACTGGCTCATTATGCATGAGCAGAAAAAAAGTCATACGGTGGAATACTGGTTGCAAATACTCTCGCAAGATATTATCGAGTTTGAGCAGGCCGGTGTGGCTGCTTTAAAAACTGCGCGGGAAATTGTAAAAAAACAAGAGCGTATGTTAACGCTCGCAAGCTACTATGCCGAGACAGAAACAGGCACCTTACGTAAAATCACCTTGCCTTTGCCTTATATTTTGGATGAGATTCAGCGAACTTTAGAAAATCAGACGGCTCAAGCTGAACCGACAGGACAGATTACCTTTGCCCAGATTGGACAAATTCGTCCTTTGCCTTATCGTTTAATTGTGATGTTGAACCTTGATGCAGGGCAGTTTCCAAATCGAGACACCCATGTGCCATTTGATTTGATGGATGCCTTACGTCAACAATTAGGTGATCGTTCCCGTCTTGAGGATGATCAAGGCGCTTTCTTAGACGCCCTACTTTTAGCTCAAGAAAACTTATGGCTGTTTTATAACGGCTTTGATGTCAATGACGGTGAGGTGAGAGATCCTTCTAGTATTCTTCAAGAGTTCCGTGAGCATCTTGCACTTATTGTAAAGCCAGAACCAAATGCACCCGATCGAGAAGTGATTGAAGGTATTGAAATTCCCTCTCAATTAAAACAGCTCTATCACTTACATTATTTACAGCCGTTTGACCCTAAAGGTTTTATGGCCGAGAACCGCTATATTCGTTATCAAGATCACTGGTTTAACGTGGCGATGCAAATTCAGCAAGCTTCCGGTGTTCTCAAGCCTTGGGCAAATATATCTTATCCTTTAGAAATACCTGACATGTTGGTTTTAGACAGCCATCAGTGGATACAGGATGTGACTTTCCCCGCACGTTTATATTTAAAAACTTTGGGCGTAGAAAACTTAGGAAATGTAGGCGTATTAGATCAGAATGAACCTTTGCTTTTAGATGGTTTGGGCCGTTATACCATTCGGCATTTTTTACAGCAAAACGAACAGCAGGCACAGCCTGAAGTTCTACTTGATCAGTTGCCTGTAGGCAAAGTTCAATACAGCGCATGGCAACAGGGCATTTTTGAACAGGAATGTTTGCTTGAGCGCCTTCATCATTATGCGTCAGCCGTGACACAAACGACTCAGCGTGTGTGGCGAATTGCCAAACAGCTTCATATGAATATTACGGTGCCAAAATCTGAAACTCAGGATTGGGTCAGCATGGAAGCATCAAGTGCTCGGGCAAAAAGACGTGCAAAAGTCTGGTTAGAGTACCTGCTTTGGTTGGCCTATTTAAATGAAGGAAGTGCAGGAACTGAAAGACGCCGTATTGTGGTTTTTAGTGACCAAACTGTCATCTGTAAAGGTATTAGTTCGGAGCAAGCTCGGCAGTATTTACAACCGTGGTTTAAAATCTGGCATTATGCTCAACAGCAGCCACTCGTGTTACCAGCAGCTTTATTATTAAAGCCACTTGAAAAAGCCAAGGCATATCAGTGGGAAACAACAAATCCGACAGAAAAAATAAAACTGGATGAGAAGAGCTATGCAGAGCTGTTAAAATACTGGAATGAAACGGGGACATTTACCTCTATCGATATGACACAAAATGAAGCGTGCAAGTTACATCAAGACTGGCGTTTCATTTTGCAAGAACAAGATGCACAAGCATTACTTCAACATGCTTGTGATGAGTTTGCTTATGACCTGTATCATCCGGTTTTTCAATTTCAACATTCGGAGTAAGACATGAACTCAAGAGTACAGGTGTCTTATCAACCTATTATTGATATTGAATTTAGTGGACTGCATTTAATTGAAGCTTCGGCGGGTACCGGGAAAACCTATACACTGTCGAGTTTAATGGTCCGTATTTTTCTTGAGAAATATTTACCGGGCCAAGTCATTGCGACCACCTTTACCCGTGCGGCTGCGGCTGAGTTAAAAAGCCGAATTCGTGCACGTTTGGTCGAAACCTACCGTTACTTAGATGCCAAGCGGAGCCTGACCGAAAAAGAGATTCTTTTACAGGCCGAGCAAGAATCTGACTTATTGCTGCAACATATTCTCAAGCATTTTGCGACACGGATTGCCTATGCCTGTGAGCGTTTAAAGCTCGTGATCGATCAGTTGGATGAGCTGTTTGTCGGAACACTTGATAGCTTTAGCCAAAAGCTATTACGTGAGTTTGCCTTTGAAAGTGGCAAAATTGAACGTGCTCAAATTACCGATGACGCTAAAACCTATAGCCGACAACTGATTCATGATGTTTTACGTGAATGGATACAGTCTCAGCCTCAAACGGTGATTGATGCGTTGTATCTGGCAGGTGAGTTAAAAAGTGTCGACAGTTTTGTCAAACTGGTCGAAGACTCACTGAATTTTAGTTCGGCTCACTTTAAACTTCCCGAAAAGCCTACCATTCAGTTTGAACAGCTTGCTCAGCTCAAACAGCTGGCAGCAGAAATTGATATCAGTCTTCTAGAACCGTATTACTCGCTTGATGGCGAGCACTATAAACATGTAAGCGGCACAATATTCCGTAATGGGGCATTTAATAAGTTATTTAGTGAATGTTTGCCACAGTTATTACAAGTTTTAAAGCAAAGCGACAGTATTTTAGTTTTTGATGGGTCTTTGGCAGTACAACGGGAACTTGTTTTTAAGTTTTTAGGCCAACTTGCCGATCAGAAAGTTTTCAAGAAATGTCCTGCCGAAATTTCGGATGGATTTTATCAGCATCCTTGTATTCAGCAGATTCAGCAGTTATTTGGTGTGCTGAAAAACTATGCTGAACAGTTCGATCAGCTTCATATTTATTTAAAAGCCTATTTGTGTGTAGAGGTTAAAAAACGTTTACCACAGGTTTTACAAAACAAGGGCGAGACGACTTTTTCTCAGCAAATTCGCACTTTGTCAGAAGCTTTAAAGGGCGAGCAGGGGCAACGTTTCGCCGTATTTGTGCAGGCTCGATACCCCTTAATTTTGGTTGATGAGTTTCAAGACACCAACCAAGACCAAGATGACATGCTTGCCAGCATTTGGCGTCATCCAGAACGTTACCAAAAAGGTTGCATGATTATGGTGGGTGACCGTAAGCAGGCAATTTACGGTTTCCGTGGTGGGGATATGCTCACCTTCTTGAATGCCTACAAAGATATTCAGGCAAAGCATGGTCGTGAATATAAGTTAATTCATAACCACCGTTCAGTCGCTGACTTGGTTGAAGTGGTTGATGCATTATTTCAAAGGCAAATCGACTTTGGTGAACAGGTTCAATATGACCCGATTCGGGCAGGGACTCGACCTCATCCGGTTTTAATCGATCAAAACCAGCCTAATCCGCATCCTTTACGTTGGCTCATGCTAAAAGACAAGGAGACGGAAGCACAGCAAGTCGCGTGGAAAATACGTGATTTACTTAATCAGTCACATGCTGGACAACTTTATTTTCAAAAAGATGCTCAGACTCAAACCTTAAATGAAGACGATATTGCGGTCTTGTCGCGTAATCATGATGGTCTTGATAAAGTTCAATTTGAATTAGAACGTTTAGGAATACGAGTTAATCGGCCATCAAAACGAAGTGTTTTTGATTGCACAATTGCTCAGGATGTTGGGGCCTTACTCACTGCGATTCTTCATCCTTACGATGAGGCCAAAGTGAAACGAGCTTTGATTAGCCGTTTATTTGCTATGGACCTTAAACAGCTGTTGCAACTCGAACAAACGGCCGCAGGTTTAAGCCAGTTTATGACGGGTTTTGATACTATTCGGGAATTGTGGTCAGCTCAGGGCTTTTTAGTAGCATGGCAGCAATGTTTAAACCAATTTGGCATTTGGAAAAATCTGGTTGCTGTCCAGAGTAAAGATAATGAGCGGGTTGTGGTAAACTTGCGTCATTTGACCGAAATTTTGAGCCAACATAGCGAGAAATATCAGGGCGCGCAAAATCTCTATCACTGGTATCTCAAGCAATTACAATCACCGCTTGATCGTGAATGGGAGTTAGAGCGTAGATTGTCGAGTGAAGCTGGCGTACAGCTTATGACCATTCACCAGTCAAAAGGTCTTGAGTTTAAAATTGTCTTTTTGCTCGGGGCCGACAAGCCATTTCGGGAAAATAACAAAACACTTAACTTCTCGACCCAAGATATAACGGTTTCGGAGTCGGCTCAAACTCTAACACAACGTGTTGTTGCGATTGCCGATAAAACATATTTAAACGAAAATGAGTTGAAGCAGCATGAAGAACGGGCTTTGGCGGAACAAAACCGTCTATGGTACGTTGCTTTAACCCGGGCAAGTCATCGTGTTTATGCGCTCTTACAAGATACAGATGGCAAGTCTGTTTCAGGTTTGGCATTTTGGAAAAACAGAGCGGAACCATTCCAGCACCGTTGTTGTACCGATGAAATAATTTTGGAGCAACCACCTGCTGCAAGACATTTAAATCAACACATCAATATTATTGAGATACAGGCGCAGCATTTTCCTGATCAGCGCTTTTATTCAAGAGGCAAAACCAGTTTTAGTTATCTGGCACAGCATTTAAGACATAAAGTAGGTACAGATTTACTCGCGAGTCAGAGCCATGAAGCTGTTTTAGCCGAAGATGAACTCGATCAGGTTATTTCTGTTGAGGCGCCCGCAGCACAGCCCATTAGCTGGATCAAAAGCAATTTTCCGAGAGGGACGCTCGCAGGTAATTTCTTACATGAAATTTTTGAGCATATTGATTTTCAATGTTCAGATGAGTGGGTAAGTGAAATACGCCGTCGTTTTAAAAATGACTACAGTAGTTTGTGGCAAGATTTATTAATCAAATACCAAGAAAGCTTTCCCGAAGAACAAGAAGCGGAATATTCGCTTTATCACGCTGTAGCCGAATGGTTGCAAGAGATTTTAAGCACGCCGTTATATCAAGGTTTTCGTTTAAATCAGTTGCAACCAGAACACTATTTATCAGAGTGTCCTTTTTATTTGGCCCTGTCAGATCGTGTACTAGCCATGAAACGTATTCAGCAGCTGTTTGCTGAATATGGTATGGAAATGCCAGAGTTATTAGAGGCTCGTTCTGCACGCTATTTAAATGGTTCGATAGACTTGGTTTATTTTGATGGACAGCGTTATCACATTGCTGACTATAAGAGTAACTACTTGGGTGAAAACCTTGCTGATTACAGTGTAGAAAGTATTGCACAAAGTATGTCTTTAGCCAGCTATTGGCTACAAGCAGGCCTGTATTTGGTTGCGTTACATCGTTATTTAAAAGTCAAAATGCAGAATTATGATATTGAACAACACTTAGGTGGGGCAACTTATCTTTACTTACGCGGTATGAATGGCGAAGCTGAGCAAGGTTATTATTATTGGCAGCCAAGTACAGAATTTGTTCTACGACTCGATGCTATTTTAGGGTACTTTGCTGAGGATAAAATTGCATAAAAAATGCTGATAAATGATCTAATTTTAGAATTAACAAATACTTGGGGTGTGGATAAGCCTGTCTATAACCATGTGGACAAGCGTGTGGAAAACTAGGTGGATAAGTGTGTGGACAATCTAAATAGCCCTGAACAAAGCGATTTAAGCTGGTTAACGACTTGGAGTACCTTTCTAAATCAAGCCCCGTTTACTGCACAGACACAAGCTCCAGAGGCAGCTTATTTTTTGCAGCAGCTAATTGAAGCGAGCTTGCAGGGTGACAGTTGTATTGAGATTAGCCCAGAGCAAATAGAAACACTTGGCCAACTGGTGATATCTGCTGAACAAGCTAAGTCTCAAGTTGCCCCTTGTGTCCACGACGGGCAGGGGTTGGCATTATACCGATATTGGAACCTAGAGCAACGTCTAGCTGAGCAAATTCGCCGATTAAAGCAACAACCAATTCAACCTGTTTCATGTGAAGAGCATTTAGACTTATTAACTGATCCTCATCAGCGAGCTGCTTTGCAAATGGTGACTCGGCAGAGCTTAAGTATTATTACAGGTGGGCCGGGTACAGGTAAGACCTATACGCTTGCTCGTATTATTGCTGTGCTTAGTCAGGCAATTCCGCATATCCGTGTGGCGATGGCTGCTCCGACGGGTAAAGCTGCACAGCGTATGCAAGAAGCCTTACAAAACTCGTTTAATGATCCCAAACTGCTTGAGTCGGGGCTAATGAGTGATGAGCTAAGAAACCAAAGTACCCAAACTATCCATCGATTATTAGGTATGGGGCATAGTCAAACTCCACGGTTTAATCAAAAACAGCCTTTGCCTTATGACGTTATTGTGGTGGATGAAGCCTCTATGCTGGACTTAAATCTGGCAACGTTATTATTTGAAGCGGTTCCTGAGTCTTGTCGAATTATTTTATTAGGCGATGCCAACCAGCTTGCTTCCGTAGATGTCGGAGCGGTACTTGCAGATTTACAGCAAATCGAGGCTTTGTCTGAAAACCGTGTTCACCTTCAAACCAGCCGTCGTTTTGCAGAGGGTGCTTTGATTGGTCAGGTTGCCCGATTTATTCAAATGCAAACTGGTCAAATTGACCATGAGCAAGTTTTACAACAGTTTGAAATTGATATTGTTCAAGTTTCAGAGTTACGTTCAATACCTTTAGAAGCTGATATGCCCGATGTGGTTCAGCTTGAATATTTACCCGAAGAGTCCCCTATAACGCTAGAAACTTACTACCAAAAATTGATGGTGGGTTTTCAAGGCTATGTGCAAAGCTTAAAAGCTTATTTACAAGATGATCGTTCACTTGAACATATTGAAAATATCATTAAGTCATTCGATGACTACCGTATTTTAACTGCCGTACGTCATGGGCCATTTGGTTTACAGCAACTTAATCAATATGCCGAACGCTGGTTACAACAACAGCTAGGTATTGTGACTTTAGGAGGATGGTATGTTGGCCGTCCGGTTATGATGACTTATAACGATTACCAACTCGGCATTTCAAATGGTGACATTGGTTTATGTTTTGAACATAGAACCCAGCCGCAACAGTTTGAAGTGTATTTCCCAAGTTTAAATAAGTGGGTTGCTGCAAATCGGCTACCTAAAAGTATTCAAAGTGCATTTGCCTTAACAATTCACAAATCACAAGGTTCTGAATTTACCCATACAGCTGTTGTTCTTGATCAGGCTGCCAAGAATTTGTTAAGCCAAGAGTTGATCTACACTGCGATTACACGAGCCAAAAAAGTAGTGAGTTTATTGGTCGATCCAGAGGCGTTACTTCAATCTTTTACAGTTCGCACGACAAGAAAAAGCGGTTTAGTTGAAAAAGTTAATCGGTTAGTTCGTTAAGCCAAACTTAATATTTTTACCCTTGTAAGAAAAAGCTTACATGGATTCGAGATATTTGCTGCTAGAGAACCCACCCTGTTTTTGAGATTATAAACGCACAACGAGCTTGGCAAGGAATGTCGAGCAAAATCGCACAATAATAATAACTTAAGTCGAGAGACTGCGAACTTACAATGATGTAGGTGAATAAAGAGGAAACTTACAGCCGCTAAGCCTTGTAGTTTTGGGAGAGACTACAGGGCTTTTTTATATTTAAGTCTTAACCCCACCAAAATATCTGAATAAATCTTTAGATGACTCACCCTATTTCTTGCTTATATTATCAATTATTTAACTCAATAATTTTTAATATATTTATTTGTAATATGATTCTTAAATAAGCATTTTTCGCGTGAATTGTTAAGTTAAATGTTATACAGAACCGTATGTTATTTAGCATTTACAGATAAACGATAAATATTAGACAGACCTGTACGTTTTCGCTTACATGATGATAAGAAAAATACTACTTTTCTTCATAATTGGATATGACAAAATACATCCCATAAGGAAATAGAACTAAAACAACGGAAGTGAGTAAAACGAGAAGAAGGATGTGGAAAGCATCTCACACATAACAATAAGAACAGCGATAAACACGATAAACAACAACTACAGCGCCAAAAACCCAAGCAGAAATGCTTGGGTTTTTTATTTTGTCGCTGGGTTGATTTTAGCTATACCAGATCGGTTTCATGCGAATCACTACCAAATAGTGAACGGCGTTGATCTCTAGGAATTCGTGGACATTGAGTCGAAATTTGATAAAGCAGATTGGCTAGAGCAGGAAGGTGGGTACCGACCACAGATTTGCCAGTGGTTAACAAAGAAACGCTGATATCACGCTCTGGGTCGGCCCAACACAAAATATTGGAAAAACCGAGGTGACCAAAAGCTTGTCCAGTCATTGGACCAAATAAGCCTACCGGATTACTGCCTAGCATTGGTCCTAAGGCATAGCGCATCGGTATTAATAAAGTTCGGTCAATGTTAACTCCTGTGGTAGGGAGTGTTGCTCTAAAAATTGTTTTCTCGCTTAAAATTTGTTTGCCTTGGTAGCTTCCCCCACTTAAAAGCATTTCAAAGAAGCGTCCAGCTTGCTCTGCACTGGTATAGATGTTGCCGGCTGGACAAATGGTATCCATAAAACGACTATCGTTAGTTACATCAACTGCAAGTTGTAAACCGCCACCTAATACATGATTGAGATAATGATCCGTTCCTAAGCGAGGATGTAAACCTGTTGCACAATTAAGAGCAACTTCAGCACGATATTCTGGTTTTAAGCCATAGTTAAAATAGGGCATATCCATCGGTTTCTCGATAGTCTCATGCACAAATTGGCGAAGGTCTTGTCCTGTAACCCGTTCAATAATTTCTCCTAAGATATAACCTGCCGTTACTGCATGATAGGCAAGGTGATTTCCCGCTGGAGAAACAGGTCTTGCTGCGTATAAGCGCCTTAAAATTTCATCTTTATCAAAAAGCAGTTCAGGTGTGACATCTCCATCAACATAAGGAATGCCTCCACGATGAGATAATAAATGAAAGATTGTCGCACGGCGCTTTCCGTTCACCCCATACTCGGGAATATAATAGCTCACCGGGTCAAGTAAGTTGATTTCGCCTTTTTCATCTAAAAGATGAATTAACATGGCAGTAATCATTTTGGATGCTGAAAATAGACAAACGGGAGTATCTGGCGTTGCGACGAGTGCATTCTCTTGCAGACCAGCCGGCGAGTTTCCTTGAGCATAGCCAATGCTTCGATTTAATAAAATTTTCCCCTGTCGACGTAAGCAAAAAGTAATGAGCGGATAGTTTCCGGTTTTATAGAGTGACTCAATACTTTTCCAGATTTTTTGAACTTGCTGTTCACTCATTCCACCTAGTTCGGCAGGTACTTCATCTTTGTGATGAATGACCGATTCAAGGTCATTCGGTACCGGACAGGTATTGGTCGAAAATATTTTCACACGTCCCTCGCGTTTCTTTCTTTTTATTCAAGGCCAAGTGTGCAGGGTTAAGGGGCTGATGTCAGTGTCTAAAATGACAGGTAACAGAAAACTATTTTGCAATCCATATATAGATACCTTAAAATAGGCAACTTGCTGTAGTGATGCACGGCAGTCAGTTGCGCTCAACTGATTCATATCATTTTATTTTTTAAGCATCTCGGAGAAATCGAATGGCTTTAACTAATGCAGACCGCGCAGAGATCATTGCTAAATTTGCTCGCGCTGAAAACGACACTGGTTCACCAGAAGTACAAGTAGCTTTATTGACTGCTCAAATCAATGATTTACAAGGTCACTTCAAAGCTCACAAACACGACCACCACAGCCGTCGCGGTTTGATCCGTATGGTTAACCAACGTCGTAAATTGCTTGACTACTTAAATGGTAAAGACCACGAGCGTTACACTGCTTTGATCGGTGCTTTAGGTCTACGTCGTTAATTCGATTTTGCTTTGTTTTCGGTTTATCGCATGTTGCTATGCTTTGTTTCTGAAAAGAAAGTTTCGTCTAATAAACTGTTAGGCGATTTATAGAAGGGGCGCTTGTGCGCTCCTTCTTTGCGTTTAATATTATTTAAAATTTTTGGTCTAGTGTGATGGCTTCTAAGCTTTGTCATTTACCTACCGATAGTTGTAGCCTGAATGCCAAACCTTAGGGGTCTCACTAGAATAAAATTAGGAAAATACAATACATGTCAATGTTTAACATCGTTCGTAAAGAATTCCAATTCGGTCAGCATCAAGTCGTTTTAGAAACGGGTCGCGTTGCACGTCAAGCAAATACAGTTTTAATCACAATGGGTGGTGTAACTGTATTGGTAGCAGTAGTTGCTGCTCCAACAGCAAAAGCTGGTCAGGATTTCTTCCCTTTAACAGTTAACTATCAAGAAAAACAATATGCAGCAGGTCGTATCCCTGGTGGATATGGTAAGCGTGAAGGTCGTGCTTCTGAAGCTGAAACTTTAATTTCACGTCTTATTGACCGTCCAATTCGTCCATTGTTCCCAGAAGGTTACTACAACGAAATTCAGGTAACTGCAACTGTGGTTTCTTCTGACAAAACGATGGAAGCTGATATTGCAGCAATGTTAGGTACTTCTGCTGCGTTGGCAATTGCAGGTACTCCATTCCGTGGTCCAATCGGTGCAGCACGTGTTGGTTTAATCAACGGCGAATATGTTTTAAACCCGAATTTTGAGCAAATGGCTCAGTCTGACCTTGACCTTGTGGTTGCTGGTACAGAGTCTGCTGTATTAATGGTTGAATCTGAAGCGAAAGAACTTTCAGAAGACCAAATGTTAGGTGCGGTTCTTTTTGGTCATGACGAAATGCAAATTGCAATTCAAGCGATCAATGAATTTGCAGCTGCAGCTGGTGCGAAACCATCTGACTGGGTTGCTCCAGCACACAACGAAGAATTACGTGCAAAATTAAAAGAAGCATTTGAAGCAAAAATTTCAGAAGCTTATACCATTGCAGTAAAACAAGATCGTTATGCAGCATTAGATGCACTTCATGCTGAAGCTGTTGCTCAATTCGTTCCTGAAGAAGATGTAGACGGTATTGCTGACGAAGTAGACTACTTATTTGAAGATCTTAAATACCGTACCGTACGTGACAACATTTTATCTGGTAAACCACGTATTGATGGCCGTGACACCAAAACTGTTCGTGCGTTAGATGTACAAGTGGGCGTACTTGAGCGTGCACACGGTTCTGCATTATTTACACGTGGTGAAACTCAGGCGTTAGTAACAACGACTTTGGGTAATACTCGTGATGCATTAATGGTTGATACTCTTGCTGGTACTAAAACTGACAACTTCATGTTGCACTACAACTTCCCTGCTTACTCAGTAGGTGAAACAGGCCGTGAATCTGGTCCTAAGCGTCGTGAAATTGGTCATGGTCGTTTAGCGCGTCGTGGTGTTCAAGCAGTTCTTCCTGCAGCTGACCGCTTCCCGTACGTTATTCGTATTGTATCTGACATTACTGAATCTAACGGTTCATCTTCAATGGCTTCTGTGTGTGGTGCGTCATTATCACTTATGGATGCAGGTGTTCCACTTAAAGCACCAGTTGCTGGTATCGCAATGGGCTTAGTGAAGGAAGGCGAGCGTTTCGCAGTACTTTCTGACATTTTAGGTGACGAAGACCACCTTGGTGACATGGACTTTAAAGTAGCAGGTTCTGCAAACGGTATTACTGCACTTCAAATGGACATCAAGATCGAAGGTATTACTGAAGAAATTATGGAAGTTGCATTAAACCAAGCATTTGCTGGTCGTATGCATATCCTTAATGAAATGAACAAAGTAATTTCACGTGCTCGTCCTGAAATTTCAATGCACGCTCCAACATTCGAAGTGATTACAATTAATCCGGATAAAATCCGTGATGTTATTGGTAAAGGTGGTGCAACAATCCGTCAAATCACTGAAGAAACTAAAGCTGCTATCGATATTGAAGATAACGGTACAGTTCGCGTATTTGGTGAAACTAAAGCTGCTGCTAAAGCTGCAATTGCGAAAATTCAAGCGATTACTGCTGAAGTTGAACCAGGTAAGATCTACGACGGCAAAGTAATTCGTATTGTAGAATTCGGTGCGTTTGTAAACATCATGCCGGGTACTGATGGTCTTCTTCATATTTCGCAAATCTCTAATGAGCGTATTGCGAACGTAACTGATGTTCTTAAAGAAGGCCAGGAAGTAAAAGTACAGGTTCAAGACGTTGATAACCGTGGTCGTATCAAATTGACTATGAAAGATATTGAGCAAGCATAATTGCTTAACACACTAAAAAAGTCCGCTTGATGCGGGCTTTTTTTATGGCATGATGCAAGTAATACACCAATAGATCGACATGGTATGCAGGTTTATTATTTTTATCGTCATCAAAATGACGGCTATGTTTTTTTAAGCCGTGAAAAGCACACTGAACATATTCTGGAGTTTTTCTGGATTGATAGTGTGAGATCGGATGTTGTGAGCCAGAATGAAGAATGGCAACAAAAAATTCAGCAACTTGCAGATGTATCCATTAATGAGTTTCATATGCGAGATATTGCGAATATCGAACATCCTTGTGCATTTGATACGCTTGAAGAATACGACCTGCTTATTTTTAGAAAGCTCGTAACGCCGGATGATGAAATTAAAAATGGCGAATCACATGAGAGTGTATTTGGTTTAGCCACCACACCGATCAGTTTTATTTTTACGCCTAAAGTACTTATTAGCGTACGTGAGCAGGGCAACAAGTCGATTGAAAATTATATTCAGCGCCTTGAAAATATTTTATGTAAAACTCTCGAAGAGCAAAATAAAACCCGTAAGCTGCCTAATTCACCTGTAGATCTGTGTTTACGTCTGCTCAATAGTATGGTGGATGGTTACCTTGATATTCGTTCACCTTTGACCAGAAGGGTCGAGCATTGGCAACAACAACTATTACAAGGGAATCGGCGTTTTAAGCAGTGGCATCAACTGTTTCATGAAAATATGGCCTTTCAACAGGTTGAAAATCTATGCGAAGAACAAATCGAAACCTTACAAGAGTTTCGTGATGAAATTGTAGAAAACTATCATCATGTTATTGGAGAGAAGACGCATAGTTCTCAAGACCTTTTATTAGTGCGTTTAAACGATTTAATGAGTCATGTCGAACGTATTCAAAAACATACTTTACGTTTACGTAGTGCGATTCAATCGGCAATAGATTTGCATTTCTCGGCAATTGCTAACCAGACCAATGAGAACATGCGTATTCTTGCCATTATTACTGCTGTGTTTGCGCCTCTTACGCTTTTAACGGGTATTTATGGAATGAACTTTGAATTTATTCCCGGGCTTAAATCACCAGTAGGTTTTTGGATTATGCTTGGGGTTATGCTGCTAAGTACCATTTTATTGCTCTACTATTTTTATAGACAGCATTTGGTGGGGCGTGGTGAAAAAAGTGTGATTGATTTACTGGCGCAGCAGCATCGCCAAGATCGTATGAATTTGTTTTGGTTTTTGGAATATGAACCGATTAAGCAGACTTTGAAGGAAGTGGAAAAGATTACTCGGTTGAAGTAAATTTTTATTTCTGCACGACGGGGTCTTGCTGACTTGTTATTTAATATAGTCATGAACCTTCGGTTCGACCTACTTTTGTTTCGGCAAAAGTAGGCAAAACCATTACCATCTGCAAAACCTGTTCAATACCTATTTTTAAATAACAGTATTACAAAACCATTATCTGATTGATACCACGCAGGTTGCAGATGGCTTTCCCGACTATCAGATTTCAACTAGAGTTTTATGCTGTATTAATGCTATTCCTCAATGAAAATGCTTCAACTGTTTTCTAAGTTGTTGCACTTCATCAATCAAATCTAACATCACCGCAACAGCTGCAAGGCTTGCATCAAAGTCACGTTGCAAACGATATGCTTTACGAGCGCGAATAACATCTTCACCCATGAACTGATGTTTTTCAGGTGGTGTATCAATCGCTAAAATATCGTACTCGATGAGCTCTAGAATCCAGTCTGGGCTTTGACCACAGGCTTGAGCAAACTGTTGTAAGTCAAATGTACATTGTTCATCAACGACTTCAGCACTAAAGGTGTGGCCGTCACATACAATTTCTCGATAATGGATGGTTGTCATGATCTTGCTCCCTAATGAGATGAACGAGGTTCGAATGAAGCAAAGGCTTCTGCCAATTGCTGATAGGCTTCTTTTTCTTTTTCAGAATGCGCCGGTGGGAATACAATATTTAAAATTAAATAAAGATGGCCTGGCGTTTTATTTGGTATCCCTTTGTCTTTTAAACGTAGCTGTTGTCCTTGTTTTGCATTTTTAGGTAAATTGACGTGTAAAGGTCCCGCAGGCGTTTTTACTTCAATGCCTTGCCCTAATGCGGCTTCCCATGGAGCTACATCTACAGTCAAATATACATCACTGCCTTCGACATGCACACGATCTGTATCTTTATATTGAATCTCGATATAAAGATCGCCGTTGGCACCACCATTAATACCACTTTGTCCTTGTCCACTTAGGCGAATTTGCTGACCTTCTTTCATGCCTTTAGGTATTTTTACCTGTAAGGTTTTTCGTTGAACCTCTGGCTCACCATAGGCATTGATGGTTGGAATTTGCAGGGTGATGTGTTGTGTTGATCCATGGTAAGCAATATCAAGATCGACCTCTATGCTGGCATGCTGGTCTTCACCTCGATAACTACGTTGTTGTCTTTGATATTGCTGTTGTCCACCGCCAAAGCCTGCACCAAAGCGTCCAAATAAGTCTTCAAAGCCACTAAAGTCTGCTTGCTCACCGCCTGTAAAACCTTGACGATAAAATCTGGCACCATCGAAACCACCTTGAGCTGCCCCTTGACCAAAACCATTAAAACCTTGTGGGTGGTCTAACATTTGGTCGTATTCAGCTTTTTTCTCAGGGTTGCTTAGGGTGTCGTAGGCAACATTAATTGCCTGCATCTTTTCTTCTGCATCTTTTTCTTTGCTGATGTCGGGATGATATTTACGAGCTAATTTCCGATACGCTTTTTTAATTTCATCAGCTGAGGCTTCTCGTTTAACCCCTAATTCTTCATAATAATTTTTAGCCATAATGTTTTATCACGATGGTGTTGTTTATTTCATTATGAAACGATTTTTAAAGCTTTCAATGAGCTAGATTGTATAAGAGTTGTTCTCGTGCGAAATAAGGCGAGCAAAATAAAAGAGACATCGAACTGTGGGAGCTATGCCTCTCATTGTTTAAATGAATGTCTGATATAAGCCGTAAACGGCAATAACTAACAGTAATAGACCGCATAAACCGAGGATCTTCGGGTATAAATGGCTGTTCGAGAGGCGGCGGAAAAATATATAGACTAAAGATAGCGTTAAAAAGTCTAAAACTATCCATGTCAGCGTAAGAATAGTTAAACTTAAATCTAGATGAGGTGAAATAGAAACAAATTGCGGAAAGAAAGCTGAAAAGAAAATAATATCTTTAGGGTTTGAAATACCCACTAAAAAGCCTTTTTTAAAACCGCCATTTTGAGCAGAAACGGTTTGAATTGCTTCAGGATGAGGGGCTTGAATGACTTCTTTGAGAATACTAAAACCCAAATAACCAATATATAGGCAGCCTAAAATACGAATAATATTTAAATAGTTTTCATTAATACCCAATACGCCTTTAAGTACGAGTACTGAAATAAAAATTAAAACGAGAGAGGCAAGGTTTGTACCAAAAATGGTTTCCAGTGCTTTTTTATAACCACCTTTAAGTCCGGCACTTGCCACTAAAATCATGACAGGGCCAGGGGTCGCAATCATAATAATGACACTAAAAATAAAGAGAAAATAATCAAAATAATTCATGAGATATAAGCATCTTATTTATTGGGTTATCAAGTAAGCTCATATTAACTGATTTAAAATAACATGCTGAAAATTATCATCAAAAAATTATAGATAAATAAAAAGGCGGATTGCCCGCCTTTTTATAAAGTAAGTAATTAACTCAAATGTTCACCAAACAGACCCAATGCCTCTTCAGCAGTGAACTCATAACGGGTGTTACAGAACTGGCAATCCATTTGAATCGGGTTTTGTGCTTCCAATGTTTCATGAACAGCATCAACACCAATTTGAATGAGGGCTTTGGCACAGCGTTCTTTAGAACAAGTACAACCAAATTTTAAGTGTTCAACTTCTGGTAAACGTACTTCTTCTTCGTTATAAAGACGATACAAGATCTCATTTGCTGAAAGCTCTGTTAGTTCTTCTGACTTAAGCGTTTCAGTTAGCATGGTTAAACGTGGCCATAAATCTTCATCAACCAGTTTTTGCTCTTCCTCATCATGACGAGGTAATAACTGAATGAGCAAACCACCTGAGCGCTGTGCGGTGCTTGCCAGTACAATTCGAGTTGGAATTTGTGCAGACAAGTCATAGTACTGCATTAAACAGCCAGCTAAATTTGCTTGATCAAGAGGTACAATCCCTTGATAACGCTCACCATGCTCAGGTTCAATGTTAATAAATAAAACAGGGTTAACCAAAGCAGCTAAAACAGTGCTGCTATCTGTTGCTTCACCAAAACGTGGATCTGTTTCGTAGTCTGCTAAAGCACGAACTTCGCCTAAATGGTTACATTCTGCCATAGCCCATTTGAAAGAGCCGTTAGCCTGGATTTGCAAGCTGATACGACCTTTGATTTTTAAAGTACTCGCAAGTAATGCTGTAGCGCTCAACATCTCGCCTAATAGAATTTGAACCGCAGGCATGTAGTCGCGTTGAGCTAAAATAGTTTTTAATGCTTCTTCTAGATGAACCACTTCACCGCGAACAGGAAAGTCCTCTATATAAAAGCGTTGGCGTAAATCAGACATAATATTCTCCAGGGCCCTAAGCAGATTATAACAATTTCGGTTTAATCAGGCTTAGGGAATGCAGCGAAGCTGCAAGCAGGACAACGGCAACTCTTGTACCGATTGTCGCAATCATTTAGGCAATGTGAATAAGTCCTTAATATAGCCATTTTGCGAAATCTCAAGTTATTCTTCGTGATCTCGTGTAATGTCGATACGATTTGGTTGTAAATGACGCTTTAAGTTAACGTCGTGCTTCGATGTGGCTTGTTGTGCATCGCTTTCAAATAGGTGTTCAAGTTCTGCCAGAGCATTACGATGGGTTTCAAAAACCTTTTGTTCATCGGTATAAATGCTTTGCTGCTGTATGAGTAATTTCTCATCATAATCCCGAAAGATTTCGATATTGTTATAAGCTTGTTCATCGGAAATGCCGAGTTCGCGTAAAGCACGATAAGCCATACCTAATGATGATAAATAGGTTTCACGCCAAATATGTTCAACACCTAAGTCCCTTAATAGGTGCACATGGTGGCGGTCACGGGCACGAGCCAGTAATTTTAGGTTCGGATAGTTCAATCTAAGATGACGTGCGACATTCATAGAATCTTCGACATCATCAATTGCTAAAATAAATACTTTCGCTTTTTCAATGCCTGCTGAGCGGAGTAAGTCAGGCTGAGTGACATCACCATAATAGAGCTTACCGCCGTAACGTCGAACAAAGTCCACTTGATGAAGATTGTTATCGATGGCAGTAAAGCCTAAATGCTGTAAGCGGGCAATACGCGCAATAATTTGTCCAAAGCGCCCAAAACCGGCAATGATAATTGGATTATCTTGCTGAGGAATCTCATCATATTCAGGTGGCAATTCTTTATGAAAAAGGGGAATGATCTTACAGGCCATGATCCAGTAAATCACTGGGGTAAGGACCATTGATAAGGTCACAATCAACGTGACAGGCTCTAATAAGGCATCCGTTAAAATCTTTTCACTTTTTGCTAGGCTCAAAATTACAAAAGCGAATTCACCGCCTTGAGCCAAGCAAGTTCCGAGTAACAAGCTATTGTTCCAACTGTACTTTTTATAGCGGGCAATGGCAGTTAAAACGAGGGTTTTGATGACGAGTAGGCCGATTGCTCCACCAATAATGAGCCAAGGCATTTCAATCAGTAACGACAATTGTGTCGTCATGCCTACGGTCATAAAGAATAAGCCAAGTAATAGCCCTTTAAACGGCGCAATACTCGCTTCAAGCTCATGACGGAATTCTGAGTCGGCTAAAAGGACCCCGGTAAGGAAAGCACCTAATGTTGTACTAATGCCTAAAGTGTCCATCAGTAACACAACGGCAAGAATAATAAATAACCCTACAGCCGTAATCAGTTCAGTCGCACCACTCTTGGCGACAAAACGGAAAAATGGGCGCATGACATAACGGCTAAATAGGAACAAACCAGTAAACGTCGCGATGATGGCTGCAAAATAAGCAATACCATGATGGGTAGATTCGGTTCCTGCCAGAAGAGGAATCACCGCAAGTAATGGAATTGCTGCAATGTCTTGGAAAAGCAAGATTGAAAAAGATTGCTGACCATAGGTGGTATTGAGCTGTTGTTTCTCAGTCAGAAGCTGTAATACAAAGGCCGTAGAAGACAGCGCAAGCGCAAAACCAATAACAAAGCTGGCAGCAAGGTGTTGTTGAAATAGCAGCAATACGGTGAGCATAAGAATTATGCCCGTAATCACGACCTGTAAACTTCCCATCACAAATATAGAGTCACGCATTTCCCACAAACGTTGTGGGCGGAGCTCTAGACCAATCAGGAACATAAGTAAAATGACCCCAAATTCAGCCAACTCCATAATGGCCTCAGGGTCATGGGCAATATTTAACACACTCGGGCCAAGAAGTATGCCCGTAAATAAATAACCTAAAACTGTTGCAATCCCTAGGCGTTTGCCCAAAGGGACTAAAATCAGAGATGCTCCAAGAAAAATAGTTGCTTGCAGTAGGAATGACATTCATTGCCCCGAATGTATTGATATTTTTTAAGTGTAAAGGGAAAAAGTGTTCTTCACACCATGATATTCAAATCATCTAACTAAATTCTTGCGGGTCAACATCAATTGAGAGTCTAAGTTGATGCTGTCTTGGCGCATGGACCAACTGAGCCCACCATTGTCTTAAGTAAAAATGCAGACGAGCGCGGTCAGCAGACAAAATCACCATATGTGCGCGGTAACGTCCCGCTTTACGTTCCATTGGCGCTGGAATTGGCCCCCAGATATCAACAATGTCACCTGCAATTTGGCGAAGTTGCTCGGCAGCTTCATTTAAAAAATGCAAGGTATAGTCACGATCTTTCGATTCAGCGCGTATAAGTACGGCATAGCGATAAGGCGGCAGTAATGCAACTTTACGCTCAGCCAATGTTTGTTTCGCGACTGCCCGATAATCTTTTTCGATGAGTGTGGTGAGTAAAGAATGATCTGGCCTTAAAGTCTGTAAATAAACATGACCCTTATGTTCTCCGCGGCCTGCACGACCAGCCACTTGTACAATCAATTGAGCAGTACGCTCTGGCGCTCGAATATCGACACTCAATAAACCTGCATCGATGTCTAAAATAGCAACCAAGGTCACATGTGGAAAATGGTGACCTTTTGCCAACATTTGCGTACCAAGCAAAATCGAAGGTTTATTTTGCTGAATGCGATCATAAATTTTTTGCCAGCTACCGACTCGGCTGGTACTGTCACGATCGACCCGAATCACATCATGATCTGGGAATAATTCTTGTAAATGCTCTTCAACCTTGGCTGTGCCAGCACCTAAAGTTTTGAGGCTCTTTTGCTGACACTCAGGGCAGTGGTCTGGTAGACGATGAACGGTGCCACAGTGGTGACAATGTAAGTAAGAGTAGGGCTGAGTGTGCAACGTAAAATGTGCATCACAATGAGGACAATTCGCTTGCCAACCACAACTTTCACAGACCAGAACAGGTGCATAACCACGTCGGTTTAAGAAAATTAAAACCTGTTCTTTTCTTGCTAGGGTATTTTTAATCTGTTCGATTAAAGGCTGACTAATACCATGCTGTTTTTTGACAATTTTAAGATCAATCAAATGCATTTTTGGTAAAAGCGCATGGCCTGCACGCTGGTTCAGCTGAAGTGCAGTTAACTTGCCAGTTTCGACTAAGTGATAACTGTCAATGCTTGGAGTTGCCGAACCTAAAAGAACAGGACAGCCTTGTAAATGTCCTCGATAAAGCGCGACATCACGCGCATGGTAACGGAAACCTTCTTGTTGTTTATAAGACAGGTCGTGTTCTTCATCTAAAATGATCATACCCAAACGTGGCAGCGGGGTATAAATAGCTGAACGTGTTCCTAAAATAATAGAGGCCTTTCCAGTCTGTGCTTGTTGCCAGGCTTGTAGGCGTTTAGAGTCATTTAACCCCGAATGTAATAAAGCAATGTCGCAGTTAAAACGAGACTTAAAGCGCGAAATAGTTTGAGGGGTTAAACCAATTTCAGGAACTAATACCAGTACTTGCTTACCTTGCTTTAGCACTTCATGCATGATGTGCAAATAAACTTCAGTTTTACCACTTCCGGTTAAACCATCCAACAAAAACGCTTGATATTGATGCTGTGCATTAAGGACGTGCTGAGTGGCCTTCTTTTGGTCTTCATTGAGCGTGAGTGGCATTTGCGCCAATTGCACAGGGGATGGACTAAAGTCATGAGGCTCAAGCGTACAGTCTACGAGACCTTTCTTTTGTAGTGCTTTAAGTGTTGCAGTTTCTACACCACTTAAATTGAGAATATTTTCAGTGGTTCCGGCAGGATGTAATTTTAAAATTTGATAAGCATCTTGCTGTTTGATTGAGCGTTTTAATAAAGCTTCGGCATTGTCACATGGAATGATTTTCCATAGATGAAATAAAACATCCATGGGTTTGCCCTGACGCAATAACGCAGGTAAAGCAGTCTGCATCACCTCGCCAATCGGAAATTGGTAATATTGTGCTGACCATGTCAATAAATTTAAAACTTGTTCATCTAAAATAGGCTCATCATCTAAAAGTTCAGAAATGGCCTTAAGCTGAAAGTGACCTGTAAATGTTTCTTGTGGGTCAACTTTTTCAGTAATGATACCAATCAGGTTTTGCCGTCCAAATGAAATTGCGACGCGTGAACCTACTTGAGCCCGTTCATATTGTGCTTTGGTGAGTGTATAGTCAAAAGTGTCGTACAGATGCACAGGTACGGCAACACGCACACGATAAACAACTGAATCAGGCTTTGGCGTTATGGTCATAGAGGCTCATTTCGTCAATTTTAAAAAACGGCATAGCGTCGTGAAGAGGACTTGGGTATTCTACACAGGCTATAGAATGAATATGAATGATTGCGTAGCATAGATGCAACAGCAGCGACTATTATTTTTGGAAAATTAGAACATTACCATGCCTGCATATCAATTTACTGCTATTGATGCTTCAGGGAAGCAGCAAAAGGGGGTGCTTGAAGGAGACTCGGCACGTCAGATTCGCCAACAATTACGCGATAAAGCATGGACTCCGATTAGCGTTGACCCGGTTGAACAAAAAGATAAGCATCAAAGCCACGGATTATTCCAAAAAAAGTTTAGTGCTTACGATTTGGCGCTCATGACCAGACAGCTTTCGGTTTTGGTTGCTGCTGCAATTCCTTTAGAAGAAGCTCTCCGCGCCGTGAGCAGACAAAGTGAAAAAGCACATGTGCAAAATCTTTTACTCTCAGTTCGTTCAAAAGTATTGGAAGGACATTCACTTGCACAAGGGATGCAACAGTCCGGGCGTTTTCCTGACCTTTATATTGCTACTGTTGCCGCAGGTGAGCGTTCAGGACACTTAGATCTCATTTTAGATCAGCTATCAGACTACACCGAGAACCGTTTTGCCATGCAAAAGAAAGTTCAAGGTGCCATGATTTACCCAATCATTTTAATGCTGATGTCTTTCGGTATTGTGATGGGATTAATGACTTATGTGGTCCCAGAGATTGTAAAAACCTTCGATCAAAGCAAAGATGCCTTACCATGGATTACAGTTGCTTTAATGAAAGCGAGTGATTTTATCCGTCATGCATGGGTATTTATTATTCTTTTTGCAATTGTAGGGGTGGTAGCTTTTGTCCGTTTTTTAAAAACTACTGCGGGACATTATGCTTTTGATCGATTAACACTCAAATTGCCATTATTCGGTAAACTATCCCGTGGTATTAATGCTGCGCGCTTTGCCAGTACTTTATCTATTTTGACTCGTTCAGGCGTGCCATTGGTAGATGCCTTAAAAATTGGTGCTGCTGTGACCAATAACTGGGTCATCCGTGATTCAATTTCCCAAGCGGCTGAACGTGTTACCGAAGGCGGAAACCTCGGTACGCAACTGGAGCGCAGTGGTTATTTCCCCCCAATGATGGTACAAATGATTCGAAGTGGTGAGGCATCAGGTGAGCTTGACCGTATGCTTGAACGTGCGTCGACCATGCAAGACCGCGAGGTGACGACATTTATCTCAACCTTATTGGCATTACTTGAACCGCTTATGCTGGTGTTAATGGCAAGCATCGTACTGGTTATTGTAATTGCGGTTATGCTGCCAATCGTAAATATGAACAATATGATTTAATAACTTTGATATTAGAGATAATGATGAAAGTAAAAAATATTCAAAGCGAAACAGCGATGAAACAACATAGTGAATCTGTGGTTTCAAATCAGTTTGAACCAACGTGCCATTCCGAGCATAGCTCTGTATCAGATGTTTGCTCTTCAAGTGCTTTCGGACTTGCGACACGTTCGAGCCGTGCTCGAATGAAACGTGCCTCAGGCTTTACCCTTATTGAAGTTATGGTCGTGATTGTAATCTTAGGCGTGTTGGCTGCTTTAATCGTACCGAATGTCATGGGCCGTAGTGAAAAAGCTAAAATTGATACGACTCAAATTACCTTGAAAGGGGTAGCGGGTGCCTTAGATCAATACAAGCTCGATAATGGGCATTTCCCCACCATGCAAGAAGGTGGTTTAGATGCGCTTATTAATCAACCTGCTACAGCAAAAAACTGGATGCCGGGTGGTTATGTGAAAGGTGGTTATCCTAAAGACAGCTGGAAAAATGATATCCAATATGTCGTACCTGGAAAAGACGGCCATCCTTTTGACCTATATTCATTTGGTGCAGATGGTAAAGAAGGCGGTGAAGGCAACGATGCCGATATTTATTATCAGCCTTAATTAAAATGTAAGAGAGATTATCGATTCGGTTAATAAGATAAAACAATAATCCGAATTGATAATCTTTCTTAATCATAAAAAATATAATAATGCATTGAAAATAAAGTAAAAAAGTTAATATCTAGATTTGAGATTTAAAATAAGAATTATTCCCATATTTAATAGTTACAAGAAAGTTAAAATATAAGAGAAAATAAGCTATATATTTAAATAAAAGCTTTGCATAATAAATAAAAAGCACTTGATTCAATGAATGGGAGAGATTAAATGAAAGCATTTCTCGTACTTGATGAGCTGAATCAGTTTCATTGGGCGATGCTTAAATCTGTCCTATTGATTTTAGCATTATTACCTATTGCTGAAGTTTCATTAAAGCTATGGTTGAGTACTGAGGGAAGTAGCCAAATCATGATTGGTTTCTTTGCCTTAAGTATTGTAAGCGCTTGGTTAATGGTGAGCTTCTTTACCGCATTAAAAACGAGTGTATGGCAAACTAAACAGATGGCTTCTAAATACGAACAATTGCTTTTTAAAGCTTATCGTTATGTGCCGATGGTTTTTTTATCCAGTTTAGTTGCTTATTTATCTTTGCAATTATCGATTGCTTTTTAATCTTATTTTAAAACAGAATTTTTAAATAAAACGTAGACTCAACATCTACGTTTTATTTTTTAACTGGACTTAAGACAGGGTGTTTCTTCATTTGTACATATTATATGCTTCAAATCAGCAATTTAAGAAGATGAGAAATATGAAATGGAACAAATCGAGTGGAATGACTTTTTAAAAGTAGAACTGCGCGTTGGTAAAATTATTCAAGCTGAGGTTTTTGAAAAGGCGCGTAAACCTGCCTATATTTTGCACGTAGATTTTGGTGAAGAATTGGGTGTACGTAAATCGAGTGCACAGATTACTAAACTTTATCAACCGCAGGATTTGATTGGTAAATTAGTTGTTGCGGTAGTGAATTTCCCTAAGAAGCAAATTGGTCCTATCCAATCGGAATGTTTGGTAACAGGGTTTCATAATGCAGATGGGGATGTAGCACTTTGTATCCCAGAGTTTGAAGTACCTCTGGGTACAAAGTTATTATAATTTAGCGACGTGATTTGTAAGACACGTCTACTTTACGTGGACGATAGATCCAACCTAAAACCAGCAGTAATACTGCAAATCCTAAAATTGGATAATCACCTAGACGGTTATAGAGAGTTTGACCTTGCATGGCTGGTAAATCGCCTCTCAAGACAAACTCTTTATCAATCGGTGCTTGTTCAGTGATATGACCATTTTGATCAATAAACGCTGTTACACCTGTGTTAGTTGCACGAATAAACCAGCGACCATTTTCTTTCGCACGCATCTGCACCATTTGTAAATGTTGCCATGGGCCAGCTGTTCCAGTAAACCAAGCATCGTTAGATACAGTCACCAAAAAGTCGCTGTCTTCTGCATTACGACGTGTCAGGTTTGGATATGCCACTTCATAACAAATTGCAGCCGCAAGCGCGTGCCCTTTAATTAAAAGTGGTTTCTGATCACTCTCACCACGTGTAAAACCGCTCATGCTAATATCATTTTGCATGGCTGGTAAAACCCAAGAAAGCAAACCTGACAGCGGAATATATTCACCAAAAGGAACAAGGCGCTGCTTTTTATACAGACCGCTTGAATCGCTACCAGAAGCCATAATACTGTTGTAATACAGTGGACTTCCGACTTGATGCGATTTCGCTACATCCCAGTAAGGAATGCCGGTTACCCAAGCGGTATGGTTCTTTTTAGCTTGTGCATCCATTGCGTCCAAAAATGGTTCAATGTCGGTTTGGAAGAGTGGAATTGAAGACTCAGGCCATACAATGAGGTCACGGCCCCATTCAGATTGAGTCAAACCAGCATAAATTTCTAATGTTCTAACTTGATATTCGGTTAGCCATTTTAAATCTTGTGGAATGTTACCTTGAATGAGCGAAACGCTAAGCGGTTTGGTAGCTTTAGGTTGTACAAACTGAATATATGATGCTCCCCATGCACCCAAAACCAATAGGGCAGCAGGGATAACCCAGAAAATACGCTTACGTAGAACTTCAACTAAAGCACACGCCAATACAATTACTACAAAGGAAATTGCATAAATACCAAATAGCGGCGCATAACCATCGAGTAAACGTTCAGTAAAAGCATAACCTACAAACAGCCAAGGGAAACCAGTAAATACCCAAGTTTTAGCCCACTCAAAAATAATCCAGAGAGGGGCGAAAGTCAGCGGTGTTTCAGGGAAGAAGCGTCGATAAACCCATGTCTGAAATGCTGTAAATAAGCCCATTACAAGGGCCATAACCGCAATCATACATACGCTTAGAAAAGCATTGGTATCGCCATATACATGGATCGACGTATAGAGCCAGAAAGCCCCTACAAACCATAAACCAAAACCATAACTCCAGCCAATTGCAAATGCTTGTTTGGCTGAGCGATTATGCAATGTCGCATAGAGTAGGGCAGGAGACAAAATTGCCAGCCACCACCAATAATAAGGTGCCAGTGCAAAACTGAACACGGCACCTGAAAATAAAGCAATGAGCAATGGGAAAATTAAAGGAAGCTGTTTTTGTTGTTGCGAAGAATCTAACAGCTTTTCAAAGTATGCTCTCATTGACGTACAGCTCGAATCAGATGAATAGTGCGGGCATCTGCTTCAACAATCGTAAATAACCAATTTCCAAGCTCAACAGTCTGACCTTGTAAATCACTAACTAGACCAATTTCTTGAAGCAATAAACCGCCGACAGTTTCTACTTCATCGTCAGAAAAATCAGCATCTAAAACAGTGTTGAAATGTTCAATTGGTGTAAGTGCCTGCACCATCCATGCATTCGCTATCGTATGGTCGTTATCTGGAACAATGTACTGTGCATCTTCATCCGCAGTATCATGTTCGTCTTCAATTTCACCAACGATCTCTTCAAGAATATCTTCAAGCGTGACCAGTCCCGCTGTTGATCCATATTCATCAATCACAATCGCGATATGGGTCTGGGTATGTTTGAGCATACGAAGAACTTGATCTGAACGTGCGCTTTCAGGCACAAATAATGGCTGGCGCATAAGCGAGCCAATATCTAATTTAGTATTTGGTTCAGTCAAAAATGGTAGTAAATCTTTTGCCAGTAAAATACCAACAACATTATCAGGTTGGTCAGCTGAGAAAACTGGAAAACGTGAGTGAGCAGACTCAACCAATACGTGAAGAATATCAAGTAACTGATCATCTTCTTGCATACTGATCATTGCTGTTCGTGGCGTCATGACTTCACGAATTTTTGTAGCAGGAAGGTCAAGAACACCTTCAAGCATGGCAACAGTATCAGGTTCTAAAAAACGACGTGAATTTTGGACTAGTTTTAATAATTCATCTCGGGTTTCTGGCGCTGTACCTAACCACTTTCGTAAGCCTCGCATACCCCACGACGGACTCGGTTCCTCTTGCATGATCTTTCCTAAAGACTCAATGTATCAAATGAATACACTGATCATACCGAAGAAAAAGCCCTTATGCATCTATAAAACAAAGTAAAAGACAAAACACATATTGTTATGTAAACGCCAGTTACAGTTCATAAGACAGTGATGGGTTTATGCTAAAATGTGAAAATTCTATTTGTTCGAGTTTGTTATGTCAGAACAACCTATTTCACCTACTGTACAACTTAATACGCGTGGTTTACGTTGTCCGGAACCTGTCATGATGCTGCATCAGGCGATTCGCAAAGCAAAATCAGGAGATGTTGTTGAAGTGTTGGCGACTGACCCTTCGACTTCTTGGGATATCCCTAAGTTTTGTATGCATTTGGGACATGAACTCCTATTAAAAGAAGAAGTTCTAGATGAGCAGAACCATAAAGAATACCGTTATCTGGTACAAAAAGGATAGAACAACAAAAAAATAGAATAGAGCTTCTAACCCTACATATTAGAAGCTCTATTAGAAATTAATTTTTAATTTAAAATGATAATATTTTTCAAATAAGAATCGTTATATAATTCTAAAAACTAAATATTTAGATGCCTTTATAAAGTGAATGATTATTTTGTAAAACAGAGTTTAATTATATGTCTTTGGTTTTTCTGTATTGCAGGTTTGTTACGTATTGAAGTTTCTTGGTTATCCGAGAATATTACTACCTTAATTCTATTTATTTTGATTACTCTTGGTTCAGTTATATTAGGTTATAGCAATACACATTTTGCTCCTGAACCTAAAGTTAAAATGAGTTTGATCTTACACACAAGGTTTATGGGGTTTTTACTAATTCTCGATTTATTATTTGGTAAATCAGTTTGGTACTTCGATTTAGCGCGAAACTTTGGTTTTCTCGGCTTATTTTTATTAGGCACATTTATTTTCTACAAAAGGAATCTTAATTTAAACGTAGCAAAAATACCTCCTTTTGAATAAGCGGATTCCAATAAAAAAAGCCCCGAATAATCGGGGCTTTTTGTTATATCTTAGGATATGAGCCGCAGCTAAAGCGGCGCAAGGAATTACATGTTAGGGTAATTCGGACCACCGCCGCCCTCAGGTGTTACCCAAGTAATATTTTGAGATGGGTCTTTAATATCACAGGTCTTACAGTGAACACAGTTTGCTGCGTTAATCTGGAAGCGTTTAGAGCCGTCATCATTTTCCATGATTTCGTAAACACCTGCAGGGCAATAGCGCTGAGCAGGCTCATCCCATTTCGGTAAGTTCACATTCACTGGAATTGAAGGATCAGTAAGCTTCAAGTGAGCTGGCTGGTTTTCTTCGTGTACAGTGTTTGAAATAAACACAGAAGATAAACGGTCAAATGTAAGCTTGCCATCTGGTTTTGGATAAGTTGGCTTGAAGCTCGTTGCATCAATAGTTTTCAATACAGCGAAGTCTTGTTTCAAGTCATGTAAAGTGAATGGTACTTTAAAGACGTTTTGATCAATAAAGTTAAATGCACCACCAATCCATTGCCCAAACTTATGCATTGCAGGGCCAAAGTTACGAGCGTTATAAAGCTCTTCTTTTAACCAGCTGTTGTTAAATTTGTCTGTGTAAGAAGTTAATTCTTTAACGAATAAATCTTCGCCTTCGGTTACACGAGCAACCGCAAGATCACCACCTTTTTCAACTCCAGCAGCAATTGCTTCAAATACAGCTTCACCACATAACATGCCTGATTTCATGGCAGTGTGTGAACCTTTGATTTTCGCAAAGTTTAAGAAACCTGCATCATCACCAATTAAGCAACCACCTGGGAAAGTCAATTTAGGTAAAGAGTTGAAACCGCCTTTCACTACAGCACGTGCGCCATAAGAAATACGTTTACCACCTTCTAAATACTGTTTGATGAGTGGATGAGTTTTCCAGCGCTGCATTTCCATGAATGGGTACATGTGTGGATTTTCATAAGACAAGTCCACAATCATACCCAAAGTCACTTGATTGTTTTCAGCGTGGTATAACCACCAACCACCCGAAGAACCAGTTTCAGACAATGGCCAACCAGCACCGTGCATCACTAGACCCGGTTTATGTTTTGCTGGGTCGATTTCCCAAAGTTCTTTAATCCCGATCCCGTAATGTTGTGGATCTGCATCTTTATCAAGATTATATTTTGCAATTAGGCGTTTACCTAAGTGGCCACGGCAGCCTTCAGCAAAGAGAGTGTATTTAGCGTGAAGTTCATAACCCGGAGTAAAGTTATGTGTAGGCTCGCCATCTTTACCAATACCCATGTCACCAGTTTGAATACCTTTTACAGTACCGTCTTCATGGTAAAGCACTTCAGATGCAGCAAAGCCAGGGAAGATAGAAACTTCTAATTCTTCAGCTTTTTGACCTAACCAGCGAACAACGTTACCTAGCGAGATAACATAGTTCCCGTCATTGTGCATGGTTTTAGGAACCATCCAGTGAGGTGCTTCTTTAGAGGTAGTTTCTGAAAGCAAAAAGAATGTTTTGTCTTCAGTTACAGGTACGTTAAGAGGCGCGCCTTCTTCTTTCCAGTTCGGGAAAAGTTCATTAATAGCACGCGGTTCAAGTACAGCACCAGATAAGATATGCGCACCTACTTCAGAGCCTTTTTCAACTACACAAACTGAAAGATCGGGTAAGTTATTTTCAATCGCTAATTGACGGATCTTAATCGCAGCAGATAGACCTGCAGGTCCTGCACCTACGATGACAACGTCAAACTCCATCGATTCACGTTCGATGTGTTCCATGTAGGACTCCTCAATACTTAAAGGTGGCAACCGTAATGTCAGATCATCCGGTGCTGCCGTGAGTGTTTTAATCCATAGGCGCAAATATGCTATTGTGCCTTTTATCGTTTGGGCTAGTATAGTTTTAAACCATGATCTAGCCAATTGGCTGAGTCGTCATATTTTTTCGTCAGCAAGGCATAAACTATGGTAAATCAAAATAATTCCCCATCGGATATGGGAAAAATACCGTTATCTGATGATAAAAACTTAATGAACATTGCACAATACTTAAAAGGTGTACAGCAAAGTCACAAAAGGTCAATCCCACCTTTAGAGCAATGGCATCCAAAGCATTGCGGTAAAATGGATTTAACGGTGAAAGCCAATGGAGAATGGTGGCACGAAGGTCAATTAATCAAGCGCCAAGCCCTATTGGATTTGTTTACCAAAGTCCTATGGAAAGAAGAGGGTAAATTCTACCTGAAAACCCCTGTAGAACAAATTGAAATCGAAGTTGAAGATGAACCTTTATTAGTCAATCAGGTAGATCAGATTGAAATTTCAGGTGATGAGTTTCTACAACTGACGACGACCAATCAGGATGTGATTTTAGTTGATGCAGAACACCCGATTTTTATGCGGGAATATGCAGGGGAGTTGCGTCCTTATGTCCATGTTCGATTTGGTATTAATGCGCTTATTCAACGTCAGGCTTTCTATCATCTCGTGAACTATGGAACACTGGTCGAAAATGATAAAGGCGAAACCATTTTGCAGTTAAAAAGTGGTAATTTGCACTTGCAATTAGGCACTTGAGGTTTAAGCTTTATAGAGTGAAATTTTCCGAAACTCTCTAGTACTGCCATGACAGCCATACAGCCTTTATTTACTGAATTAGAACCTATGCCTAAAGCATTAGCAGATGCCCCAATTGGTATTTTTGATTCAGGTATTGGAGGTATGTCGGTTGCAGCAGAAATTGCCAAATATTTGCCAAACGAACGTATTGTATATTATGCAGATACAGCCTATGTTCCGTATGGTCCTCGCTCTGATGAAGAAATCAGGGAACTGACTGCTCGTGCCGTCGACTGGTTATATCGTCAGGGCTGTAAAATTGCAGTCGTAGCTTGTAATACGGCTTCCGCATTTAGCCTTGATCATTTACGAGAACATTATGGCGAACACTTCCCGATTGTTGGCTTAGTACCGGCATTAAAACCTGCCGTATTACAAACTCGTTCTAAAGTGGTTGCAGTATTGGCAACACCAGCTACTTTTCGTGGACAACTCATTAAAGATGTTGTCGAAAAGTTTGCTGTTCCAGCGGGTGTTAAAGTGATGACTCTAACGAGTTTAGAGCTTGTACCTTGTGTAGAAGCAGGGCAGCAAATGAGCCCTGTTTGTTTAAATGCATTAAGAGAAGTTTTACAACCTGCAGTTGAGCAAGGCGCGGACTATTTGGTACTTGGTTGTACGCACTATCCTTTTTTAAATGAAGCTATTCATCATCTTTTTGATAACCAATTCACACTGGTTGATTCGGGATTGGCAGTTGCCCGACAAACAGCCCGTATTTTAATAAAAAATGAGTTATTATGTGACCAAATACGTCAGAATGTTGCACGTATTGAATGTTATGTAAGTGGTAATAATGCAGATGCATTACAACCTGTTTTACAAAATATGATTCCACAAGAATTGACATGGACGCTGCACAATCTGAGTTGAGCTCTGTTGTAGGCATTCAGAAGAAAGCGTTTTTTATATTTATTTTTCTTATTTGGGGCGGTTCATAATCTTGGCTGATTCAGGCCATATCAAGATTATGGGGCGATAAGGGTATTGCTATGCTCGATACACGCTATCAGATTTTTATTTCAACCTCAGGTCGCGAGATGCAACCTGAGCGTATGGTTCTTTCCCAAACTTTAGTCAATATGGGGTTTTTTGCTTGGGGGTTAGAATATAGAAATCCTCTAACAACAACGCTTGCCCGTCGGCAAATTGATGAATCGGATTATGTTGTTTTGCTGCTGGGTAGTCAGTATGGGGAGCAATCAATTTCAGGGGCGAGTTATTTTTCTTTAGAGTATGAATATGCGTTAAGTCGGGCGAAGCCCATTGTCGTCTTTATGCATGAACAACCTGAAAGTCATGATATGCATTTACAAGAGACTCATCCGCAGCTTAAAGAGAAATTTCTGGCATTCCGAAAAAAGTTATTACATGAAGCGAATCATATTTTTTATTTTAAAAGCCCACGTGATTTAGAACTTGCTGTCCGTTTAAATATGCCTTTAATGGTTGAACAATATATGGGACAAGGTTGGGTGCCTGCACGCCAAGCGCATCATTTGGAAGATGAAATTAATCGATTAAAAAGTAAAATTTTACAATTAGAACAACAGTTATCAGAGTCATCAATTCAAGCAAATGAAGTGGCACCGCAAGATGTTTTTGCTTTTGAATATCAAATTCAGGCTTTTCAAGATGGCAACTTTAAAGAGCTTAAGCGCCAGAGACAAATGACTTGGTCTCAACTGTTAAGTATTTTGGCTAAACATTTTGAGACAGCCATGCCAGAAGAGAACTTTGGGACTTGCCTCAATGAGTATTTAAATCAGGACGGGTTAGAAGACGCTCGCCAAGAGTTGCCTAGAGCACATGCAGTGGCAGGTGCACAAATTAATCATAAAGCCCTGTTTCGTATTAAAAAGCAAATGCAATCACAAGGCTGGATTGTTCCAACCAAGATTGATCAACAACATAGTTTATGGAAAGTAACGACCAAAGCCCAAAAGCTCTTGCTCAGTTATAAATGGAATCATCGGAGTACTCGATTAAAAGCTTAGAGCGATTCAATTTAGATATGACCATGAAAGCTGTTACATTAGTGTCATAAGATGAATTGAAAGGCATTTACACATGTCGTTTGAACAAAAACCGAAAGTTACTGTCATTTTAGCGAATTTAGGCACACCGGATGAGGCAACCGTCCCAGCGGTGCGCCGTTTTTTAAAGCAGTTTTTATCTGATCCACGTGTAATTGAAATTCCAAAATTCATTTGGTGGATTATTTTAAATCTGTTTGTTTTGCCTTTTCGCCCAAAAAGAGTAGCACATGCCTATGCTTCGGTATGGTCTACCGACTCACCAATGCGTGAAATTGTATTTGAGCAAACTCAACGTGTGCAGGCTTATTTAGAGCGTGAAAATAAACAGTTTGATTTAACTGTGTTGCCCGCTATGACTTATGGTAATCCGGGTATTGATGCAGTTTTAGAAAAATTGTCGGCTCATCCACAAGAGCATGTCATTTTACTGCCTTTATTTCCCCAATATTCAGCCACTTCTACAGCACCGTTATACGACGCATTTGCTAAGTGGATTCCTACTCAGCGAAATTTGCCGGGTCTGACCATTATTAAAGATTATTATCAACATCCAATGTTTATTCAGGCGTTGGCAGAAAGTGTTCTAGCTTACCAAGAGCAACATGGCAAACCTGAAAAGCTGTTGATGTCATTTCATGGTATTCCACAGCCTTATGCAGATAAAGGCGACCCTTATGCAGACCGTTGTCGTATTACCGCAAAGTTAGTCGCTGAAGCTTTACATTTAAAAGATGATGAATGGGCAATTAGTTTCCAATCACGTTTTGGCAAACAAGAATGGGTGAAACCTTATACTGATCAACTTTTACAAGATTGGGCGAAGCAGGGCGTTAAGTCTGTTCAGGTCTTAAGCCCAGCTTTTTCTGCTGACTGCTTGGAAACGCTTGAAGAGCTCGCTATTCAAAATGCTGAGTTATTTCAGCAAGCTGGTGGTGGTAGCTATGCTTACATCCCTGCTTTAAACAGTGATCAAGCGCATATTGATTTGCTTGCAGGTTTAGTTCAGGCTAATCTTGATGCCCTTACCCATACCTTAGCCCACCGTTAATTGCGTTTTAGCCAGAGGTTTTTATGCTGCAAGTCAAAATTGTTCCAGTTACTGCTTTTGCTCAAAATTGTTCTTTAGTTTGGGACAGTGAAACAAAAGAAGCAGTTTTGATTGATGCAGGCGGCGATGCTGCTGTTTTGAAAAAAGAAGTAGAAGCCTTAGGTTTAAAAGTAAAAGCGTTATGGCTTACTCATGGGCATTTAGATCACGCAGGGGCTGTAGGTGAACTCGCAAAAGAGTGGAGTGTTCCTGTTGTTGGTCCGCATAAAGAAGATCAGTTCTGGCTAGATATGATTCAGGAAGTTTCGGCACGTTATGGTTTTCCAATCCCACAGCCTGTAAAAGTCGATCAATGGCTTGAAGGCGGTGAAGTGCTAAAACTGGGTGAAGATGAGTTTGAAGTGCGTTTTGCACCAGGACATACACCAGGTCACGTCATGTTCTATAACAAGAATCATGGTTTACTCTGGACTGGCGATGTCCTGTTTAAAGGCTCAATTGGAAGAACAGATTTTCCATGTGGTAATCATGAGCAACTGATTGAATCAATTCAGCGTGAGTGTTTTAGCTTACCAGATGAAACCCAGTTTATTTCTGGACATGGGCCAATGAGTACCATTGGCTATGAAAAACAATTTAACCCGTTTGTCGCAGGTAAAGCGGGTTAATCCTCATAATCATCTTCATGCTGACTACCCTTGTCTTGCTGAGGAGCATCTTGGGTAGGCAGTCTATATTCATCGTTTGCCCAAGCGCCTAAATCAATAAGTTTGCAACGTTCAGAACAAAACGGACGAAATTCATTACCTTCCCAAACACTTGGTTCACCACAGCGTGGGCAGGGAAATGTACGTGGCATAAAGCAGTAACCTCAAAGTGAAGAGAAATAGATTAGGCAAAAGTCAGGTGACTTGTTAGACTTGTGCCGATTTTTATTTAGTTTGATGTGATTATGCAGATTCGTCAATTTCAAGCACAACGTATGCAAGCGCCTCGCGATTTTACCCCAATTGAAAATACTCCGATTTGTGTAGAAATTGGAGCAGGCAAAGGTAAACATGCTTTGCTATTTAGTAGGCAAAATCCTCAGCACACGTTATATGCAATTGAACGAACTAGAGAAAAATTCTTGGCCATGCAAAAGCAGCATGGTTTGGAACCACGAGACAACTTGGTGCCTGTACATGCAGATGCTTTACCTTGGGTTGTACATGCTCTATATCCTGCTCAAGTAGAACATTTCTTTATTCTCTATCCGAACCCTGAACCGCATAATCCGGCACAACGCTGGTTGAACATGCCATTTTTTGAGTTCCTGTTATCACGCCTGAAAACAGGTGGAACGATTACTTTGGCAAGTAATATTCCTGAATATATTGAAGAAGCTGAACAACAGTTATTAAATGTGTGGAAGCTGCCTTACCAAAAAGAAAAAATTGCGCAAACTTCTGCACGTACTCATTTTGAAATTAAATATTTAGAGCGTGGCGAGCTTTGTCAGCAGCTCATTATGACCAAGCCTGAAGGTTATAACACTCGTTTTGATGAGTTTGCACCGTTACAAGGGCAAATACATGTCGAATAAGCGGATTGCCATTATTGGTGCGGGGCCGGCTGGTTTAATGGCCGCGGAGGTGCTGAGCCAGTATGCTTATGAAATTGATGTGTTTGAGCAAAAACCTTCGGCTGCGCGTAAGTTTCTGATGGCTGGTAAAACAGGGCTAAATATCTCGCATGCTGAACCATTACCCCAGTTCATTGAACGTTATGACCATGCAGAATGGCTCAAACCGTGGGTTGAAAAATGGGATGCAGTCTGGATTCAGAACTGGATGAAAGGATTGGGAATAGACTCGTATGTGGGTAGTTCCGGTCGTATTTTTCCTGTCGAAATGAAAGCTGCTCCTTTACTTCGCGCTTGGTTAAAACGTTTAGCAGAACAGCAGGTTAAATTCTTTTATCGTCATCGTTGTATTAATTTGCATGGTACAACATTGACTTTAGAAAACCAAAATAAACAGAATACTGAAACCTTTACCCAACAATACGATGCAGTCGTGTTGGCTTGTGGGGCTGTATCTTGGTCTCAATTGGGCAGTGATGGTGCTTGGCAACAATGGATGGATCAATCTAGTATTGAACCTTTTCAAGCAAGTAATGCAGGGGTATTGCATACTTGGTCAGCTTTTATGGAAAGCTGTTTTGGTGAGCCTTTAAAGCGTATCAATGCGTGGGTTGAACCCAGCCAAGTTACTCATGGTGATATTGTGATTACTCACTACGGTTTAGAAAGTGGGGTCATTTATAAACTCGGACGCGCCTTACGAGAACAACAAAAACAAGGAAAAAGCTTAAATCTATTTTTAGATTTATTGCCTGATGTAGAGCTTACACAGTTAGTTAAAAAGTTACAGGCTAGCAAAAAACAATCTCTCACCAATATCTGGCGTAAAGCAGGCTTAGACACAGCTAAAATTAACTTAATTAGAGAAGTGGTTGATAAAGCACTATGGAGTCAACCAGAGACGATGGCGCAAAAAATGAAAACACTTCAAATTAAGTTAGATGGCTTTAGGCCTATTGAAGAAGCGATTAGCTGTGCTGGTGGTGTTAAGCAAAATGCATTAACTGAAAGTTTAGAGCTGAAACAAACTTCAGGTGTTTTTTGCTGTGGCGAAATGCTGGATTGGGATGCTCCTACAGGAGGATATTTGCTGACAGCATGCTTTGCTACGGGACGAGCAGCTGGTGAAGGTGTGCATTCATTCTTAGAAAAATAACAACGAATTCGGTGCTATGTTTGATATGTGAAAAGTGTTATTTTTGAGCGATCAATAATAATAGGAGCCGGAATCGTATGTCTCAAGCATCGCCAGTCTATCAGGGAAGTTGTTTATGTCAGGGTATTCGCTATGAAATTAAAGGCGATATCGGAGATATTATCCAATGCCATTGTCAACGCTGCCGAAAATCCAATGGAACAGCATTTGCAACGAATGCTCCTATCAATAGTGCAGATTTTAAAATTACGCAAGGTGAAGACCTTATCAAAAAATTTGCTGTGAATGGTGTGTACCGTTGGTTTTGTAGCGAATGTGGTTCACCGCTTATTAGCTCGCGTGATGCTCAGCCTGAACTGTATCGTTTAAGAATTGGGACACTAGATACACCATTAGACCAAAAGCCGACAATGCATATTTTTGCTGCTTCAAAGGCAGAGTGGGAATGCATTCATGACGATTTACCGCAATATGATGAACGTCCATGATTTAAAAAGTATGTTTTAATCAAATTGTAGATGATTTAATATACTTAAAACAGGGAGATGGCATTCCTCCCTTGAAAAACCGCCGTATTGGCTAATGATGCCTACGTTACCCTCATGTATTTATAGCGCTGGGTACGTAGGTTATTGCGTACTCTGCTTATTTTTGGAGTGCGCCATGTCTCGTTTCCCATCATTTTTGTTTGCTCTTTTAGCATCTCACTAAAGGGGTGGTTCTATGTATTATCCTTTACTTTCAATTGCCTTAGGTTCAGTTCTTGGGGCGTGGTTGCGCTGGTTTTTAGGTTTAAAACTTAACCCGATTTATCCGCAAATTCCGTTGGGTACTGTTACTGTTAATTTAGTCGGTGGCTTTATTATTGGTTTTGCGATGGCTTATTTTGCTCATAGTGATTTGAGTCCGAACTATAAGCTTTTTGTGATTACTGGTTTTTGTGGTGCTTTAACTACATTCTCAACTTTCTCAATTGAGATCGTCACCTTATTGCAAAGTGGTAAGTGGGGAATGGCAATGTTGGCCATTTCTATTCATTTAATTGGGTCTTTAATTTTTACGTGTTTGGGGTTGGCGACTTATTATTGGGTAGCGGGCAACTGATTATTGGGATGTTTAAGGAGCGAGATATACGGCACGGCCTCCGTTTTACGATATTCTCAAAGAGCATTTGTATAGGCATACCTTACTTTTGAAAGATCAAAAGTAAGCAAAAATCTTCTGTTTCGCTGATGCTACATCCATGTAGCACAGCAAAACAGCGGCATCCATGCCGCTTGTCACGATAGTAAATGACGAATTAAAAACTCCTGATTTATTTTTGGGATTTGATACGCGTTAAAGTCATCAACAGCCTGACTGAAATCAGCTATATCTTGTTTTTGCAAGATAGTTGATAAGTGTAAACAGGGAACAGGTTCTGTTGATGACAAATGCCTTTGGTTACTTTGGGCAAAACCAAAGTAACAGAATTAGCTACTTTCATTTGAGAATAAACGGTAAGACTCCCTCGTGTATTCACAAATTCTTAATTACTTTTCAGTTAAAGCCTGACCTTCAAACTTGACACCATCCCAACCATTTTGCATAAACTGACGAATATTTTGGTGGTCAGTTCCCTCTGGGGTAGCTAATACAGATGCGTAGTGCTCTGCAAATAAACTTAAAGTTTGTGCTTGGTCTAAACCTTGTAACTTGGCAAAAGAGAAAACTTTCGCACTGCCTTGATTTTCAGTTGCAGCGTTATGCTGTGCGCCATTTTGAAAAGCTGTTGGAGTATGTTGGTAGCGTGCTTCAATATAAGCTAAAACATCTGAAAATTTTGCTGTGCCTGCTTGTAATTGGGCAAGTAACTCTTGTGCCATAATCTTAAACTTCCTATCAAATGGGGCTTAAGCATAGCATTGAATACATGTTTTGAAAGCTTGAGAGCTATAAAAAATGATGAGTTGTTGAGAAAAATCAGAAGCGTTCTTGTGAAAATTGTGGATAAGTTTAACTTTATACACACCTTAGAAAATCATTGAAAAATGCACATAAAAAAAGAAGCCTAAGTGGAGGAGATGAGTCTTAGGCTTCCAATGGTTTAAGTGTATTGGTTAAAACTTAACGTAAGATTAACTCTTACGATTAAAGCGAGCGAAGCGTTTGTTAAAGCTTGCAACACGCCCTTCATTACTTGCTTGACGTACTTCACCTGTATAGAAAGGATGTGAAGCACTTGAAATATCAAGAGTCACATAAGGATAGACTTGTCCTTGATATTCTTTGGTTTGTTTAGTCTGAATAGTACTACCAATTAAGAAGTATACGTCTGCATTGGTGTCATGAAATAACACTTGTTGGTAAGCAGGATGAATATCTTTACGCATGAGAGATTGTCCTAAATTATTTTTGATTAAAGAAATGTTATAACATAACACTCAATAAGTCAATGTAACCCTAAAAAGGCTACATTGATAAGTAAATTAAGTTAGTTAGAAAGTGGTACAAGCTCTTCAAATAGATCGTTAAGATTGTCATGCACTTTTAAGTGAATGAGGTTCCAGTAGTGTCCTGAAATGGTTCTATTGACCATTAATGTATCTGGTGAAGGTTTAAAGACATCCCAATATTTTAAAGACTTTTTCACGAGTAACATGCCATCATGATGGGATGAATTCTCTGCAAAATCATAGGTTGTGGTAAGTGGACGCAACAACACTTCAATCCAGAGCTTATAAAGGTCACTCGGGAATTTACCTTTTTCTGCTAGTGAATGTAGTTCGAGTAATTCTGTTTCAATTAAGTCGATATCTTCATGGCGAGCTGCATTCACCAGTCGTTTGAAACTATACACAATTTCATTGGAAAGTGTTTTAACACTGCCATAGTCATAAATAATCACACTGCCATCTTGGCGGAAGGCAAAGTTACCTGGATGAGGGTCACAGTGGAAACGTTTTAAAAAGAACATTTCTTGACCTAAAGCGCGGATTAGACGACGGCCAATTGTGTTTCGAATTTCGATAGGCCAAGAACTAGCAGTTTCAATACTGTCACCTTGTTCAAGGCTTAAGGTTAAAATACGTCTTGAAGAGTAATCTTTATAAACAGTCGGGATAATAATTTTGTCGTCTAATTTACTATGAAAAGTTTTAAAGACCTCAAGATTTTGAGCTTCGATTTCATAGTTAAGTTCTGCTGATAGACTATCTTGAATCTCTGCAAAAAGCTGATCTTGTAGCTTTTTATCAATTTTAAGTACACCCATTAAGCGAAGGGCTAAACGTACTTGTTTTAAGTCACTTTCACAGGCTTCATCAACACCGGGATATTGAACTTTAACCACAACTTGTTCGCCACTTGGCAGAACAGCTTTATGAACTTGCCCAATCGATGCAGCAGCAAAAGGTTCTTGTTCAAAAGATTTAAAGGCAACATTCAGTGGTTTGCCAAGCTCACGTTCAACTTGTTGCTGAATCGCTGCAAAAGGCATAGCTGGAGCTTGGCGTTGTAGTTTTGATATCGCTTTGGCGACTTCGGGTGGGAAGATATCTTTATATTGCGATGCAATTTGTCCGACCTTCATGACCGCACCTTTCATTTCTCCCAAGGTATCTGCAATTTGAAGTCCGATATCTTGAAATAACTTGGTTTTTGCAGCCAGTTTCTGTTCTTCATCCGCAGTCAGGTTTCGAATCGAGTTAGAAACGGTTTTTGTTGCAATGCTCGCGGTCATTCCTGCAAGTTTCATAAATCGTTTGCCAGGTGAACTTGCATTCTTTGCCATATCTTCGATACCTCATTGACTACAACATAATATTGCCTAGGTTTGATCATAGGTGACAAAACTTAAAAAGCCTATAAGAAATTGTTTATCTCCTGTAAGAAAATTTTCGAAAAACAAAATGTTATTTTTATAGTAAAAAATATGAAAAGCTTTTGAAAATTCATTTCATAAACAAAGCTTTAATATCTATAAAGTCGCTGTTTTTTTAGTGCTAAGGTGAAGGGCATGTTAAATAAGAAATAGAGACAATAAAACTTATGACCAGTCTAAATTCGTCCTATGGGCGCTCTCAAGCGGTTCCTTTATCTGTATTCGAGCAGTCGAAAGACGCACATATTATTCGTTCTGATGAAGAGGCAATAGAGATTGCCAAGCAACTTGCTCAAGAATTTGCCCAAGAAGCATCAGATCGAGATAGAGAGCGCCGTTTACCCTTAAATGAAATTCAACAGTTCTCACAAAGTGGCTTGTGGGCCATTACAGTACCTAAGCAATTTGGTGGGGCGCAAGTCAAGTACCGAACTTTAGCGGAAGTGATCAAAACAATTGCGAGTGTTGACCCTTCTCTTGCTCAGTTGCCTCAAAACCACTTGGCTTTTATTGAACATTTAAGACTAGATGCGAAACCTGAACAGCAACAGTTCTTCTTTAACTTGGTGTTAAGAGGAATTCGTTTTGGGAATGCATTTTCCGAAAAACACAGTAAGACAGTAGCAGACCTCACTACCACATTAAGAAAGACCGAGCACGGTTATGAAATTAACGGCAAGAAATTCTTTGCAACGGGTGCCTTGCTCGCACATTGGATTCCAATTGTTGCTGTAAATGAACTAGGGCAACCTTATGCTGCACTTGTGCCACGTGAAACATCTGGGGTCAATATTATTAATGATTGGTCTGGTTTTGGACAACGTACCACGGCTAGCGGCACGGTAGAGCTGAATCAGGTGCCAGTACGTGAAGAATATTTAGTTCCGATTTACCAAGCATTTGAGCGCCCTACACCAGCAGGTGCTATTTCTCAGTTTATTCAGGCTGCGGTCGATGCCGGTATTGCACGTGGTGCAATTGAAGAAACGATTCAATATGTCAAAAACCATAGCCGTGCATGGATTGATTCAGGTCTGGAAAAAGCCAGTGATGACCCTTACACCATTGCAAATATTGGTGACCTAAAAATCAAACTGCGTGCAGCAGAAGCGGTATTGGATTTGGCTGGAGATGCAATTGATCAGGCCATTGCCAACACCACCGAAGAACATGTAAACCAAGCCACTCTATTGGTTGCCGAGGCAAAAGTACTCACCACAGAAATTGCTATTTTGGCAGCCAATAAACTTTTTGAGTTATCGGGTACGCGTTCTACTTTATCTGAACTCAACCTTGACCGTCATTGGCGCAATGCCCGTACCCACACTTTGCATGACCCCGTGCGTTGGAAATATCACATTGTTGGTAACTATTATCTCAATGGAGTTCAGCCACCTCGTCATGCATGGAGCTAAATTGAAAGAAAAAACAAAATTAGGAGAATAACGATGACAACAGCTCAAATTGAATTAGAAGAACTGTCGGTCGGTGCTGATTACGAAAAGGTTGCAAACAGATTTCGTCCCATTTTTGAAAAAATTGCACAAGGTGCAATTCAACGGGAAAAAGAGCGAATCTTGCCTTTTGAGCCGATTCAGTGGTTAAAAGAAGCCAAGTTGGGCGCTGTACGAATACCCCGTAAATATGGTGGAGATGGGGTTTCATTACCTCAACTGTTCCAGCTTTTGGCAGAGTTAGCAGAAGCTGACTCCAATATTGTGCAAGCTTTACGAGGTCATTTTGCATTTGTTGAAGACCGCTTGGTTGCTCATAAAGAGCATTCTCAGGAAGTCTGGTTTCAGCGCTTTGTACAAGGTGATTTAGTCGGGAATGCGTGGACAGAAGTTGGAAACGTACAGATTGGCGATGTTGTTACACGTGTCACCAAAGACGCTTCGGGTAACTTAGTAGTAAATGGTGAAAAGTACTATTCAACAGGAAGTATTTTTGCAGACTGGATTGATTTATTTGCTTACGATGAAGTAAATGACCGTCATGTGATTGCTGCTATTTACCGCCATGAAACAGGGGTGAGCGTGATTGATGACTGGGATGGTTTTGGTCAAAAGACAACGGGCAGTGGTACTTTAAAAGTACATCAGGTTCATTTGCCAGCTTCACACCTTATTCCATTTGACCAACGTTTTAAATATCAGACCGCTTTTTATCAGGTGGTGCATCTTGCAACTTTAACGGGTATTGCGCGTGCCGCGGTTGAGACATTTAGTCAGGAAATTCGTGAACGTAAACGTATTTTTAGTCATGGTAATGGTGACTTGGTTCGTCACGACCCACAAGTTTTACAAGTGGTCGGCAAAGCCTCAGCTCAAGCATATGCAAGTGAAGCAATTACCTTAAAAACCGCTGAGGCACTGCAAAAAGCCTATGAAAGTCATTTTGCCGAATCCGAAGTGAAAGAGCATCAGTTTAATGTAGATGCCGAGCTTGAGTCGGCACAAGGGCAGGTGGTGATTTCTAATCTAGTACTCGATTTAACAAGCCAGCTATTTAATGCTTTAGGGGCATCGGCGAGTAGCCAAGTGAAACAACTTGACCGTTTCTGGCGTAATGCTCGGACTGTGGCTTCACATAATCCGCTTATTTACAAAGAAAAAGTAATTGGAGATTGGGAAGTAAACCGTACGGATTTACCATTTGTCTGGCAAATTGGAGCAAGCCCACGGGCAAAGACTGCATAAAATAAAAAAAGCCGATGTTTCATCGGCTTTTTTATTAGGTTTGACTTAAACGTTTGGTATTTAAATAGAGTCGTGAGAGCAATAAAACACAGGCAATACTTAAACCAATAATTAAACCTAACCACACACCAGCTACGCCCCAATCGGTATAACGCGCTAAATAAAGACCGATTGGAAAAGCAATTACCCAATACGCCATTAAGGTGATCCACATCGGTGCCTGAGTATCTTGCATACCTCTTAAACAGCCGGCAGCGCTGACTTGTAGGGCATCCATTAATTGATATGCCATTGCAAACCAGAGCAAATACATGGCAACCGGCACAACATTTATATCTTGAGTATAAACCGAGACAATTTGTTCACGGCCTAGAGCAATAAAAGACATGGTCAATAGAGCAAAAAATACTGCTGTGCTTAGACCAATTTTTTGTACTTGGTACATGGAAGCCCAGTTCTTTTCACCATAATATGTTCCCACGCGAATGGTTAAAGCAATGGCAAGAGAAAGTGGAATCATAAACAGTACCGAAGTGACTGAAATTGCTACTTGGTGTGCGGCAATAAAGACTTCCCCTAGAGGGCTAAGGACCAATGCCCCTGTACTAAAAATACTCACTTCAAAAAACACAGCTAAACCAATTGGCAGACCAAGCTGTAAAATTCTTTTAACCCAAGTCAGGTTAATTTTATCGAATCTGCTAAAAATAGATGTGTTTCGATAAGCTGAAGCCTTATAAATATAGCCTGCTAACGTAATGAGCATCAGCCACTGTAAAATGGATGTTGCAAAACCACAGCCTGCGCTACCCAAAGCAGGTATTGGTCCTAAGCCATACATAAAAATCATGTTAAGCGGGATTAAAACCACTAAGGCTAGTAAGCTAATGACCGTGACAGGGCGGGGATGGCCTAATGCTTCGGAATAGCCTCGGAGCGCTGCATACATGGTTACAGCGGGCATACCCAAACCAATTGCATGTAAGAATAAACTGGCTTTAGGCTGTAAACTTTCTGGTACGCCAAACACATGTAAGAAAAATGGCATAAGCTGCAAAATGAGCATTGCCAATACCCCTAGAATTACTGCAACCCATAATGATTGGCGGACAATCACTGGAATTTGTTCTGTATTTCTAGCGCCTTTTGCTTCAGCCACTAATGGTGTGGTTGCAATCATGATGCCACTGAACAAGAGCATGACTGGAATCCATAAGCCTACACCTACCGCAATAGCGGCTAAGTCTGCGGCAGATAAATGCCCAGCCATAATGGTATCAATTAACCCGAGCCCTGCTTGAGCAAACTGCGTAATTAAAATAGGTAACATTAAATGGAAGAGTTGTTTTAATTCAGACCGAAACGACGTGACATTCGACACAAAAGGTACTCTTTATAAATATAAAAATGAAACTAGCGTTGCAAGGTAAGTAATACACCAACAAAGATGACCACTCCACCTAGAAACCGTTGCCATGTAACAGGTGTCTTTTCGGTACCTAACCAGCCAAAATGGTCAAGTAACATAGAAATGACCAATTGCCCAAAAACGACTAACCCTGTAAAGGTTAAAAAACCAAGCTTAGGTGCAGTATAAATGCTCATGCTAATTGCATAAACCCCAAGGAATCCTCCGGTCCAGAGAAGCCATGGAATATTGGATATTTCACTTAAACTCGGTTTCTCGGCACTTTGGAAGAACACCATAATGGCTAAGACGATAGTACCTATGAAAAATGATAACAATGCTGCTTGCAATGGTGAGTGTAATTGCTCACGAAGCTGAGCATTAATTGCAGTCTGAAAAGCCATGGCAACACCGATTCCCATAGCTAAGGGTAAGATCAGGAAAAGTTGACTAGAGAATTTCATCATTTTTATCAATATTTAAGTATGTTTAAAAACAGTCTAAAGCAATTAAGGTATGTTTTCATAAGCCCATTGATGCAGTCATGTTAAAATAGAAATATTGTGTAAATTGGACCCTGTTCCTTGGCCGTATTAAATCCTGCTTCTGTTCCTTTATCTTTATATATCCACATGCCTTGGTGCGTGCGTAAATGTCCCTATTGCGACTTTAACTCACATGCGGTGCCTGATGGTGCGCTTTCGGCAGAACTCGAGCAAACTTATTTAAAAGCATTGGTGGCCGACTTTGAAACTCAAGTCGAGATGGCACAAGGACGTTCAATTCACAGTGTATTTATTGGTGGTGGAACACCTTCACTTATTTCTGCCAAAGGCTATGTATGGCTATTTGAACAGCTTAAATCGCTGTTTAACTTTGAAGATGACTGCGAAATTACTTTAGAAGCTAATCCGGGAACACTAGAGCATGACCCGTTTGCAGGCTATTTAGAAGCAGGAATTAACCGTTTATCGATTGGTGTACAGACTTTTAATACCGATCACTTGCAAAAACTTGGGCGTATTCATTCAGCCAACAATGCCATGGATGCAATTGAGCAAGCAAGACGAGCAGGCTTTAAGCGAGTTAATGTCGATTTGATGCATGGCTTGCCAGAACAAACACTAGAGCAAGCACTTTATGATTTAAAGACGGCTGTAGAGCATGGTGCGACACATATCAGTTGGTATCAACTGACCATTGAGCCAAATACTGTGTTTTTCCGAACACAGCCTGTTTTACCTCAAGATGAGGTGTTAGAAGATATTCAAGAGCAAGGTGAAGCCTATCTAAAAGCAAATGGCTTTATCAATTATGAAGTGTCAGCTTGGCGTAAAGAGCAGCCTTCAGCTCATAATTTAAATTATTGGCAGTTTGGTGATTACCTTGCGATTGGTGCAGGAGCACACGGCAAAGTAACCCGACCGGATGGTGTATATCGTTTCCAAAAGACTCGGTTACCGAAAGACTATTTGGCGAAAGCTCCAGCCGAACATTTGCAAATGAAAAAGATTGAAGCAGATGAACTACCTTTTGAGTTTATGATGAATGCTTTACGTTTAAATGATGGGGTAAAAGCTGAGTTATATGAACAGCGTACAGGCTTAAGTTTAGATGATTTAAATGATGTACTTACTTCATTGCGTTCCAGAGAGTTATTGGTAGAGGATAGCGATCGTTTGGCTTGTACAGAGCAGGGGCATATTTTCTTAAACTCGGTACTCGAAGAGTTCTTATAATCAAAGCATTATAAAGAAAAAGCCGCACGATGAGATGCGGCTTTTGTAATTTTAGCGGGTGGTATAACCACCATTTGCGAAAATCGTCTGACCTGTAATCCACCAGCCGTCGGTGACTAAGAAGCGAACTAGAGGTTCAATATCTTCAATTTTAGTAAGCCCACCTAAAGCTGAAGCTGATTTATGGTAAGCGACTGCTTCGGCAGACTCTTGACCATAAAAGAATGGTGTGTCCATTGGTCCCGGTGCAACAGCAGTCACAGAAATTTGGCGATCTCCAAATTCTTTCGATGCAGCGCGGGTGTAATGCTCAACAGGTGCTTTTAAACCTTCATAGGTTGAATAGAACCCTGTGTAAGCAGCAAGAAGAGAAGTTACGATTGAACAGATTTTTCCGCCGTTATTTAAATGTCGACCTGCCGATTGAATAAAGAAATAGGCAATTTTTGAGTTGATATCACTCATGCTATCAAACTCTTGTTCGGTGGTTTCTAAAAACGGTTTTTTAAGGACTTTTCCGACGGTATTAATCGCAATATCGATACCACCAAAATGCTGCTTAGTGTCTAAGAATAGCTTCTCGATGTTATCGATATCTGTTAGATCTGCCTGAATTAGAATTGCATCTGCACCCAAGGCTTTTACGTATGCGAGTGTTTGCTCGGCATCTGCCTGAGTTTCCGAACTATTATAATGAATTGCGAGTTTTGCACCCTGTTCTGCAAATTTACGACTAATGAGTCCGCCTAGGTTTTTAGCACCGCCAGTAATCAATACAACTTTATCTTTGAGGCTATGAGTTGTCATGATGATTGTTCCTATGATGAATTGTTTTAGCGTTTTTAAGTCTAGATTGGCAGTAATTTGTGATCAATTATGCTAGTTTGGTTTAACTATTCAGAAAATACGAACAATTAAAATGGATCGGTTGCAGCAATTTTATATTTTTACAGAAGTCGCTAAACGACAAAGCTTTAGTGAAGTAGCAAATCAGCTTGATCTACCTCGCTCGACAGTGACGAGTGCCATTCAACAGTTAGAAACTCACTATGGAGTACGCTTATTTCATCGTACTACCCGTAAAGTCAGTCTTACTCAAGATGGCCAACGAATATTGCCAGAATGCCAAAACCTGTTGTTTGATTATGAACAATTAGAACAGTTGATCCAGACACAAAAACAGCATTACCGGGGCACATTAAAAATTTCGATGCCTAGCCGGATTGTGCATCAAGTGATTATTCCTGAGCTGCCTGATTTTTATCATCGTTATCCGGATATTCATTTACAGCTCAATAGTTCTGATGATCTGACTGACTTAATTGAAAAGGGAATTGACTGTGTTGTTCGGGTAGGAGAGCTAGATAACAGTAGTTTAATTGCAAGATTTATTGGTCATTTGGTGATGGTGAATTGTGCCAGCCCGCAATATTTACAAGATTATGGTATTCCTGAGCAGTTAAATGATCTTGAACAGCATAAATTAATTAATTACGCAGGAGCTGTAGGAGAAAAGCAGGGAGAATTTATATATCAAGGTGGAACTGTGATGATGGATAGTGCTTTAAGCGTGAACAATACCGAGGCCTATATCGCCGCTGCTTGTGCAGGTTTGGGAATTATTCAACTTCCTTATTATGATGTTCAGGATAAAATTGAACAGGGGATTTTAGTTGAGGTGCTGAGTGCTTACAGTGCACCATCGCTTCCACTTAATATTTTGTATCCCAACAGGAGTTATATTCCAAAGCGACTAGAAGTTTTTATGAATTGGGTGGGGGAAGTTTTAAATCGCAAATGTATCGTCATCTTTTAGTCATAAAAAGAAAATAGGATAACAATAAAAAAAGCCTCTCGAACTGAGAGGCTTTTTAGAATTTGGTGGGTCGTCCGCGACTCGAACGCGGGACCAACGGATTAAAAGTCCGCTGCTCTACCAACTGAGCTAACGACCCAAATAGGTTCAAAACTAATAAGTGGTGGGTCGTCCGCGACTCGAACGCGGGACCAACGGATTAAAAGTCCGCTGCTCTACCAACTGAGCTAACGACCCTGAGCGAGAATTAAGTAAAACCTTGTTTTACTTGAATGCAGGAGAAAATCTATAATTTTCTTTAGCATTCAAACTCGAACTGACTCAGAGAGAAGTAACACTTCTAAACACTGTATCGTTTTGATGTCGCGTATTTTAGCAAGTTATTCAACTAACACAAGAGGAAATTTAAAAACATTTGCATGATTGCTTATAAAAAGCACGATTTCCTCTTGTTTAGCTAAAAAATAAACTAAAAACGGTATTTATACGCCTGAATATTGTCAAAAATTTCAGTTGTGATATCACAATAACTGCTTGCACCAGGTAATAAAGCGAGTAAACGTTCAGAAGTTTTGCTTGGATTAAACGCTTCTTCCTTCAGTTTATTCTTCTGATATTTAAATGTACCTGTTGTTTCGACCTTTTTTTGTACACGTAAAAATACAGGTACTGCATAGGTGGGTAAACATTTCTTAAATACGGTCACCATTTCGGTTAAATCAGCATCATTTAGCTCTTCACCATCTGCGAGAGTGATCGCTGCCATACCGGCACGGCCATTGGTATTTGGAATTTCTACCCCATAAACGACAGCTTCGGCAATTTTGTCGTATTCGCATACCATGTTTTCAACTTCAGTCGTTGATACGTTTTCACCTTTCCATCGGAAAGTATCGCCTAGACGGTCAACAAACTGTGCATGACGGAAGCCGATGTCACGGACCAAATCACCTGTGTTGAAATAAGAATCGCCTTTCTTGAAGACATCTTTCCAGATCACAGACTTGTTCTTTTCAGGGTCGGTGTAACCATCAAATGGCGAGCGGCTGGTAATTTTCCCTATGAGTAGGCCAACTTCACCTGCTTTTACTTTCTGGCACCAGCCATTTTTATCGCGTATTGGCTCGTTTTTCTCTTTATCGAACTGGATAATGGCATATGGAGTAGGAGAGAAGCCAACCGTATTGTCAAAGTTGAAAATATTACTAAATCCAACATTGCCTTCACTCGATGCATAAAGCTCAAGTACTTCTTTAACACCAAAGCGTTGTTTGAACTTGTCCCAGATATTTGGGCGCATACCATTACCAATCATTTTGGTTACACGATGGTTGCGGTCAAGCTCGGTGACAGGAGCATCCATCAAGTAGCGGCAAAGTTCACCAACATAACCAATGGCAGACGCATTAAATTTTTGAACATCTTTCCAGAATGCGCTAGTCGAATATTTACGTCGAATCGCAAGTGTTGCACTGCCTGCGATAACGCCACACCAGCAAACCACCACGCCTGTTGCATGGTAAAGCGGTAAGGTCACGTACATGACGTCATCTGGTCCTAAGTTTAAGATATGTCCATAGGTGCCATACGCTAATGTCCAGCGACTGTGTTTGAAAATAACCGCCTTTGGTAAACCTGTTGTACCTGATGTGTAGATATAGAACAGACCATCGTTACCAGTGACAGAGCGGGTAGTAGACGGATTGAATTTTGGAAATTGATCAATTTGGTCCGCAAGATTGACATAGCCTTCAGGCGCTGTACCCGAGTTTTGACGTGTTGCCTGATCTGCGAACCAGTGAAAGCGGTCTTTAGGTACATTTAAGTCTTGGCGAATTTCATCAATAGCAGCTCGGACTTCTTCACCAGCAATAACGGCAATAGGTTTTACAAGATTGATGCTATGAGCGAGAACCTTACCGACTTGAGATGTATTTACAAGTGCAATTGTCACACCAATTTTGGCTAAACCAACAATTGTTGCAATCAGCTCAGAGCGATTTTCAATCATTACAGCAATGACGTCCCCTTTACGCGCTCCGAGAGAAAGATAGTAATGGGAAATCTGGTTTGCCCATTCATTTAAAGCTTCATAAGAATAACTTTGATCTTCAAATAATAATGCCGTGCCTTTCGGATTTCTTTTAACAGCTTTTTCAAAAGCAATACCCAAACCTGTTGGAGTATTTGATGTTCTTAAATAAGCCTGTTTAAGACCATTTAGGATATGGGGTACTTTGGGAATGAAGCTAGGAAGTCTTGTGGCAACATCACCAAGCGTAATGATATCGGTCTGTGTTGTCTGGCTCATATCAATCCTATTTATTTTTCGATCAATCCAAAAAAGGTTGTGTGGGCAAAAAGTCCAATAGTTTTCATGGTTCACCATGCTTTTAAAACTTTTCTTCTAGTGCAATCAACCTAATTGGCTAAAAATAACAAAAAAAACCTAGTCATCGAAATGACTAGGTTTGTTTAAATTAGCTGCAATTGAGCAAATGGCTTACTCAGCTACAGGATTAGCTTTTTTTGGCGGACGGCCACGAGGGCGACGAGGGCGACTCGGTTTGTCCTTATCTGCCTTAACGTCTTCTGATTCGGCATCAGTCGTTGCTTCAGTCGGAGCTACTGTTTCTTCAGCCGCTGCTTTCGCTTTGCTTGCTGCTTTTGATGGCGCAGGTTCCTTTGCCGCAGGAGCTTCAGCTACTGTTTCTTCTGTAGCTTTTTCCTCTGCAGGAGCAGCTTCAGGTTGTACGACTTCAGTTGACTGATTAAGTTCAAGCGGTTGCTGTGCTGGTTCAACTGTTGCTTGTGTTTCAGCAGTTGGAGCAGCAACGGTTTCTTCTGCTATAGGAGCAGGAGTAGCAACTCCTTCTTGAGCAGAATGTTGTTGTTTTACTTGCTCAAATGCTTGTTCCGCAGCAAGTTTTGCTAAACGACGGCGCTCACGCGGGTCATTTGCAACACGTGGAGCTGGTGCTTGCGGCGGAGTAAGCGGAAGTACTGGTGCAGGTTCTGCTTCTTCAGCCGGTTTGTGGCTTGGAAGTTCTGCATCACGAGTTACCGGCTTTTTCTCTTCTGTTTCAGCAGAAACTTCAACCACTAACGTACTTGCGTACTGTTCTGCAAATTTCTGCAAAGCACGATTAAACGTTGGGACTAGACCAAATTGTTCAATCAATACGGTGCAATCTTCACCATACACATGACGGATTAAACTACCGATTGTGTGTTGTGCCAAAGTTGGAATTTGCGATGGCGCAATAGATGGCGCAGCTGCCTTAGCGTGTTTAGCCTCACGTTGCTGACGACGACGCATACGAGGGTCATTGCTAGCACGTTTGATTTGTGGCTGAGCAGCTTCTTGGCTTGGCTGAGCTTCTTCTTTGGTTTCAACTACAGCAGCTTTCTCGGCTACAACAGGAGCTGGAGTTGGCTCTTGAGCAACTTCAGTAGAAGTCGTTTCAACTCGCTCAACGTGACGACGCTCAGGTGTAAGTGCAACAATCTCACTTTGACCTTGATCAACATTGATGATTAAAGCAGTGTTCATGACATCATGCTTAGGTGCATCAATCACATCAACCTTAATTTGTTTTTCATCAACAACAACCGGTGTATTTTGATTTTCATTTAATACACTTGGATCGCGGTGGCGATTTGGACGGTTTGGACGTTGTTGATTATTACGGTCACGACGTGGCACAGCATTTTCAGTGTGTTGTACATCATTATTTTGATGTTGCTGATCTTGCTGCTGTTGACGTTTTTGCTGACGTTTTAACTCACGTTGTTCTTGGCGTGACAATTGAACCACTTCTTCATGAACTTGATGTTGCTGTTCATGTGATTGGTGATGTTGTTCACGTTGTTCTTTATGTTTACGCTTTTTGTTGTTCTGACGTTGTTGCTGAGATTTATCATCTTTTTCAACATGTTCGCGAACGTCTTGTTTCACAGGTGACTGTGAAATATAAGCGTTATTTGATTGAACTGGCGCAACTTCTGCAACAGCAGGTACGGCTAATTGACCGAACTGTCCGCGGCTTACTGCGCCTGTATTCACCATTTGCTCAATCGCAGCAGCAGCATTTTGTGCTGAACGAGATTGGTCAACTGTTTGCGCTTGTTTTTGAACAAACAGGTTTTCTAACCATGCACAAGGGCTTGCTGCTTTTTGAGCAGAAGGTTGTGCTACAGGTTGAGTTGCATGATTTGCTTTTTTCTGAGCCGCAGCATGAGTTGAAGCTGTAGCAGTTACATGAGCATGGCCATGATCTGCTTCTTCTAAATGCCATTCAGAAGACTCATAACCTAACTCTTTCTCGCTAGAACGGGTTGCTTCTGTACGTTCATAGCTAGATGGAGCAAAGCCATCTGGGTTATATGCAATTTCGTAATGTGGAGTTTCTAAGTGCGGGTGTGGCAATACAGTCACACGTACACCAGAAGTTTGCTCTAAATACACCAGACTATGGCGTTTTTCATTAAGCAAGAAGGCTGCGATTTCAACTGGAACTTCAACCTGAACTTCACCATGACGTTCACGAAGTGCAATCTCTTCAACTTTACGCATAATTGAAAGAGAAAGCGAACGTAAGTCACGAACCATGCCTGTACCATGACAGCGAGGGCATACATAACCTGTTGCTTCTTCAAGCGATGGGCGTAAGCGTTGACGGCTCATTTCCATTAAGCCAAAACGAGACAATTGACCGAACTGGATACGGGCACGATCGCTTTGTGTTGCTTCACGAAGTTTTGCTTCAACCATACGTTGATTGCGTTCTTTAGTCATATCGATAAAGTCGATAACTACTAAACCGCCAATGTCACGTAAACGAAGCTGGCGAGCAATTTCTTCTGCTGCTTCAAGGTTGGTGTTCAGTGCAGTTTCTTCAACATCATGACCGCGAGTTGATTTCGCAGAGTTAATATCGATTGAAACTAAAGCTTCGGTCTGGTCAATCACAATTGAACCGCCCGAAGGAAGTTTTACTTCACGTTCATAAGCAGTTTGAATTTGGCTTTCAATACCAAAATGAGCAAACAATGGCTCGTTTAAAGTATAAGTTTTTAATTTGTCTAATTGACGAGGCATCACTGCTTTAACAAAGTTATATGCTTCGTTATAAGCTTGTTCGCTATCAATTAAGATTTCAGCAACGTCATCACGTAAGTAATCACGAATTGCACGTGTTACTACCCCCGCTTCTTGATGAACAAGCATCGGAGAAGGGCCTGAGCTCGCTGTACCTTGAATTTGTGCCCACAGGTCAAGCAAGTGTTGTAAATCGAGCTGTAATTCTTCTTGAGTACGCCCAATACCAGCAGTACGAACAATAACGCTCATACCACGAGGTACATTTAAAGAAGCTAAAATTTCTTTTAATTCTTCACGTACTGAACCTGAAATTTGACGGCTAATGCCACCACCTTTCGGGTTATTTGGCATAAGAACTAAATAACGGCCTGCAAGGGAAATAAACGTAGAAAGAGCTGCACCTTTATTACCACGTTCTTCTTTTTCAACCTGAACTAAAAGCTCTGTGCCTTCAGTAATAAGTTCACGAATGTTTGAAGTTTGACGTGGGTCTGCCTGAAAATAGCTGTTCGCAATTTCACGCATAGACAAGAAGCCTTGACGACCTGCGCCATATTCAACAAAAACAGCTTCTAAAGATGGTTCTACGCGGGTGACATGGCCTTTATAGATATTGGATTTTTTCTGTTCTCGGGTACGATTCTCTAAATCAAAATCGTAAAGACGATTACCAGTGATAAGTGCAACGCGAACTTCTTCGGCATGAGTTGCATTAATCAACATACGTTTCATGGGTGTGACACCTAATAGTGACTCACACAAACAAACCAAACAAACTTAAAGGTTCTGAACGAACATCGAACATGACGGATCATTTCCCAGATCTCAAAATACTTGTGGTCTGAGTCATCTGTTACCGGCTACATTTAGCCTTAGCTTCGATTCTCGTCTGTGATGTAGGCAATACTGCTTCAACCTTTAAATCGGAATTCCTTTTTGCTTCACTGGCGGGTGAGCGGTGCATTGGTTAATGACTTTCACTGTCATTGGGCGCGAAGTGACTTCTTTATTGGAAGTTTGATACGGAATGCTCATCGTATCGGTGCTTTCGGCAGTTCCAATGCATCAACGCTTTAGCCTGAAGGCAACATTAAGGAGCGATTTGTCTGATGTGTATCAGTTTACGTTCCATAACCAACTAGAGTTGGTAACATATTTTTTTGAACAAACTGAATTAAACGCAACAGTTTGTCATTTTGCCGATATAATAAGCCTTCGGCGTCGGCATAATTCTTTAGGACCTGTCCGAGCTGGTGATGAAAGCATCATTTTGATTGAGGTTTCAATCAGGGAAATTTCCCTTTAGATGTTCACTTACGGTGGTATCCGTGCGCTGACTATATCAAACCTTGCAGCATCTGCCTATGGGCTAAGCTTAGATTTCTTGTGAAAAAACTAAGCTAATCGGTCATTTATTAATCAAATTTCGTAAAATTTCAGGTTTAAATATTAGTATGAATTCTACACAGCAATGGCAAAGTGTCACTTGGTTTGAGGTGGATGAGCATCAAGCAGGACAACGAATCGATAATTTCCTGTTTTCACGTTTAAAGGGTGTGCCAAAGAGTCGAATTTATCGTTTGATTCGTGAAGGTCAGGTTCGCGTGAATAAAAAACGTATTAAAGCCGAGACCAAACTTGCAATTGGGGACCAGATTCGTGTTGCGCCTATTCGCTATGAACAAAAAGATGAAACTGCTGTTCCTGTAAGCGACAGTGTGGCTCAAGGTTTATTAAGCCGTGTGGTCTATGAAGATGAAGGACTATTAGTTGTAAATAAACCATCAGGTATTGCTGTACATGGCGGTAGTGGCGTGGCTTATGGTTTGATTGAGGCACTACGTGCGGCAACAGGTAAAAAATATTTAGAACTGATTCACCGTATTGACCGCGATACTTCTGGCCTAGTTATGATTAGTAAGAAGCGTAGCACTTTAAAACTGCTACAAGATATGTTGCGTGAACACAAAATTCGTAAGACCTATGCAGCGATTGTAAAAGGTCAGGTGAGTCTTGATAAACAGCTCATTGATGCGCCTTTATTTCGTTATGAGTTAGCCAATGGCGAACGTCGTGTACGTGTATCTAAAGAAGGTAAGCCAAGTAAAACCGAATGGGTGGTTGCAGAGCGCTTTAAAAATGCCACTTTAGTTCATGCATCTCCTTTATCAGGCCGTACCCATCAAATTCGTGTACATGGTTTAAGTATTGGACATCCGTTGGTGGGCGATGATAAATATGGGCATAACACTGCATATACGGGACCTGAAGCACGCCGTTTGTGTTTACATGCCATGCGTTTGGATATTCCGGGTTATCCAACGATTGAAGCTCCGTTGCCAGAAGACATGACCCAGTTATTAGAGGCTTTGAGAGTAGCAAAATGAGTCTGAAAACCGAATTAGTGATTTTTGACTGGGATGGTACTTTATATAATTCTGTTGGTCAGATTGTTGCAAGTTTACAGCATGCGGCAGAAGAGCATAAGTTAACTCTGACTGATGAAGCCGCAAAGAGTATTATCGGTTTAGGTTTGCCGGAAGTGATGCAGACCTTATTTCCAGAAGTACCTGATTTGCATGATTCGATTTTAAAAGCATATGGCGATCACTATATTGCCAACTCGACAAATGATGCATGGTTTGAAGGTATTTCTGAACTACTTCATGACTTAAAAGCTCAAGGTTTAAAACTTGCAGTTGCGACGGGTAAAAACCGTCGTGGATTAGACCGTGTGATTGCAAAAACACAGAGTACTCATCTGTTTGATGTTACTCGAGCAGCTAATGAAACCCGTTCAAAACCAGACCCGCTCATGTTACAAGAAATCTTGACTGTAACTGGAGTAAGTGTCGAACAGGCAGTTATGATTGGTGATAGTAGTTATGACCTTGAAATGGCTCAGCGTTTAGGTATGCCTCGTATTGGGGTGGGCTATGGAGTGCACTCGGTAGAAGTTCTACAACAGTTCCAGCCTTTAACCATTGCTAAAGATGTATCTGAGCTGCACAACTTTTTAAGAGAGTATGCAAAGTTATCTACTGTAGACGTAGCGTAATTTAAAATGATGTAAGAAGGAGGAATTTATTCCTCCTTATTTTTAAAACTAAAGAACAATAAGAAGAGAAAAAATGAGCCGCTCTATTCGTCTATTAAATCTTTTACAGCAACTCCGTGAATCTCGTTATCCCGTTACTGCTCAAGTCTTGGCTGAACGCTTGGGAATTAGTATTCGCAGCATTTACCGTGATATTGATAGTTTACGTGCTCAAGGTGTGAGAATAGATGCATCGGCAGGTTTGGGGTTTCAGCTCAAAGAAGACATTTTATTACCACCGGCTACTTTTAATGAGAATGAAGCCGAGGCTCTATTTTTAGCTTTAGAGTGGTTGAAAGACGTTCCAGATCAGGCAATGAAATCGGCAGCTGTTTCAATCTATTCTAAACTTTATGCGGTTTTACCAGAGCACCGGAAATATTTGATCGATGACATGACGCTAGGCGTTACACATTACTGGCATCCGGTTGATGAAGCTTTAGTAGAACAAGTACGTTTAGCGATCCGTAAACAAGTAAAGATCAAAGTCGATTATTGCGATGAACACAAGCGTATAAGTCAACGTTCTCTTTGGCCTTTTGCTTTAGGGTATTTACATGACAAAGTTGTACTTGCTGCTTGGTGTGAATTACGGCAGGCATTTCGCCATTTTCGGATAGATCGTATTCATGACTTGCAAATGAGTGAGGAAATATATCCTGAATTTAAAAAACATCTGTTTCAAAGATGGTGGAAACAAGAAATGCAAAGGACTACTGACAAAAACTGACAAAAGGTATTTGTAGACTAGGAATCACGATAAACAAGGAGCAATAAGAATGAGTCTTAAACTTTATACTAACAATGAATCGCGTGGTGTCGTTATAGACTGGCTTTTGGTTGAGCTTGGCGTGGAATGTGAACGTATTGAAGTAGCATACCGAACCGAGATGAAATCACCCGAATATTTAAAGCTTAATCCGTTTGGGAAAGTGCCTGTATTGGTAGATGGCGATGTCGTTATTTATGAATTAGGTGCAATTTGTGCATATCTGGCAGACAAATTTAGTGACAAAGGTTTGGCACCTGCTTTAGATGATCCGAAACGTGGTTTGTACTATCGTTGGCTTTTTATGATGGCAGGTCCTTGGGAAGCTGCTGGTGTCGATAAAGCTTTAGGAGTAGAGATTGCACCTGAGCAAAAAATGTTTGTAGGTTATGGTGATTATAACGATGCTTATCAAGCTTTAGTTCAAGGATTGAGTGAAGCAAATCCGTATGTATGTGGTGAACAATTTACCGCCGCAGATGTAAGTGTTGGAGCCATGCTATTATGGCAATTAAAAATGAAAACGATTGAATCGCACCCAGCCATTACACGTTATGTTGAAACGATCAAACAGCGCGAAGGCTTAAAACAAAGCAGTATGGGCCAACTGTTGTAAGTATAGTTATTCTTAAAAGCCCCCTAAATGGGGCTTTTTTGTTTTTAAATAAAGGTCTTAGTTGGTAAGAAAGCCAGCAGCAACGTTAATACAAATCGCTAAAATGGTCGTGTTGAAGCCAAAAGATAATACAGCATGAAATAAGTTTAAAAGACGCATATGTTTGTTGGTAATTGAAACATCGGCGGTTTGTGCTGAGGTGCCAATAATATAGCTAAAATATAAGAAGTCAGGATAGGTCGGATGTTCGGTACCCGGGAAGTCTAACCCACCGTTCTCTTCATTTCTGGATAGAGCCATATAAAAGTCATGGGCATAATGCAAAGCGAAAACAGTATGCATGAAAAGCCATGCTGAAATAATGGTGAGTAAAGCTAACGCTACATGTCCTAACTTTTCATAATGCCCAGAAGGGAGCTGGGAAAGTTGTACCAAAATCGCAACTAGACTCATTGTGATGGCCAATAAAACAATGAGCATAATGACCCATTTACTTTCGTCCTGTTTTTTGGCTTGCTGTTGCATTTGTGAATGGTCGGCACTTCTCATCAGTTTCCAGACATGGAGTAAATATAAACTGATTGAGCCATTCCAGCTTGCTAATAAAATGGTAGACCATTTCCATGAAGTGAGCCATGCTAATAAACTTGCAACAACCACTCCAAAAATTAAAGCAATAAAGAAGTGAGGGCGGTTTTGTACACTACGTCCTAAATGCTGAAATAGTCCAACCATCTTGTTAACTCTCCTTGCTGTTATCTTAAATATATTTTTTACTGTTTGGTTAATTTAAAATTAGGTTTTATATAACCTTTATACTTTAGATCGTCATTTTTGTTTTTATTAAGTGTGACAATCTAAAATATAATAAAAATTATCTCAAATTAATTAATCGATAAAAGATATTAAATAAATTTTAATTTCATTTATTTATACATACATTTAAATTTTCTAACTCATTTATTCTTTAATAATAAGCGTAAATATACCTAAGGTGTTTAATCTAGATTTTTATCAAGATGAAATACTTTGTTGAGTTGATCAATAAATCTTTTTACACCGACTGACTCTGTATTTTTACGATAACTAACAAATAAATCTAAAGAAGGTAATTCGACATCTAGAGGGCGAACTACAGTGTTAGAAACCCCTAAAGGCGCGACATAGGCAGGTAAAATAGTACAACCTAAGCCTGAACCAATAGAGTTTATATTAAGTAAAATGCTATCGGCCTTTTGTACAATATTGAGGTCAATACCATGAGTTTTAGTAAACTCTAAAATTGTATTGTGTAGTGTATTAGATTGTTCAGCTGCCGGAATAATAAAATCAATACCATGCAAAGCTTTGACCGGAATACGGTCATATTTCGCAAGTGGATGGTTTCTTGGTAATAAAAAAATTAAAGGTTCTGTTAAGACAAATTGGCTTTGGATTTCATCATTTTCAGTATTATCACGGGTAAACGTAATGTCGAGTTCACCTCTTTTTAAGGCTTTGAGTTGCTCAGCGTTATTTAAACTTGATAATTCAATGGTGAGGTCAGGGTGTTGTAAGCGCAGATTTGGAAGTACGTATGGAAAAATTTTCATTTCTGCGATGGGGACGAAACCGATACGTAATAATTGTTGTTTAGCCTTTGAGACTTGGCGGGCCATCGCTACTGCTTTATCAGCTTGAGCAAGCGTTAAACGGGCATGCTCTAAAAATACTTCACCTTCTTCTGTTAACTCAACTTTACGTTTTGTTCGGTTTAAAAGTCGTACCCCGACATCTTCTTCTAAATCTTTAATTTGTTGGCTAAGGGAGGGTTGAGCAGTATAGAGTTTGAGAGCGGCCTTACTAAAATTTAATTCTTCAGCAACTGTAATGAAATATCGAAGATGGCGTAATTCCATAAGACTAATCCAAAAAATGTCTTACTATGATTTAAGCAAAGTATAAAGCATAAAACTATATAGCGTGAAGGTGCTTTAGGTATTTATAAAATAAATGAAAATTTATAAATCATTATGAAATTAATATGAAATTTTATTTAATTATTAATTTGTAAAATATATTAATTCATATTCATAACCAAAGTGATTTTAAATTTAGAAAAGAAATTTAAATTACTTTTCAGAAATTCACTTAAAGTTTTCTCATATTATGAAAAAAAGTATTGTTAATTTAAGAATTGAGAATCTTAATTTCTAACAAAAAATGTGTAAGGAGTATTTTGTTAATAAATGTTTCGGTTCATCTTGCTATATTTTTTTAGTATTTTCAATGCATGTGCTGCTTGGTTTAATAGTTTATATATGAAGCAAAATTGATAAAATTGAGCAGTTTTAAAAATAAGAGATTAACCACAAAGAAACTAGCTCACCTCTGTTGTAAGTCTTTGCTTATTATATTCTATTGTTATGTTATACAGTAGCTTTTAATAAGAATAGTAATTAACGAATCACAAACTCAACACATCTAAACATTTTTTGTGGCACTTTAGATTGATCTATGTCGGCTGTGACAAAAATAAAAGGGATATTTATATGATAAATAAGTGTAAGTGTCATAGCTTAATTTATTTAAATCGCTAAGATAGAAAATTGAATGATTCATCCTCCTGATGCTACAACCATAGAATAAGCCCATGAAAGACAAGCCGACATTAACTTATCAATTGCCGACTCAGTCCTGTTGGACGCATACATGGATAAAACCTCCTTTTTGTCATCCTGAACTGGGCCATGAAAATGATACCCGTTTTTATAATCAGCAGCCTAGATCGCCTGCACGAGGATCGAAAGAGTTATTGCGTTGGTTAGTCACTCGTGAGTCTTATACTTGGAATGTTGATATTCAGAATGAATATGATGTACGTGTTAATACACCAATTGCTTTACCACAAAACCGTCCTCATGCGGATTTAGATGATTGGCAAGTTTGGTTTGTAGGGCATGCTACGGTACTCATTCAAATTGGACCTTATAACTTTATTACCGATCCGGTATGGTGTGACTACGCAAGTCCTTTACATGGTCGTGGTCCACGTCGTGTATGCCCAGCGGGTTTTGCTTTAGAGCAGTTACCTACCATTCACGGGGTATTGTTGAGCCATAACCATTATGACCACATGGATTTAGCAACGCTTGAGTGGCTTCATAAGAAGTTTGCTATGCCGATTTATACAGGGCTTGGCAACGGATTTTACTTACCTAAAGAATTCCATGTAATTGAAATGGATTGGTGGCAGGAAATTCCTTATCACGAATTAAGAATTGTTTATACACCTGCTCAGCATGGCTCGGGGCGGGGTTTACGTGACCAAAATAAGGCACTTTGGGGCGGTTTTTCGGTTTTGGCGAAAACAGGACATTGTTTTTTTGCGGGTGATACCGGTTATGCGGGCCACTTCAAACAAATTCATACGCGCTATGGCGCGCCGCGTGTGGCCTTACTTCCAATCGGAGCTTATGAACCTCGTAAATTAATGAGCTATGTTCATATGAATCCGCAAGATGCAGTTCATGCACATCTAGATTTACAAGCACATCGGTCGGTGGCAATTCACTATCGAACTTTTCAGTTAACGGATGAGGGGCGTGAAGATCCTGAACATGCGTTAGCTCAAGCCATTAAAGCTTCATCAAAGCTTGCTAATCCTTTTTATTGCATTCGAGAAGGGCATAAATTGACTGTCTAAAATTCATTGTTTCGTATTAAAAAAGCCAGTTCAATTTGAACTGGCTTTTTATTATTTTGGCTTAAATTAAGCTAAGTCAAAACGGTCAAGATTCATGACTTTAGTCCATGCAGCAACAAAGTCTTGAACAAATTTTTCTTTACCATCTGCCTGAGCATAAACTTCGGCTAATGCACGTAAGATAGAATTCGAACCAAAGACTAAATCATTACGTGTTGCGGTAAATTTCACTGTGCCTGATTTACGGTCTTTTCCTTCAAATACTTCACTTGTTGAATCAACAGGTGCCCATACATTCGACATGTCGAGTAAGTTTGTGAAGAAGTCTGTGCTGAGTACCCCAACTTGCTGAGTGAAGACACCATGTTGAGAACCATCCCAGTTAGTGCCTAGTACACGTAAACCACCAATCAATGCAGTTAACTCTGGTGTAGTCAAAGTCAGTTGTTGTGCTTTATCAATTAATAAGACTTCAGCTGGTGTGTTGACTCCCTGTTTTTTCCAATTTCTGAAACCGTCAGCAAGACCGAGCAGTAATTGGAATGATTCAACATCGGTTTGACTTTGTAATGCGTCAACACGACCAGGGGCAAACGGAACGGTAATATTGAAACCTGCTGCTTGAGCAGCTTGCTCTACACCAACGTTACCAGCTAACACGATTAAATCCGCCAATGACAATTGGGTTGATGCCTTGAGCTCTTCAATTTGAGTTAAAGTCTCAACAGCTTTTTTGTTTACTTCCCACTCACGTTGTGGTGATAAAGCAATACGTGCACCGTTTGCACCACCACGTTTATCTCCACCACGGAATGTTGATGCAGATGCCCATGCAAGGGAAACCAACTCACCAGCAGGTAATCCTAGAGCAACGATTTTTGCTTTTGCATCAGCAATGCTTGCAGAAGATGGTGTAGCGCTAGCAGCAGGTAATGGATCTTGCCAAATTAAATCTTCAGCAGGAACTTCTGGACCTAAATAACGTGCTTTTGGTCCCATATCACGGTGAGTTAATTTAAACCAAGCACGAGCAAAAGCATTGGCAAAGGCTTGTGGATCGTTGAGGAAACGACGAGAGATCTTTTCGAACTCAGGGTCAAAACGTAGGGTCAAATCTGTAGTAAGCATCGTTGGCTTACGTTTAATTGATGGGTCGAAAGGATCTGGAATAATGGCTTCAGCATCTGCTGCTACCCATTGAATTGCGCCAGCAGGTGAACGTTCTTGTACCCATTCGTATTTGAAAAGGTTTTCAAAGAAGTAATTGCTCCATTGTGTTGGCGTTTGTGACCAAATAACTTCTAAACCTGAAGTGATCGCATCTTTACCGACACCTGTGCCATAGCTGTTTGCCCAACCAAAGCCCATTTGTTCAATTGGTGCACCTTCCGGGTCTGCTTGTACATGGTCAGCAGAGGCAGCACCGTGAGTTTTACCTAAAGTATGACCGCCAGCAATCAAGGCAACAATTTCTTCATCATCCATTGCCATGTTGCCGAAAGTGGCACGAATAAACGGTGCTGCTGATCGTGGGTCACCACTCGCTTGTGGTCCTTCAGGGTTCACATAAATTAGGCCCATTTCGGTTGCAGCAAGATTACTGCCCGCCAATGCTTCAGAGTTACGATGAGCTAACCATTCTTTTTCATCGCCCCAGTTTACATCGTTGTCTGGTTCCCAAACATCTTCACGACCGGCACCAAAACCAAAGGTACGGAAACCAGAAGACTCAAGTGCGATGTTCCCGGCAAGAATAAATAAATCGGCCCAAGATATTTTTTGACCGTATTTTTGTTTAACTGGCCATAGTAAACGGCGTGCTTTATCTAAACTTGCATTGTCAGGCCAACTATTTAATGGAGCAAAACGTTGTTGACCACGACCGGCACCACCACGGCCATCGCCCATACGATATGTCCCGGCAGCATGCCACGCTAAACGGATAAATAAGCCCGTATAATTTCCCCAGTCGGCTGGCCACCAGTCTTGGGAATCGGTTAATACATTTTTGATATCGGCTTTAAGTGCGTAGTAGTCGAGTTTTTTAAATTCTTGACGGTAATTAAAATCTTTACCGAGTGGATTAGAGCGTTCTGAATGTTGATTGAGTAAGTCAACACGTAATTGATTTGGCCACCAGTGTAAATTAGCCGTGCCACCACCGACTGTTACTTGCGGTTTTGAGTTATGACCTGAAAAAGGACATTTTGATTCGTTTGACATGATTATATTCTCTCTGGGTAATATTTATTGAGCTCTTAATAAAACTGAAGGCTCATTTTCCTGGACTTCTGGGTTAAAAAAATGATGCGTATCGAATAAAGAAATGAGAGAACAAATGGTGAGAGAAACCGTTTTAAAAATTTTTCACTGTTATGTCAGCTCATCAGTTTTATTCAACAATACATGAGTTTCCTTTGTTTATTATTCCTTCAATTTACTGCATGAAGGCTAAAAAACAAGAGGGAAAATGGTTCAAATTTTGCAAATAATGACGCATGGCATGAGCTCCTTAATCATTGAAACATCGCAATATCTTTCAATTTCGTTCTTTAAATATACTAGAATCTGATCGTTTATTTTTCAAATGGATTAAATTGTCCATATTAATTGGTAAAACCGATTTTTGGAAAAATAAAGATTAGGGGTGCGCTAAGTGGCAGCTTAAAAATAAAGAGAAAATTTAAAAATAGATGAATTGAAAAAGGAGAGCTTTTGACTCTCCTTTTTAAGTATTTATACGCTTACAAGGCGGTTAGATTTAACCATATCGGCTAGACCATGAGTTTTAAAGTAGTACTCAAGCCAGCTTTTTACAATAAGCGGATTATTCATTTTCATGACATCATCAAGCAGCTTTTGGGCATCTGACATTGGGACATGGCAAATTGCTTTTCGGACACGCAAGATGTTACTTGAACTCATCGAAAGGGTGTTAAAGCCCATGGCCATAAGTAAGATTGCCGATAACGGATCACCCGCCATCTCACCACAAATACTTACTGGTTTTTGGTATTTATGACATTCCTTCACGAGTCGAGTTAAAGCCCGCAAAATAGACGGATGGAAGTGTGAATAGACGTTTGCGACATGCGGATTATTACGGTCCACAGCAAGTAAGTATTGAGTTAAGTCATTTGAACCAACCGAGAAGAAATCGACAAGTTCGGCGAACTCATCAATTTGTAGCAGTACACTCGGTACCTCAACCATAATCCCGATTTTTGGTTTGGTAATTTTAACTTGTTCTTCTTCTTGTACTGCAATCCAGTCACGCTCAAGTAAATAAAGTACTTCTTCGACTTCACTTACTGTCGTTACCATTGGCAATAGGATATGCAAATTATTTAAACCAATACTGGCTTTAAGCATTGCCCGGATTTGTGCTGAGAAAATCTCCGGATGGTCGAGCGTGAAACGAATACCGCGCCACCCTAATGCCGAGTTCTCTTCTTCAATACTGAAGTAAGGTAAGTCTTTATCGGCACCAATATCGAGGGTACGCATGACTACCGGCTTATTGGCAAAGTGACTCAATTGTTGGCGATAGATGGCACGTTGTTCTTCTTCACCCGGGAAACGTTCCCGTAACATGAATGGAATTTCACTACGGTACAAACCCACACCTTGAGCGCCACGTTGTACACCGCGGACTACATCAATCATAAGGCCCGTGTTCACAAACAGTTGAACAGAGACACCGTCTGGTGTAATCGCTTCTTTGGTCTCATATTGTTTGAGATCTTTTGCGATTTGCTCGTCTTCTTTTTGAATTTCTTTATAACGTTGACGTAAACGACGTGGAGGGTTTACAAAAACACGGCCCTGATAGGCATCCACAATCATTTCTGCATCATCAAGCGTATTTACAGGCAGTTCGGTTACGCCGACCACCGTTGGAATCCCTAATGCACGGGCAACAATCACCATATGCGAATTGGCTGCGCCTTCTGACGTCACAATCGCTGCGATATTATCTACTGGTAATTCTACTAGCGCAGCGGTACTAATTTCTTCACCAATTAAAATACTGTCTGGGCTAAGTTCACGGTGGCTCGAATCTTCTTCTTGTAAGTACGCTAGAATACGTCGCCCTAAGTCTTTAAGGTCAGAAACGCGTTCACGAAGATAATCGTCCTCCATTTGTGCAAATAGGGCAGTGTGTTTTTCAATTACACGGCGCACCGCACCTTGTGCCCAATGCCCATCACGGATCAGTTCTTTAATTTCTGCAGGTAAGGCATTTTCATCTAGCATTCTTAAGAATACGCTAAACAAAGCCCGTTCTTCTGCCATGAGCGAGTCATGCATTTTTTCATCTAAAGAACGAATCTCTGAACGTACCGATGAAATAGCTTGATCTAAAATGCGGAGTTCATCGCTGATATCTTCTGCTTCACGGTCAGGTACTGAACCTAAGTCGGCAGGCGGATATAAAATAATAGCGCGACCTAAAGCCACCCCACCTGCACCGGAAACGCCTTGGAAGGTCTTATAGGCAGGCCCATTGCTTGGCTTACGAAATACGTCAATATTTCCAACCGCATGCGCATGTGCAATAACACCTGAGAGCTGTGCACATAAGGTGACTAAAAATGATTCGGCCGCTTCACTAAAATCTTGAGGAAGTCGATTTTGGACAACTAAAACACCCATAACCTTACGGCGATACATGACGGGTACGCCAAGGAATGAGTTATAAATTTCTTCGCCCGTTTCAGGTAAATACAAAAAGCGTTCGTGCTTTGGCGCATTGTCAAGGTTAACAATTTCTTCACGTTGCCCAACCAGACCCACCAAGCCTTCACCTAACTGCAATGAAACATGCCCAACAGATTCTGGATTTAAGCCTTTTGAGGCCATCAATACATAACGTTGATTGCGTTCATCGAGTAAATAAATAGAGCAAACATCCACTTTCATGGCCTCAGCAACCTGATTGACCATAATGTCTAACGATTCATGCAAACTCACGGACGCATTAATCTCTTGGACAATGCGTCTTAGAGTGTCGAGTTGCATGTTTGACATGGATGTATACTCCAGTATTTTTTAGACTATGAATGTATTTATAACAGCACTTTTAATAAAAATCATTTGCTAGATAAATGATTTTTAGGGTAATTGTTGCACTGGCAACTGTGTACACAACTCCACCATGGCTTTACGGTAAACATCACGTTTGAAGTTCACCACTTGACCAAGAGGATACCAATAGCTAACCCACTGCCATTCATCGAATTCAGGCGGGTCGGCAAGGTTTAACTGAATGTTTTTTGCAGGCGCAGTTAACTTCAGTAAAAACCATTTCTGTTTCTGTCCGATACATACGGGGTCAGAGTCTGACCGAATATACCGATGTGGCAAACGATAACGCAGCCATCCTTTGGTTTGCGCAATAATCTGGACATGCTCGGGCAATAAGCCGATTTCTTCTCTCAGTTCTCGAAAAAGTGCCTGTTCAGGGGTTTCTCCAAACTGGATGCCTCCTTGTGGAAATTGCCAAGCATTGTGACCAATGCGCTTTGCCCATAAAACCTGTCCATCATCGTTTGCCAAAATGATCCCGACATTGGGTCGGAAACCTTCTGAGTCGATCATTTGGCTACCTAAATATTGTCTATATCGTTGACTTCGATCACGGGGACAAACACTTTTTTATGTCCAGCTCGAAAAGATCAAAGTAAAATGTTTAAATTGTTACGATCTTAACGAATTTCTATCGACTAGCGGAGATAGATTTACATTTTTTTTCTTAAATTTCAGTTTAAACGAGAATTTTCATGAAACTGGCGTTGTTTGATTTAGACCATACCTTGTTAAATACCGATTCAGACCACTCGTGGGGTGAATTTTTAGTCAATGAAGGTTTGGTTGATCCGGTTCATCATCGTCAGATGAATGATAAATTTTATGAAGACTACAAAGCAGGGCAACTAGATCCATATGCTTATAATGAGTTTGTTTTCGGCTTTCTAACAAAGCATGACAATAACTACTTAACTGAGCTTCATCAGTTATTTATGGAAAAAGTGATCCGTCCTCAAATGCGACCAAAAGGTTTTGATGCAATCAAAAAACATCAAGATTTAGGCCATACCATTGTAGGTATTACAGCAACAAGTGATTTTATTACTGCGCCGATTTTCCGTGAATTTGGAATTACTGAAATCTTAGCAACTAACGCCGAGGTTGCTGATGGTAAATATACAGGTAAAGTGGCGGGTTTAGCGTGTTATCAAAAGGGCAAACTTGCACGTCTTGAAGCATGGCTGGACGGTCGTAGCGTTTCTGAGTCATGGGCTTATTCAGATTCAATTAATGACCGTTTTTTACTTGAATATGCAACGCATGCGATTGCAGTCAACCCTGATGATCGCCTTGAAAAGTTAGCTCAAGAGCACAACTGGGAAATTCAGGACTGGTCGATTTAATTGACTACTCCTGCATCATTTTAATTAGTTCCTGCATGGCTCTAGATTGAGTACGTGCAGGATGCCATACCATGCCTAACTGCCGGTTCATCTCGACATTTAAATCAAGCTGCTGCATATCTTGATTCAGCAGAGTTTTTGGTAAAACTGACCAACCTAAACCAATAGAAACCAACATACGAATTGACTCTAGTGGGTTATTGCTCATGGTAATTTTCGGTTTAAGGCCTTGTTTTTCAAACTCAGCTAAAGTGATTTGAGCTGTATAAGTCTGTGCGGCAGGCAGCAAACTTGGATATTCAATTAAATCTTGTAAGGTTAAATTCTTTTTTTGAGCCAATGGATGAAATGGAGCAGCTACAAAAACTAAAGGATCATTCCAGATCGTAATATAGTTAAGACGCTCATCACCTGAGGGCGGGAGTGTTAAAAAAGCTAACTCTAAATCGCCAGCAAGTACCTGTTCGTGTGCTTGTTCGGAATCAACAAAATGTACGTCTAGCGTGACTTGAGGAAACTGCTGAACAAAGTGTTTAAGCGGAGCAGGCAAGTGATGCAAACCGATGTGATGACTCGTCCCGATTTTTAAACGACCTTGTATTTGGGTTTGTTCATGACTTAGCGTGTGGTGAATATCTCGAAGTTCATTTAACCAGCTTTTAACTTTTGGTAATAATGAATGCGCAGCATGAGTTGCTTGAACCCCACGGCCTGCCGACTCAAATAGCTTTACGCCAAAGTACTCTTCTAGGCTATGAATACGTTTAGTGACAGCAGGTTGGGTAATAAATAGTTGATCCGCAGCCACAGAGATCGAACCTGTTTCCATAACTTTTACAAAAGCTTCAAAGGCTGCAAGATTCATAATACAACTCTACTTGGAATAGAAAAATCGAGAGAGGCTAAAGTTGCCAAGCCAAAATCGTATCATGCTTGCAGCTCAACGTTCTATAAAGTTGTGATTTAGCGTATTAATCTTAATCTAAGCAGTCGTCTCGTTTTCGCTTAAAGCTGATATACGGCGGTCTTTTGCTGCCCATACTTTTTCATGAAAGAAAAATGCAAAAGCTTGTACTGTTGGTTCTAACATACTTAATGTTAAAGCCATCCAAATATTACCCGTTACAAAGTAGGCAACTAACATGGCTACCGTAATATGCATTATGTAGTAACTTAAGGTTTTCTTTAATGTACGTTGATTATTAACAACGAATTTTTGAATATTAGCCATAACCATTCTCTCTACCTGTATTTAATATTTTTAGTATAGAGATGAGAGTATAAGATTAAAAATGGATTATGCAAATGATAATCATTAACAAATCCGATTTATATATTTTGACCGATATTAAAACATTCAGGAATGATTCCTAAAAGTTTTCTAATTTATAAAAATGATAAATTAGATTTATGTAAAACTCTGGCTATAATCGAAGAAAGATTAGAATTACCCAGTCCAATGGAGCAAGACGACATGGCAGGCAAAACTTTATATGACAAATTGTGGGATGACCACGTAGTTACTCAGCGTGATGATGGTTCGTGCTTACTTTATATCGACCGTCATTTATTGCATGAAGTAACAAGTCCACAAGCATTTGAAGGTTTGCAACTTGCTGGTCGTCAACCATGGCGTTTAAGTGCAAACGTAGCTACCCCAGACCACAACGTTCCAACCTCTAAAAAAGAACGCGATCAGGGCATCGCTGGTATTGAAGATGATACATCTCGTATTCAGGTTCAGACCTTAGATGATAACTGTAAGGCATTTAATATCGTTGAATTCGGTATTAATGATATTCGCCAAGGAATTGTGCATGTTGTTGGACCTGAACAGGGCTTAACTTTGCCGGGTATGACGGTGGTGTGTGGTGACTCACATACAGCGACTCACGGTGCTTTTGGTTGCTTGGCACATGGTATTGGGACATCTGAGGTTGAACATGTGTTAGCGACACAATGTTTGGTTCAGAAAAAGTCTAAGAATATGTTGGTTCGCGTCGATGGCGTATTGGGTAAAGGTGTAACACCAAAAGATGTAGTGTTAGCCATTATTGGTAAAATTGGTACCGCTGGTGGTACAGGCTATGCAATCGAATTTGGTGGTCAGGTTTTCCGTGATATGTCGATTGAAGGACGTATGACGGTATGTAACATGGCGATCGAAGCGGGTGCTCGTGTGGGTATGGTTGCTGTTGATGATAAAACCATTGAATACGTAAAAGGCCGTAGCTATGCACCAAAAGGCGAACAATGGGAACAAGCCGTTGCTTACTGGGACACTTTGCATTCAGATGAAGATGCAGTGTTTGATGCAGTCGTTGAATTAAATGGTGCAGAGATTGAACCACAAGTGTCTTGGGGCACTTCACCTGAGATGGTAATTCCTGTCTCAAAAGCTGTACCAACTTTAGAACAAGCGAAAGATGACGTACAACGCAATGACTGGACACGTGCTTATCAATATATGGGCTTAAATGCAGGACAAGCTTTAGCTGATATTCAGCTTGATCGTGTCTTTATCGGTTCTTGTACGAATTCACGTATTGAAGATATTCGTGCTGCTGCTGAAGTAGTTAAAGGCCGTAAAGTGGCGTCTACCATTAAGCAAGCCATGATTGTTCCGGGTTCTGGTTTAGTCAAACAACAAGCTGAAAAAGAAGGCTTGGATAAAATTTTCTTGGAAGCTGGCTTTGAATGGCGTGAGCCGGGTTGTTCAATGTGTTTAGCAATGAACGCAGACAAGTTACAACCAGGTGAGCATTGTGCATCAACCTCGAACCGTAACTTTGAAGGTCGTCAGGGTAATGGTGGTCGTACTCACTTGGTCAGTCCGGCAATGGCCGCAGCGGCTGCGATTGCAGGTCATTTTGTTGACGTTCGTTCATTTTAATTCGGTCTGGAGCAAACCATGAAAGCTTATACAGTTGAACAAGGTATCGTTGCACCATTAGATCGTGCCAATGTTGATACAGATTTAATTATTCCAAAACAGTTTTTAAAATCGATTAAACGTACTGGGTTTGGCGACAACTTATTTGATGAACTTCGTTATTTAGACGAAGGCTATCCAGGACAAGACAATTCAGTACGTCCAAAAAATCCGGATTTCGTTTTAAATCAGCCTCGCTATCAAGGTGCAACCGTTTTAATTGCTCGTACTAACTTTGGTTGTGGTTCAAGCCGTGAGCATGCGCCTTGGGCATTAAATGAATATGGTTTCCGCACTGTTATTGCGCCAAGCTTTGCTGATATTTTCTTTAATAACTGTTTTAAAAACGGTATGTTGCCAGTCATTTTGCCTGAAGACACTGTTGATCAGTTATTTAAGGAATGTGCTGCGCAAGAAGGATATCAATTAACAATTGATTTGGCTGCGCAAGAAGTTCGTACACCAACTGGCGAAGCATTTAAATTCGAAGTGGATCCATTTCGTAAGCATTGCTTGTTAAATGGTTTGGATGATATTGGCTTGACACTTCAAAATGCGGACGCAATTCGCGCTTATGAAGAAAAAACTAAACAGGTTCGTCCTTGGGTATTCCAAGAGATAAATTAACCTTTTGGTACATTTTAAACATAGTCATGGCGTCGTGTTCAAACTCTTGCTAACATGCTAAAGCATAACAACAGCTTAAAATTATGCACTAGATGAGGATTGGGCTTGAACAATGAAGAGGAACGTTACTCATAGCTTTTTGTTGAGCCTGTGCGCGATAACACTAAGTGCTTGTCAGAGCACTTACAATGTAGTGGATACTGTTCGTATTAAGCAGGCTGAACAAGAAAATTTGGGGCAGAATGCAGCAATATATTGTTCGGGCGCAAAAAGTTGCGAATTTGAACGGCTAAATGATATTACTGTTGTTGATGCACAGACACGTCGTATTAGTAATCAGGCAATTCATCAAGGAATTGTGAGATTAAATGGTTCGGTGTTAAGTCAAAGCAATAGTTTGTATCTATCTGTGCCTGCCAAACAATATGAAGTGGTGATTCGTTACTATCCGATTTCTCCAGATCGGGCTGAAACGATTCATGTTATTCACCAATTCAAAGCTAACCATCGCTATATGTTTAAAATGTACCGAGACAAATCTAACCGTTCGGGTAGTTTGCTGAATGTTTCTGTACCAGATCCATTATGTGTTGACTTAGAGCAGGATGGGCGGGTAATTCGCCGTTTTTGTCGACCATTTGATGTCACCACAGGACTAGGTGAATTTCTCGAACAGAAAAAACTAACACCACGGCAGTCATAACGCTGTCTTGTCTTTGAAAATGGAAAACTTCATGTCTAAACAGATTTTAATTTTGGCTGGCGATGGGATTGGTCCTGAAATTGTTGGGGCAGCAGAAAAAGTATTAAATAAAGTAAATGAAAAATTTAATTTGTCGTTGACTTGGGAACATGGCTTGTTAGGTGGTGCAGCGATTGATGCTCATGGAGAGCCGTATCCAGCCGTAACTAGCGAGCAAGCAAAGAAGGCTGATGCCATTTTATTAGGTGCTGTTGGCGGACCAAAGTGGGACACTATTGAACGTTCTATCCGTCCTGAACGCGGTCTTTTAAAAATTCGTAGTGAACTTAACTTATTTGCTAATTTGCGCCCAGCAATCTTATATCCACAATTAGCCGATGCTTCTAGCTTAAAACCTGAGATAGTTGCTGGTTTAGATATTTTGATCGTTCGTGAATTGACAGGTGGTATCTATTTTGGTCAACCACGTGGTATTCGTGAACTCGAAAATGGTGAGAAACAGGGCTATAACACTGACGTTTATTCTGAAAGCGAAATTAAGCGTATTGCAAAAGTTGCTTTTGAACTTGCAGGATTACGTGGCGGTAAAGTGTGTTCTGTAGATAAAGCCAATGTTTTAGAAGTAACAGAGCTTTGGAAGCAAACGGTCACAGATTTACAGCAAGCCAATTATCCAAATATTCAGCTTTCACATATGTATGTGGACAATGCTGCCATGCAGCTTGTACGTGCGCCTAAACAGTTTGATGTAATCGTGACAGGTAACTTGTTTGGCGATATTTTGTCTGATGAAGCAGCAATGCTTACCGGCTCAATTGGTATGTTGCCATCGGCTTCTTTAGATGAAAATGGCAAAGGCATGTATGAACCTTGTCATGGTTCAGCGCCTGATATTGCAGGGCAAAACGTTGCAAACCCGTTGGCAACCATTCTTTCAGTTGCGATGATGCTTCGTTATACCTTCCGTGAAGAAGCTGCTGCTAAAGCAATTGAAGATGCAGTAGGGCAAGTACTTGATCAAGGTTTACGTACAGCTGATATTATGTCTGAAGGCATGACTAAAGTTGGTACAGCCGAGATGGGTGAAGCAGTTGTTGCTGCTCTTGCTTAATCGCTACTTTGCTAAAAAACGCAGCTTAAAGCTGCGTTTTTTTATGGTTGTGTTTAGCAAGCTTTACCTTCGTATTGAATAGATTCGGCAATGTCATTTTTGAGCTTAAAAATAACCTTGCAATTAAAGTTAATATCATAAGAGTTGCCGCTCAAATTACCTGATTGTATGGGAACAGAACCACCTCTCATATCAACATTACTCACTATCGGAATTGGGATGTTTAAGGGCCGTAAAATTGTATAAATAAGTTGATCAGAAGTTTTTTGTGGTGTGCGGGCGACTTGAAAGCCAAGACTCCGTAAGTTGAGGTCTTGCTGAATCGTTGTAGATGATTTGCCTATAAAATTTTTTAAATATTCTTGCAAATCTACAGATTGGCGCGGATGACTAGCACAGCCATTAATATTTAACAGCATGAATGAAAGCAAACTCATTTGACATAAGGTAGATATATTCATTTTTTTCTCTATATAGAATTATATTTATCATTAAAGAACAATAGGTTGGATTTGCTAACTTGTAAAGTAAAAAAGCAGGATTATGATAAATAGAAGGTGAGTTTGCCTTTAGACTTATTCTTATATTTACAGACTAATAATAATTGCCCAAAACTTAAGGAAGAAGAGTATGAAAAAAATAGTTTTTGCCTTTTTGTGTTTCGGAATAACCACGGCCTATGCTGATAACTGTGATAATGCTCGTAATACTTACGATGATATTTACTGTACCAATAAAATCTATGCGAGCGCTGATGCAGACCTGAATAAGAATTATCAGGCATTAAGAGCGAAATTAAATACAGCACAAAGAAATACGCTTAAGAAGTCGCAGCTTGCTTGGATACGCCAACGTGATGCTGAATGTACAGATTCTAATAGAAATAGCGTAGACGTGCAGTGTCGTTTACAGACAACGCAAGAAAGAAACCATTGGCTGCAAGAAAGATTGCGTGAATGCCAAACGGTGGGATGTAAAACCAGTCGATTAAGTGAATAAAAAACGCAATAAAAAAGCCACATGATGAAGTGGCTTTTTTGCATTCACTAATTAGCGAGCACGGTACGTAATACGACCTTTGGTTAAGTCATAAGGAGTCATTTCGACTTTCACACTGTCGCCAGTAAGAATACGAATATAGTGTTTACGCATTTTACCAGAAATGTGTGCAATAACTTCGTGACCGTTTTCAAGACGTACACGGAACATCGTATTAGGAAGCGTTTCGGTGACAACGCCTTCGAACTCAATGAGTTCCTCTTTATTGGCCATAGCCTACCTGATGATCAAATTGGAAAGGCGCAAATTATAGTCAATTTATTTAAAAAAAACAAGATAGACATCTTCTTGTGAAAGCATCTGGTTAAAGTATGACTAATAAAAAAAGATGTAATTTTTTTCACAAAAGAACTCTAATTCTGTTGTCAGTTTGGTCAATCAACGCTAATCTAAAATCATAGTTATTAGGGACTGTTCATGCATAAAGAGTCAACAGCTCCTAAGTATCAATGAAGTATCTACATGGAAGGGCACTGCGTGGGTCAGCTAACAGATGCATCAGTTGTATTACGTTTTGGCTATCAAGCAATTCGTCGTGCAGGATTGCCAACAGAAGAAATATTAACTAAAGCGGGAGTCGCTTTAAATCAGGTCGATACAAACGCACGTACTCCGTTAAGTGCGCAGTATGCCTTTTGGACTGCTGCTCAAGAAGTCAGTAAAGATCCAGACATCGGTTTGCATTTAGGTGAGCATTTACCTTTGTACCGTGGTCAGGTGATTGAACATTTATTTATTAGTAGTGAAACTTTTGGTGAAGGGCTTAAGCGAGCTTTGGCTTACCAGCGTCTCATTAGTGATGCATTTGATGCAAAACTGGTGGTTGAAGATGGACGCTGCTATTTGACCAATGGTGAGCAGGTAGGGGCAGACAACCTTGTTAATCGTCATTTTTCAGAATGTGCGATTTCAGGTGTGCTCAGATTCTTCAAATTTATTACCGAAGGCCAGTTTCATCCGATCTTCATTGATTTTAATTTCAGTGAAGGTGCTTCTGAAGATGAATACTTCCGCGTCTATGGCTGTCCGGTAAGCTTAGGGCAGAAAGAAACACGGCTATATTTTGACCCTGCCATTTTAGATTTTCAGCTTTGGCAGGCAGAGCCTGAATTACTTCAATTGCATGAACAATTGGCAATTGAAAAGTTACAAGAACTTGCCCGTTATGATTTAGTGGGTGAGGTCCGTCGTGCGATTGGTTCGACACTTGAAAGTGGAGAAACGACGCTAGAAACCGTAGCGGCACAATTAAATATTACGCCGCGTCGTTTACGGACGCAGTTAAGTGAAGCAAATACCAGCTTCCAGCAAATACTTTCTGACTACCGTTGTCGTTTAGCTAAAAAACTTTTAGCTAACACTAATGAGAGTGTTGAGCGTATTGTGTATTTAACTGGTTTTTCTGAACCGAGTACATTCTACCGCGCGTTTAAGCGCTGGACCAATGAAACACCAGTTGAGTACCGTAAGCGTAAGCAACACCGTTAGAACTAAAAATTGGTTAAGCCTACTCAGGTAGGTTTAACCAATGTGGCCCGAGCGGTGGTTGTGGTAAGTCAAACTGCTCGGGATAATAACATTGAATAAAATAGAGACCATCGGGTGGGGCGGTAATTCCTGCTGCCTTACGATCTTCGGCTGCGAACATTGTATCAATATGGTCGATTTCATACATGCCTTGCCCAATTTCAAGTAAGCAACCCATAATGTTTCGAACCATATGATGTAAAAAGCCATCAGCTTGAATATCTAAAACCAAATAACGTCCATGTTCAAACAAACGGCAATGCTTTACATGTCGTACAGGTTGATTTGACTGGCAGGCTGCTGCACGGAAGGTTTCAAAGTTATGCGTACCTTCAAATTTGCTGGCAGCTTTAATCATTTTTTGCACGTCTAATTTTTGATAAATATGCGTGACTTGTTTATGTAAAAGTGCAGGGCGATGTGGAGCGTTATATACAACATAGCGGTAGCGACGAGCAGTGGCTTTAAAACGTGCATGGAACTCTTCATCCATCTGTTTAATCCACTGAATTGAAATATCCTTAGGAAGTTGGCTATTTGCTCCCATGATCCATCCACGCTCTGGACGAATCGCATTAGTGTCAAAATGAGCCACCATATTTGTTGCGTGTACTCCTGCATCTGTTCGACCAGCACCGTGAAGTGTGATCGGTTCATCCGCGATTTTGCTGAGTACACGCTCTATGGTTTCCTGAACGCTGGCAACGCCTGGCTGTTGTGTTTGCCAACCTCGATATTGAATACCACTAAATTCAATACCGACCGCATAACGTTGCATGGCTTCACCTCTATTTAATGCAGATTTTCATTCCAATGGTTCAACCATTGTTCTGGGGTTGGGTATTTTAAATAGATTTGAAGTGCTTTTGCATAGAGATCTGCATGGCTATGGGTATCATTAATGACAATTTTTGCAGTTTTGGCCCAAGCACTAATTGCATAACGTTGGTCAATACTTCCAAAAGTGACTTGTGTCGCCAAAATTGGTACACATCCACGAGTATAGAGTTCATCTAATGTTGCCAAAAACTCATCGTTTACGGCGATATTACCTGTACCGAAACCTTGCAACACTAAAAAGTGTGGTGGGGCAGGAAGTAAGTGACGTAATTGTTGTACTAAATGCTGTGTTGCAATCGGTTGCATCATCCAGTTTAAAATCTGAAAGGAAGCAGCTTTTTCAATTTGAGCATCTTGTACGATCAATTCATTTTGCTGAGGCGTAAACTCAACGTTACTACTTAACCCTGAAAATGCATCGAGTTCAGTGGTATGCGTTTTTAATGCAGTTTGTGCGTGAAATACTTGATGGTGGAATGCGAGATAAGCACCAACCGGAAGTGCGATAACCTGCTCTAATGCAAGATATAAGTTTTCGATTGCATCAGTAAATTCACGGGTGTTATCACCTTGAATATTGAGTAACGGGTATTGGCTACCAGTAATCACAATATGACAGCTTTGCCCTAAAAAGCGGGCTAAAGTCGCAGCTGCATAACTGAGCGTATCTGTACCATGAATCACAACAAAATGCTGATAGTCTTCTAGTTGTAGCTGTTGTATGCGTTGAATTAGGCGTAACCAGTCAGGTGCTGTACATGCACTGCTATCGACAATATTGGGCGCAGCAAAGCAATCAACTGTTAAGTGTGGGGGAATCACTTTCTCAAGTTGAGGTAGGAATTGGTCATAAGGCATAGGAGCTAAAGGTTCACCAATGCAACCAAAAGTACCACCCATATAAAATAAAGCTATTTTTTTCATCTTTTTGCAGGCATAAAAAAGCAGTCATCTCTGACTGCTTATGGTAAATCGAACAGTTCTAAGAAGCTATGCGATTAAGTAGGTTTTTCGCATGTTGTTGTTGTTCTGTGTTGAATTTTTGCTCATCACCCTGTAGTAAATTACGCGCTGCTTGGTTCGCTCCAAACTTAATGTATTGTTCAGCCAATTTTAAATCGAGTTCATTTTCATTTATTTGTTTTAATTCTGGAAAAGCTTCTAAAAGCGGATCCTCTATTTGGGTTTGAGTGGCTGCTTCATTTACTACATCTATATGGTTTTGAGTTTTAAGCTCTGGTGCTGGAACTAAGGCAGGCTCATCTAACGAAAACTCAAGAGGTGCGATAGAAGTCGCTTCTAATGGAGTTTGTTCTATGAGCTTAATTTCATCTAATGATGGAGCGTGTTCAACAGATTTCGTCTCTGAACTTGAAGGATTTAAGTCAAGGTTAAAATCTAATGCATTGATGCTATTTTCTTGGTCTGCTTTTACCTCTACTGCTTGAGATTTTTCCTCAGTTTCATGCAGAGGTGCCAAGTCAAAAGAAAACTCTAAATCGGCCAGCTCATTTGTTTCTTGAGTGGATGATAATTCAGGTTGTTGTGCCGGTTGGTTGGTATTTTCCGTAGTCGAAGTCTGTTCGAATGAAAAGTTAAACTCTAAAAGTTCAATTTCAACAGCAGGTTCTTGTTTTACAGGCGTATAGTCTTTCTGTAGGTCATCAAAAGAAGCCTCGGAAGAACTTGTTGTTAATTCATCGAACTGAGCCGTTGTATCTGTGTTTTTCGGTTCTTCATATGTTTGAGCTTGAGGGAAATCAATAGCATCAGGTTGTCTGGATGATTCATATTCTTTTTGTCGAGTTTCTGCTTGAGCTGCTATTTCATTTAAACCTAAGCTACGAATATGGCTAATCAACTGTTGAATTGCAAATTCATCTTTCTGAGCAATATGAATTTCAAGAAGTAATAAATACAGTTCATGTTGAGTATTATCTTTTTTTAGCGCCTGATTGACTTGAGCTTCAGCTGCTGAAAACTGTTTTTCTTGAATGAGCTGTTGAATATTGTGTCGTAAAGCTTCCGGTACAGGATTACTTTGAGGGATAGCAGGAGTATTTTCCTCAATGACCTTGGCTTTGGTTTTTTCACGCGAACTTTTGCTTGATTTAGCACTCGCTTTTTTGCCGGATTTTCTATTTATATTTTTTGGGGAAGTGGCCTCTTGTTTTTGACTATTCTCGCGTTTTTTTAAAATAACGGCGACCACGAGTAATATGATAAACGGAATCACATATAACATTACTTTCCCCTTAAAAAATAAATATTTGCAATATAAAGCGTGCTAACTCTGGTTTTAACTTAATGTTTTTGCTTGTGAGTTTGTTGCTGTGCCTGTAATTGCTGTTGTAACTCTGCCAAACGCGCATTCAAGAGTTGAATACGTTGGTCTTTTAAACTTAAAGTTTGATTTAGTTTGGTTACATTCCTTTGTAATGTAACGGTTTTTTTGCGAGTTGTCATAACTTTTACTGCTAACTCAGTATTGTTTTGACTTTGTTGTGTGCTCTTTTTTGCACTTCCATGAGCAGAATTTGGGCTGTTCTCTGCCACAATGCTCATTTCAGCTTGTTGTAAACGATATTTAGCTCTGCCAGAAGAGGGTTTTGCCAAGTGAGCTTCACTCGATTTAGGTTTTAAATGGGAAGCTTTAGTTGTATTTGTTGTTAAGTTTAGCGAACTTCCCTGACGTAAACGGTTTACATCACCTTGAATAAAAGCATGTCGGTTTTGTGCTTGGATATCTCGCATGACTTTAGCCACAGGTTGTTTGGTCTGTGCTGCAATACGATTGGCAATACTCCATAAAGACTCGTTACGTTGTACGACATATTTACCAGTAGGTGCCGGGCCTTTATAAGCGCTAATTTTTTGCTTTTTCGGTGTATTTTTACTTAATACATTTTTTTGATGGGCAGTTTTAGATTGCGCTGCTTTTTTGACGGTAGTTGTTTGATTGCCATCACTTGATTTGAGTGAAGTCGAAGGCTGTTTCTCTACAGCCGATGATTCGGTATTCATTGTAGCTATAGTTGGCTGAAGTGTTTGAGTCGAAGGTTTTTCGGTAAAAGGAGCCACAGGAGCAGGGCTAGAACTATTCAAAGCTGGAGCAGTTCCAGTGCTAATATTTAGATTATGTTCATTACTTGTGGTTTCTGCCACCGTTGATGTATTTTCAGTAGGTGTGTACTGAGTACTTTCAGGCAAATTTAATGCGATATCTTTTTCATTTACGATAAATTGCGGTGAAAGTAGACTTTCGTTCATGGCGGCTTTTTTTATAGGCGATGGCTTTAAAACGGTTTTAATATGTTGAAGACGGGTTGCGTTACCTTCACTGACTTTTACGACAATATTCAGTTCAGGATCGATAATAGGACGCGATGAGGTAATCACAATAACGCCAGAACCCTGACCATTTTGGCGTGTATAAAAGTTTAGGTTACCCGGAGGTTGATGAGTTACTCCCAAACCATTGAGATCATCTTGAGTGGCCAAACTGACTTGCAATGGGGTATTAGGATCTGCTTGCTGAAAATTCATTTCTGCATAAAGTAATTCCCCAGGTGCAGATTGAATTTGAATAGGATCTAATGTAATCGCATAAAGAGAAGGCGAAGACATAATGGTGAAAATGGCAATTTTTAATTTGTTATATGCAGTCATCTCAATCCATGACCTGATCAGTCGTAAAGTCGTTCAAAATTATACAATAATGGAATGTAAATAAATTGTTAATTTTTTACAAACCAGTTACGAAAAAGCCGATCAAATGTGATCGGCTTTTTATTTTGACTGAATAATTCAGATCAAATTATGAGCTTTTGTATTCTACTAAAATACGTAACATACGACGTAGAGGCTCAGCAGCACCCCAAAGTAACTGATCGCCTACTGTGAATGCGCCGAGGTACTCTTTACCCATATTGAGTTTACGTAAACGACCTACAGGTACAGTTAGGGTACCAGTTACAGCAACAGGTGTAAGATCAGTCATTGATGCTTCACGTGTATTGGGTACAACTTTAGCCCACTGGTTTGAGTTACGAATCATATCTTCGATCTCATCAAGCGGAACATCTTTTTTCAATTTGATGGTTAATGCTTGAGAGTGGCAACGCATTGCACCGATACGAACACAGTGACCATCGATAGGAACGATTTGAGAGTTACCTAAGATCTTGTTGGTCTCAACTTGTCCTTTCCACTCTTCTTTTGATTGACCGCTTTCAAGCTGTTTATCAATGTAAGGAATTAATGAACCAGCAAGTGGCACACCAAAGTTCGCAGAAGGGAAACCCTCACCGCGTTGTAACTCGGCAACTTGACGGTCAATATCAAGAATTGCAGATTTAGGATCATCTAACAAAGTCTTGGTATTGTTATATAAATAACCCATACCTGTTAACAACTCACGCATGTTTTGTGCGCCAGCGCCTGATGCCGCTTGATAAGTCATTGCAGTCATCCACTCAACCAAATTATTTTGGAAAAGTGCGCCAACACCCATCAACATGAGTGATACTGTACAGTTACCACCAACGAAAGTTTTAGTACCTTTCGCTAAGCCGTCTTTAATTACATTAAGGTTAACCGGATCAAGAACGATGATTGCATCATCAGTCATACGTAAAGTAGATGCCGCATCAATCCAGTAGCCATCCCAACCAGTTGCTTTTAACTTTGGGAAAACTTCAGACGTGTAGTCACCACCTTGACAGGTAATAATGACATCCATTTGCTTCAGACTAGTAATGTCTGTAGCTTCCATAAGTGCTGGGGCAGTCTTACCACCAAATGAAGGAGCTTCACCACCTGCATTACTGGTAGAGAAGTAGAATGGCTCAATATGAGCAAAATCATTCTCTTCAACCATACGTTGCATAAGGACGGAACCGACCATCCCGCGCCAACCGACCAGACCTACTTTCATGTCATTTTGCCTCGGTGCGTTAAAATTGTTAAAGGGGGAGTTGAGTGTATCAAAAGTGCTCACAACTGCAAGCGTTACAGAATCAAAACAGCAATTTTATTGAGTAGAATATCTTGTTTATGTTACATACAAAATTGATAAAGATGACAAAAACATTAAAAAACAAATCATCTTAAAAGAGTAATTTCAATGATTTATATCGAAGTACTGGCAGTAGTGGTGATTTGGTTAAGCTTCTGGTCACTTATTCCTCGTGATGAGTGGTGGTTTCGAGGTGCAGATTTTCCAAGATTACAAATTCTGTTTATTGGCTTAATTGCTTTAATTGGTATGTTGTTTTGGCCGACCGAATGGGATGTATGGCGTGAGCTTTTGCTTGCGGTACTCATCGCAGCGATTGCCTACCAACTTAAAATGGTTTTACCGTATACGCTGTTTTGGAAAAAACAGGTTAAAAAGGTCAAACAGCATCAGCTAGATCCTACAAAACAGATTTCACTGATAGTTTCTAATGTGCTCACCCCGAATGATAAATATCATTTATTACTTGAGCATGTACGGACGTTGAAACCTGATTTATTGCTTACTTTAGAGAGCGATACAACTTGGGAAAATGCTTTAAAAGAGATCGAGAAAGATTATCCATACCGTGTGCCCGTACCTTTAGATAATTTATACGGGATGCATTTATATAGCCGGTTACCGCTTAAAAATACTGAGGTTAAATTCATTTTAAGTAATGAAATACCTTCTATTCATACCACGGTAATTTTGCGATCTGGTATGCCTGTTCAGCTCTACTGTTTACATCCTAAGCCACCTAGCCCAACTGAAGCAAAAGATTCAACACTGCGTGACGCTGAGCTTTTAATTGTCGGAGACCAAATTAAAGATCTTGATGAAAGTTGTATTGTGATGGGGGATTTAAACGATGTAGCGTGGTCACGAACAACCCGTTTATTTCAACGTATTAGTGGGCTACTCGATCCACGAGTGGGGCGGCATTTTATTAATACTTTTCATGCGGACTATCCTTTATTGCGCTGGTCACTTGACCATATCTTTCATAGTACAGACTTCGGTTTAGTAAAAATGCAGCGTTTATCTCATATTGGATCAGACCATTTTCCTGTCTATGTCGTTTTACAAACAGGTCGAATATTTGAAGAAATTCACGAGGAACTAGAACAAACTCAAGCCGATGAAGAAGAAGCTCAAGCCGCGATACAAGAAGGTATTGCTAAAGCTGAAAAAGAAGAAAAAATCGTGACTGATGAAATTGCACAGCCTTATAAAGAGAAAAATATATAAAGTGAGTTGTAAGCAATAACGTACAAAGATTTGAGTCTAGGTCCAATAGGCAGGCAGAGTTAAAACCCGTATTCTACATTCATCGGCACACGGAAGCGGGAATGGATAATCCCAAGTAAGGATGCACTAAGCTGATATGGAATGACATCACGGATAAGATGTTAGAACGGAAGCGATAAAAAGAATTATATACCCTGAAAGCACAACCTCATTTACCCGAGTTTTGCAGGACGCAGAACTCGGGTTGATATTTTATAGATATATCATTTAATTCGTTGTAAATAAAACCAATATTTTTAAGGTATTCTTAATTTTAAAATCTACTTAATTATAAGTCATCGTCCATAAATTTTTTTATATATCTGAGCAATTTTTAATGAAAATGGATACAAAAAACTTTTTTGTTAAGTTTTTGTTTTTATAGATTATTGACGGATAAATCTAGGCTTTGACCTATTTAGATATAAATTGGACTTGTTTAATTGGCAAATCTCAATAGAATGTGCCGATCGTTGACATGTTGGATCGTCAACAGGCATTGTTGTTTACTTCGCCGGATCGGCGGGTTGTGATTTGCTTGTGCATTTAAATTTCTGTTTGGAAATTCGTGTACATATTGAGGTTTCACTCTAAAGTAGTGGTCTTCTCCCTCTCATATTTGATACTTTGCGGTGCATAAGGATTGTCTTATGAAGAATTTTAAATTTAGCCTTGCATGGCAAATTTTAATTGCTTTAATCCTAGGGATAGTTGTCGGGGCTGTTTTACATAACCAGCCTGAAATCAAAGATAGTATTGTAAATAACGTTCTTACTCCATTAGGTAAGATCTTTATTAGCCTGATTAAAATGATTGTAATCCCAATCGTTTTCTCTACATTGATTTTAGGTATTGCTGGTGTTGGCAGTACAAAAAGTCTAGGGCGTCTTGGTTTTAAAACCATTCTCTATTTCGAAATTATTACTACTATTGCTATTTTGGTTGGCTTGTTTGCAGCGAATATCTTCCATCCAGGTTCAGGCATTGATATGTCTCAACTGGTACAAACTGATATTTCTCAATATAAGCATACAACTGAAGAAGTACAGTCACAGTCTCATGGTATTATCCAGACGATATTATCGCTTATCCCAACGAACATTATTAGTTCAATGGCGCATGGCGAAATGTTGCCAGTGATTTTCTTTGCTGTGCTATTTGGTATTGGTTTATCTTCATTACCAGCAACAACAAAAGACCCATTATTAAATGTATTTCATGCTGTATCGGAAACAATGTTCCGTGTAACACACATCATCATGAAATATGCGCCAGTGGGTGTATTTGGCTTAATCGCTGTAACTGTTGCAAACTTCGGTTTTGCTTCGCTTATTCCATTGGGTAAATTGGTTGTATTGGTTTATGGTGCAATCTTATTCTTTGCTTTAGTGGTTTTAGGTATTACTGCAAAAATGTTCAGCATCAATATCTTTACATTGTTTAAGATACTGAAAGATGAATTAATTTTGGCGTATTCGACTGCAAGTTCGGAAACAGTTTTACCGCGTATTATGCAAAAAATGGAAGCTTATGGTGCGCCAAAAGCGATTTCTAGTTTTGTAATTCCAACTGGTTATTCATTTAACCTTGACGGTTCTACGCTTTACCAAAGTATCGCAGCAATCTTTATTGCACAGCTTTACGGCATTGAAATGTCAATCAGCCAACAAGTGATTTTAGTTGTAACGTTAATGATTACTTCTAAAGGTATTGCAGGTGTTCCTGGAGTATCATTTGTTGTGTTATTGGCGACATTAGGCAGTGTTGGTATTCCTGTAGAAGGCTTAGCATTTATTGCTGGTGTTGACCGTATCATGGATATGGCTCGTACTGCGTTGAACGTTGTAGGTAACGCGCTTGCTGTACTTGTAATCAGTAAATGGGAAAAACAATACGACTATGAAAAAGCTGCTGCTTATGAAGCATCTCTTAAGTAATAGAGAAGTTTTTTAGTCGAAAAAAACCCGCGAACATCGCGGGTTTTTTTATTGGGTTATTTCAATACACTTTGATATAGCTCAAGGGTTTGGTCACACATATCTTTTAAACTAAACATTGTCACAGGAGCGACTGTTTGCGGTTGTTCAATATGATTCTTTACTGTTTCTACTAAAGCTTTTTCATTTTCTGCTTCAACAAGACCTTGTGGGTATACATGAGATAAAATCTCGGCAACACCGCCACGGTTCCAGCCAATGACCGGCGTGCCTACCGAAAGGGCTTCTAATGCTGTTCTACCGAATGTTTCTGCTTGATTGGATAGAGAGAGCACTATATCGCTAAAAGCGAGCCATTCGCGTATATCTGAGCGATGTCCTACAAAGGTAATTTTATCTGCAAGTCCTTTGCTTTGAATGATGTTTTGCAACTCACTTAAATAGGCTTGTTTTTTTACATCAGCCCCACCCACAACAACAGCATGCAGTTGAGGATATTGCGAATGAAGTTGCTGCATTAGTTCAATTAAACTTTCATGTCCTTTTAAACGAGTAATACGGCCAGGTAGGCAAAGTAAAAATTTATTCTCGAGTTCGGGAAAGTCGTTAAAGACTTGGTTAAACCACTGTGCTGAAGGTTGATAGTTATGCGGAAAAGCAGCAGGGTCAATGCCTCGATAAATACGGACAATATCTTGTGGTGGACAGTTTTTATAATGGTCAGTGATGTACTTAACCACACTGTCAGAAACAGCAATGACTTTTTCAGCTTGAGTCATAATCGCACTATAACGATTAACTGAATAGAAACCATGTACCGTGCTAATGAGGTGAGGGCGTTTATTCGCTGGTATTTTTCTTAAAGCGAAGTGGGTTAGCCATGCAGGTACGCGAGAGCGCACATGTACAATGTCTGGTTGGTGCTCTTCAATAAGCTGACGTAATGGTCGAATTTGCCATAGGCTTGATAAAGACTTTTTATGGATAGGTAACGTTAAGTGTGTGGAACCTTCAGCTTCAAGTTGTGAGACCAAACGCCCGCCATTTGAAACAACCAAAGATTGATGGCCTTGTGCAACCAGTGCACGTGCAATTTCCAGTGTGCCGCGTTCTACGCCACCGCTATTGAGTTCTGGGAGAAGTTGCATCACTTTCATTGTTTTTTGCCTTATACGTTCATAAAAGATGGGTCATCCATAGATACATCATCTCAAACTAAATCATTATCCAGAGTTTACTATCGTGATAGCGACATGGATGTCGCTGTTGCGTTGTGTTACAAGGATGTAACATCAGCGGAACAAAGGATTTTTGCTTACTTTTTATCCCTAAAAAGTAAGGTCTGCCTATCCGAAAGTATTTGAATATCACTTTAAATCGAGGCTGTGCCTATTACTAATCTAAAATTATTACAACCTTATCTTAATAAATCTCTTCATATCCCTCTGGACGTGTTTTAAAGCGACGGTGAAACCACATATATTGAGTTGGTGCGATACGAAGCTGGTTCTCAATAATCTTATTCACACGCGTTGCATCATCGACTTCATCTTCACTTGGCATATTGTCAACCGCTGGCTCAATCAGGATATGATATTTAGGGTTCTGTACATTGCCATGACGATAAAAATATAAAGGAACAGCAACCGCTTTCGAGATTTTTAATAAACGACGGTGAGCGGTTACAGTGGCAGCTGGCACTCCAAAAAATGGTGCCATAACACCTTGTTTAAGCCCAAAGTCTTGATCGGGACTATACCAAATTGCATCACCCTCTTTAAGATGACGAATCAAACCACGCATGTCATCATGATCAATTTGTGCTTTATAAATTGTGCCGCGGCAACGATAAATTAGCATATCGAGGAGGGGGTTGTTTTGAGGGCGATACACAACATCCGGCTCGAAATATTGGGCGCATACATAACCACCTGCATCGAGTAAAGTACTATGTGTACCAAGCAATAAAACACCTTTGCCTTGAGCTTGTGCATTGGTAATGTGTTCTAAGCCTTCAATAGTGACGCGGTTTTTAAACCAGTAAGGTTTATACCATGCGTTTAAGGTCTCAAAAATACCAAGCATCATATCTACAAAAACTTGTTTTGCTTGTTGCTGTACTTTTTCAGGTGACCATTCTGGAAAGCAAACTTCTAAATTACGAATTGTGGTTTTACGACGAGACTTTAAATATTTCCAAGCAAGGTTTGCCAATCCATGAGCTAAGCGCCATTGAATTGCCCACGGTAAAATAGCCAAAAGCATCAGGAAAGTAATCGCAATCCACACACCCCAATATTTAGGCAACAAAAAGGACCATTGAAACTCACCGGGCGTATAAGGCTGCTTTTGGCTCATAACGATATAAAGAATTTAAAAAGTTAAAACTGCCAAAAGTGTACCACGAACTGAATTTATCGTCGTAATACACAGGAGTAAATTGAAGGTTTAGACGCGATAAAGAAAAATAAAGCGGGTTATCGGCGGTGTTCTAGAAGAATACGAACCGCAAGGCCGGCTAATACTGTACCCATGACCCAGCGTTGAATGCTTGCCCAAAGTGGTTTTTTTTGTAGAAAAAGAGCAATGTTACCAGCAGAAAATACAATCAGCGCATTTACTGAAACGCTTACAAAAATTTGTATAGTCCCGAGTTGGATAGACTGCGCTAAAATACTGCCTTGTTGTGGGTGAATAAACTGAGGTAATAAAGATAAATACATAATCGCAATTTTAGGATTAAGTAAATTAGTCAAAAAGCCCATTAAAAATAACTTTAATGGTGAGTCAACCGCTAAATCTTTAACATTAAAAATAGGTGCGGCATTGGGGCGTAAAGCTTTCCATGCTAACCAAAGTAAGTACATCGCACCGGCAATACGAATAGTGTCATAGGCATATGGAACTGCGACCACAAGTGCCGTAATCCCGAAAGAAGCGCAGAGCATATAAAATACAAAACCAACGGCAACGCCACCGAGAGAAATAAAACCTGCGAGTTTGCCCTGACTAATGGAACGAGAGATAAGATAAATCATGTTTGGGCCTGGGGTGAGTACCATCGCCAGACAAATGAATCCAAATGCCAAAATTTGAGAGAGATCTAGCATGGAAATATCCTTAAATATTATTATACTGATAGGTATAACATAATTATTTTTATAAATCTTATTTGAAAAAATATCTTAAATTATATTTAAAAAGCCCCCTAATCTAGGAGGCTTTTTAAATTAATCAGCAGGTAAAAAATTATTTAATTAGTTCCCTTTACTCATTTGCTCAAGTTCATCCCAGCGCTCTAACTTTTCAAGGAGTAATTCTTCAATTTCTGCTAGACGCTGGCTTGCTTTGGTTGCCGCATCGGCATCCGTTACGAACCATGACCCGTCAGCAAGTTTGTCAGAAAGTGCAGCTTGCTCATTTTCTAACTTTTCAATTTCTGCCGGTAATTGCTCAAGTTCACGTTGATCTTTGTAGCTTAATTTGACCTTTTTTACGTTCGTTTGAGCTGCATTTTTTTCAGCTTCTGCTTTAGCCTGAGCTTTTTTTACATCGCCTTTTTGGTCAACGACTCTCTCATTTGGACGCTGAATTAAATAGTCCTGATAACCACCGATATATTCTGCAATACCGCCTTTGCCATCAAATACCCAAGTTGATGTCACAACGTTGTCCATAAAAGCACGGTCATGGCTAATTAGGAGCAAAGTACCTTTATATTCAGACAACATCTCCTCAAGTAGCTCAAGTGTGACCATATCTAAGTCATTCGTTGGCTCATCCATTACAATCAGGTTCGATGGCTTGAGCAACAGTTTTGCTAACAGGACACGATTACGCTCACCACCAGAAAGTGCTTTCACCGGTGTACGAGCTCGTTCCGGAGAGAATAGGAAGTCTTGTAAGTAACTGAGAATATGGCGACGTTGACCATTTACATCAACGAAATCTGAACCTTCAGAAACATTTTCAGAAACCGACTTTTCAAGATCAAGCTGATTACGTAATTGGTCGAAGTAAGCAATTTCAAGCTGAGTTCCTGTTTTGACAACACCTTCGTGCTGAACTTCGCCTAAGATCGCTTTAATTAAAGTAGTCTTTCCTACGCCGTTATCACCGACCAAACCAATGCGGTCACCGCGCATAACAATGGCAGAGAAATCTCTAATGAGGGTTTGTCCATCGTAGCTTACGCTTAAATGTTCAATATCAAATACAAGTTTGCCTGAGCGCTGTGCTTCTTGAACGCCCATATTGACTTTGCCTTGTTGGAAACGGCGAGCTTTTGACTCTTCTCGTAATGCTTTAAGGGCACGGACACGACCTTCATTACGTGTACGACGTGCTTTAATACCTTGACGAATCCATGCTTCTTCTTCGGCAAGTTTCTTTTCAAACAAGGCATTTTGTTTTTCTTCAGCTTCAAGTTGCTGAGCTTTTAGGTCAAGGTAACGAGAATAGTTTCCTTCATAGCTGCGTAATATGCCGCGATCCAATTCCACAATACGAGTTGCAAGGCGGTCTACAAAAGAACGGTCATGCGAAATAAAGAGTAAGGTTAAATTATTTTGATCAAGCAGGAATTTCTCAAGCCACTCAATACTTTCAACATCTAAGTGGTTAGTTGGCTCATCGAGTAATAACACATCTGGTTGGGTAAGTAGGGCGCGGGCAAGTAAAACACGACGTTTACGACCACCTGATAGGTCGGCTAGATCTGCATTCGGATCTAACTCCATTTTACCTAAAATCGTGTTGACCTTATTTTCTAATGCCCATCCATCAAGTTGGTCAAGTTTATGCTGTAAAGATCCCATACGATCGCAAGCTTCCATGTCACCAAGTACACAGGCATCACTTGCTTCATGATAGGCTTTAAGTACGGCAGCAGCTTCTCCTGCACCTTCTGCTACAATATCGGCAACTTTGCCCGATGACATTGGAACATCTTGGGCTAACATAGAAACAGTTAAACCATTTTGGACAGAAACTTCACCAGAATCTGGTAGTAGGCTTCCCTCAATGAGTTTAAGTAAAGTAGACTTACCCTCACCATTACGACCAATTAAACAGACTCGTTCGCCACGTTCTAGGTTGAAGTTCGCGCCATCGAGCAGGGCAGGTCCGCCAAAAGCAAGTTGGACATCCCTTAAAGTAATATAGGCCATAATGTTTTCCAAAATCTCAAATGAGGACTTAAATGACTAAACCACCATATCATGATGATCAAGCGTCATTTTCCGCACCCATTGAAGATTTGCAAGTGCGAATTGCATTTTTAGATGATTTAGTTGAGGAATTAAATCAGCAACTCGCGATTCAAACTTTAGAAATAGCTGATTTAAAAAAACAAATGCAATTACTTTATCAACGTGTGGAATCTGCAGATTTATCAGAAGGTGTTGCACCTTTTGATCCATTAACGAATAAACCACCGCATTACTAATTAAAATGGCAAGCGTTACGCTTGCCATTTATTTTCAAAAGTGCAACTTAAAATCCGTGTAAAACGATTTTCCCTTTGGTTGAACCACTTTCAATTTGCTCATGAACCCGTGTTAAGTTTTCAGCATTAATTGGGCTTAAAACCTGAGTCACAGTTGTTTTGATTTTACCTTCATCCACCAGTTTACTGACTTCATTTAGTAGCGCACTTTGTTTTTCCATATCTTCCGTTTGGAACATTGAGCGCGTAAACATAAATTCCCAGTGAACTGAGACAGACTTAGATTTAAACGGTTTAATATCTAACTGATCAGGGTCATCAATAAGTCCAAAATGACCTTGTGGAGCAATTAACTCTACAATATCTGATAAATGTTGATCTGTTTCAGTGGTTGAGAATACATATAAAGGTGCACTTAATCCTAATTGTTTAATTTGTGCAGCTAAAGGCTGACGGTGGTCTAATACATAATCAGCACCTAGTTGTTCTACCCATTCTTTTGTTTCGGGGCGTGAAGCTGTAGCAATAATCGTGAGGTTAGTTAATTGTTTAAGAAGCTGAATGGTAATTGAACCTACCCCACCAGCTCCACCAATCACTAAAATAGTCGTATTAGCAGGCGCAGTCTTTGGAACTTGTAGACGATCAAATAACATTTCCCAAGCTGTGATTGCTGTTAAAGGGAGGGCCGCAGCTTCAGTCGCTTCTAAAGTTTTTGGTTTATGACCGACAATACGTTCATCAACTAATTGCAATTCACTATTACTGCCTTGGCGATTTAAAGCACCTGCATACCAAACCACATCACCAATTTTAAATTGAGTAACTTTATCGCCAATCGCTTCTACCGTGCTTACAGCATCCCATCCAAGAACTTTCCAACCAGATTGTTCAGCACTTACATTTTTACGTATTTTGGTATCGACTGGATTTACTGATACAGCTTGAACACGAACAAGTAAATCATGTCCTTTAGCTACTGGAGTATCGAGTTCAATATCTACGAGTGCCTCTGGCGATGTAATAGGCTCCGCTTTTTGATATGCCACAGCTTTCATAATCATCATTCCTCTTGTTGAGAGTTTGATCATAACGTAAGCTTAAAAATAGTGACTACAGACAAATAACGCTCATAGTGTCAAAAAGGATACTGTAAAATGGCAAAAGCTCGACATTCAAGTTTTGACTGCTCACCAGGTTGTTCAGTTGAGGCCGCAATCAGTTTGATTGATGGCAAATGGAAATGTGTCATTCTTTGGCATTTATTAAATGAAGGAACTTTACGATTTAATGAAATTGGTAAACGAGTTCCAAGCATTACACAAAGAATGCTGACCAATCAGCTTCGGGAGTTAGAACAAGATGGCATTATTCATCGTGAGGTTTATCCTCAAGTGCCTCCTAAAGTGGAATATTGTCTAACTGATTTAGGGCGCGGGCTTGAGCAGATACTTCTTGCTTTAAAAACTTGGGGAGATGCGCATCTGGATCAGTTTGGCAAGTTAACTACTCTTGAAACTGAAAAGAGCGCCTAAATATTCTGCCTAGATTGTTAAAAATATCTATGAGGAAATGTTGTAGTTTTTAGCCTTGTCGGTTAATTGGACATTATTTTTATGATGTAACTTGCGTTTTCTGGTCAGCTTATGCAACTCTAATAAAAGAGATTAATAGGTTTTGCTATGGACAATATCGGAATTTGGGTTACCGTTATCATTGTTCTTTTCGTGCTAGGCTCCATTTTTGGTTTAAGAGTGAGTCCACGTGAAAAGGCGCTGGGAATTATGCGAGACAAAGCCCGCAAAATGGGGCTACATCCACGTGTAATTGCTGCACCTGAATGGACACATGTCCCGATGGCAACTGAAAAGCGTGCCAGCATGGTTGCTTACTATAGTGTATTGATCCCCGATGCTCGTTTACCGCTCATGCGTGCTCGCGTTATAGACGGAAAATTAAAAGTTGTGCAAGGCGATGAGAAATTTAATGATTCTCCCATTGCATTAAAAGGGATTTATGCTATTGATATGCAGGCAAACTGTGTAGGCCTTTATTGGGATGAGGAATCGGACCTGAAAGCTACGCAATTAGATGAGATGAAGGCTTATCTGTTGGCCTTGGCTGAAGCCTGATTTTTAAATTTATTGGTATAGGAATAACATTTTATATGGCGAATACCTCGCGCTCTGCATCTCAAAGCACAGCATCTTCTGCCTCTGCTGCACATAAACGTGCCTTAGTGATTGTGGAGTCGCCTGCCAAAGCGAAAACCATCAACAAATATTTAGGTTCGCAGTACATTGTTAAGTCTTCTGTAGGTCACGTACGTGACTTGCCAACAGGCGGCAGTAAAGCAACAGAGAAAAAGCCGGCTGCCCGGACCAAACTCACTGAGGCTGAAAAAGAACAAAAAGCGAATCAGGCTTTAATCAATCGTATGGGCGTCGATCCAGAACATGGATGGCAAGCGCATTACGAAGTTCTGCCTGGCAAAGAAAATGTTGTTGCTGAACTCAAGAAACTTGCTAAAGATGCAGATGCAATCTATCTCGCAACGGACTTGGATAGAGAAGGGGAAGCAATCGCTTGGCACTTACGCGAAGTGATTGGTGGTGACGATAGCCGTTATCATCGTGTGGTATTTAACGAAATTACCAAAAATGCCATTCAAGAAGCATTTAAACAGCCAACACGTCTCGACTTAAACCGTGTTAATGCACAACAAGCACGTCGTTTCTTGGACCGTGTAGTAGGCTTCATGGTTTCGCCATTATTATGGGAAAAGATTGCCCGTGGTTTATCGGCAGGTCGTGTACAGTCTGTAGCGGTAAAGCTTGTTGTTGAACGTGAACGTGAAATTCGTGCTTTTATTCCAGAAGAATATTGGCAAGTCTTTGCAGACACTAAAGCTAAAAAAGATGACATTCGTCTTGAGGCTGTTAAACAGGCGGGTAAAACGCTTAAATTAAAAAATAAAGCTGAAACAGATGCCCTGTTAGATGTATTAAAAGGTGCTGAATATAAAGTTGCCCAGCGTGAAGATAAACCAACTAAGGTGAATCCAAGCGCCCCATACATCACGTCGACTTTGCAACAAGCTGCAAGTACACGTTTAGGTTTCTCTGTAAAGAAAACCATGATGTTGGCGCAGCGCTTGTATGAAGCTGGTTTCATTACTTATATGCGTACTGACTCAACGTTTTTGAGTGATGATGCTGTAAGTATGGTACGTGCACATATTGAAAGCCAATATGGTGAAAAATATTTACCAGCTAAGCCAAATCGCTATGGTAATAAAGCAGGTGCTCAAGAAGCCCACGAAGCTATTCGTCCATCAAATGTTGCGCTGACTGGTGATCAACTTGCTGGTGTAGAGCGCGATGCTCAGCGTTTGTATGATTTAATTTGGCGTCAGTTCGTAGCTTGCCAAATGACTCCGGCAGAATATTTATCTTCAACTTTAACAGTTGAAGCTGGCAATGTGGAGTTAAAGGCAAAAGGCCGTACGCTTGTATTTGATGGCTTTACTAAAGTTCGTGGTGCCAACAAATCTGATGACGATATCATTTTACCTGCAATTAAAGTGGGCGAAATTTTAAAGCTAGAAAAGCTAGATCCAAGTCAGCATTTTACCAAACCACCAGCTCGTTTTACTGAAGCATCTTTAGTAAAAGAACTTGAAAAACGTGGTATTGGTCGTCCGTCGACTTATGCTGCCATTATTTCTACGATTCAAGAACGTGGTTACGTTAAGTTAGAAAATCGCCGTCTCTTTGCCGAGAAAATGGGTGAGATCGTAACGGATCGTCTTGATGAAAGTTTTAATAACCTAATGAATTATGCATTTACTGCAGATTTAGAAGGTCAGTTGGACCGTGTAGCAACGGGTGAGCGTAACTGGAAGGAATTGCTAGACACATTCTATGGTGATTTTAAAAAGCGTTTGACCAATGCTCAAGGTGAGCAGGGAATGCGTCGTAACCAGCCAGTTGAAGTACCAGCAGTACATTGCCCTGAATGTTCACGTCCAATGCAGATTCGTACGGGAACAACAGGTGTATTCTTAGGGTGTTCTGGTTATAACTTGCCGCCTAAAGAACGTTGTAAAGGAACCTTGAACTTAACGCCAGTTGAGTCTCTAGCAGCATTATCTGATGATGACAGTGCTGAAACAGCAGACTTGATGTCAAAACATCGTTGTCCAAAATGTGGTACAGCAATGGACAGCTACGTCATTGATGGTGGTCGTAAGTTACATGTTTGTGGTAACAACCCGGATTGCGATGGCTATGAGCTTGAAGAAGGCGAGTTCAAGATCAAAGGTTATGATGGCCCAACCATTCCTTGTGATAAATGTGATGGTGAAATGCAGCTTAAAACTGGCCGTTTTGGTCCGTATTTCGCTTGTACAAGCTGTGACAATACTCGTAAAGTCTTGAAAAATGGTCAACCTGCACCACCACGTGTAGAACCAATCAAGATGGAACATTTGCGTTCAACCAAGCATGATGATTATTTTGTGTTACGTGATGGCGCGGCTGGTCTGTTCTTGGCTGCAAGTAAGTTCCCGAAAATTCGTGAAACACGTGCACCAAAAGTTGCTGAGCTTCGTAGCGTAGCTGATCAACTTGATCCAAAATACCAGTTTATTTTACAAGCTCCAGATGTAGACCCTGAAGGTAACCCAACCATTGTGAAGTTTAGTCGTAAGAACCAATCACAATATGTGGGTTCTGAAACACCAGAAGGTAAACAAACCAAATGGAGCCTAATTTATCAAGACGGTAAATGGATTGAAGGCTAAATAAGACAGATAAAAAATGCTAGCTCAGCTAGCATTTTTTACATCTACAACAATAAAAGAAAATTTTAATTTTTATGGGGAAAAAGAATGTGGAAAAACATTCGGATTTTATGTCTATTAATTGTTTTATTAATCGTTGCAGTTCAAGCATGGCGTGACCAGAATCAAGATTGGAATCAGCCTATTGCGGTAGTTTTACACCCAATAAATGCAGATGGCTTACAAACCACACAAGCTTATATTCATCAGTTACAAAACACTGATTTTCAGGCGCTTAAAAGCTATTTAAGTGAATGGTCGCAACATTATCGGGGGCAAGCAGCAAACTTTGAAATACGCTTAGGGCAACAGTTACAGCAGCGTCCACCTGAGGTGCCACAAAATGCCGGTATTTTTCATGTGGTTTGGTGGAGTTTAAAGTTTCGTTTTTATGCATGGCGACAACAACAGCCTGAAGATAATGGAGCATCGCTCAAACTTTATTTAAATTATTACGATCCCAATTATCAAAAAGTTTTGGTGCATTCGACTGCTTTAGAAAAGGGCCGTATTGGTAGTGTTAATTTGTTTGCTACACGTGGACAAGCACTACAAAATCAGGTTGTAATCGTTCATGAGCTATTGCATGGCTTTGGGGCAAAAGATAAATATGATTTAAAAACAGGTCAGCCCATATATCCATTAGGATATGCACAACCTGAAAAAGTACCTCTTTATCCACAAAAGCGAGCAGAAATCATGGGTGGTCGAACGCCATTATCCGAGCAGACCAGCAAAATGCCAAGTGATTTACAAGAAACCGTCATAGGTTTACCAACAGCTCAAGAAGTGGGGTGGCTGAAATAAAATTGTGGATAAATACTATTTTATCCACATCAATTGTTAATAAACGATGCACATCTTATACAGACAATAAATGTGAAGTGCATCACTATAATGACATTATATAAACTTCCTAATACCTGATAATAAGAGTCGCCGTCATGAAAACTGTAGGTAATGATTTGGTTCGTAATCAGCTACATGCTGATCGTAAATGGTATCTAATATTAGGCTTTGTGCTCATTATTTTCGGTTTGGTGTTATTTAGCTCACTGCCATTTGCTACATTTTCGGTTGTGTTTCTGTTTGGTATTTTAATGATGGTGGGCGGTGTATTGCATTTAATTGCTGCCTTAAGTGTATTTAAAGGCGGTAGCCGATGGCTGTGGGCACTTTTTGGAGTGCTGTATTTAATGGCAGGCTATTATGCATTTTCTACGCCTGTTACTACGGCTGTGGTTTTAACAAGCTTATTATCAATTGCTCTGATTATTGCGGGTGTAATCCGCACTATAAATGCATTTTTATTAAGACCAATTGCAGGGTGGGGCTGGACCTTATTTTCAGGATTATTAACCCTTGCTACAGGTATTTTAATTTTAGTGTCTAAAGATTCTCCGTTTTGGGTGTTAGGAATGTTTTTGGCAGTAGATATTTTATTTCAGGGCATTAACTTTTTAGGACTCGCTTCTGCGATTAAGCATTTACCTTCTAGCTCAAAAACAGTTTCTTAAAATAAATAACGAACAAAAGAGCACTTAGGGTGCTCTTTTTTGTTTTTAGTGAGCGAAGGTCCATCTCATGGCATGGGTCTGTTAAACTAAGCCTTGGTGTTTTAGCGATATGTGTTATGAGTCTTGCAAAGTTAATTAATGAATTAAATGCTCAGCAAAAAAAAGCAGCGACGACTATGGCTCAAAACTGTTTGGTTTTGGCTGGAGCGGGTTGTGGCAAGACGAAAACTATTGTTGCTCGCGCAGCTTATTTAATTGATCAAGGTTTGCCTGCAAATCAAATTCAGATTTTAACGTTTACCCGCCGAGCTGCGAGTGAAATTGTTGCAAGGGTCGAACAGCATGTTGGAGCACAAGCCAAAGGTCTTCGTGCATCCACTTTCCATACCTTTTGCATGTATTTATTGCGTCGTAATCCGCAAGCGTTTGGTTTAACCCAATTTAGTATTATTGATCGTGATGATCAGTTACTCATGTTTCGCTTATTAAGAGGCAAAGACAAAGATAATGTTTTGCCTAAAGCGGCAGAGCTGTGTGATTTATATTCTTATGCCCGAAATACGCAATCGAAGCTTTCTGAAGCGTTACTCAAGCAATTACCTGAAGCATATGAATATAAATCACAAATTGCTGAGTTAATGAAAACTTATGAACAACGTAAAAGAGAGCGTAATTTTTTAGACTATGATGACATTTTGTCGATCGTCGCTGTTCATTTACAAAACTCGGAAGCACTGACGAACTGGGTTGCTGGTTTCTGCCAAGCTTTGTTAGTTGATGAGATGCAAGATACCAACCCTTTACAGTGGGCACTTTTGCAGCCACTGATTGGTAAGGTGAAATTATTTTGTGTGGGAGATGACGCCCAGTCGATTTACGGTTTCCGTGGGGCCGATTTTGAAAACATTCATTCTTTTAAAGAACGTATTCCAGATGCAGTGATTCATACCTTGGATCTGAATTATCGCTCGACTCAAGAAATATTAGATTTATCAAATTGGTTACTCTCCCACAGTCCAATCGATTATCAAAAACAGTTACAGGCTCATCGTGGCAAAGGACAAAAGCCACAACTCCATTTGTTTGGTAATGAATTTGAAGAAGCCAACTGGATTGCACAAGACTTAATAGAGCGACACCAACAGGGCGCAAATTGGTACGACCATATGGTGTTAGTCCGCTCAGGCTATAGCGCACGCTATTTGGAAGGAGCATTTATTGCCGCTGAAATTCCGTATCGTTTTATTGGTGGCGTAAAGTTACTTGAATCAGCACATGTAAAGGATGTGCTCAGTTTATTGCGTATTGTGAGTAACCCGCAGGATGACTTGGCTTGGATGCGCTTTTTAACCTTATGGGATGGTATTGGAGATGTGGGTGCTAGTAAGTTAGCACAAGAGTTAATGAGCATTAGTGAGGTCGAAGAGCGTTGTCAGCGTTTGGAGCGTCATGGAAAAGTTCCTTTACAGGCCATTTTGATTTTGAAACAGCTTGATGTGCTACAGCAGCATGTTGAGGCAAGCATTGGTCTAGCACTAGATGCATTAAGTGAACAGTTAGAGCAAAACTATAAAACTAAAGACTGGTCACGTCGTGCTAGGGATTTCGACCTAGTTAAACAACTTGCGCGTAAGCATGCATCTCTTGGTGAGTTTCTTGAAGAATATGTGCTTGAACCAATTTCAATTTCTGAAATTGAAAAAGCGGGTGATGATGATTTAGTGACCTTAATTACAATTCACTCCGCTAAAGGTGCAGAACAGAAAGTGTGTTATGTGCCACATGTCTCACCAAACCAATATCCCTATGCGCGTGCACAGGGCGATTTTGATGAAGTCGAAGAAGAGCGCAGAGTATTGTATGTTGCATTAACACGTGCGGAAAATGAATTGATTTTGACGAAGCAAAATCTCAATACATGGTCACAAGACACGTATGACGAACAAGGCCGCAAAATCGAAAGCTATTTTCTAAATGATTTACCTGCCCATTTGGTTCAGGCAAAAATTCATCGTCAGGTGCCACAGCCATTCGCCAAAAAACAATGGAATACTTCACGAACAGTAAACTTAGGTTTTGGTATCGATCTTGACTAAATTACTGTATAAGACACTGTGAATACTCAAATGTATATTGGCCTTTCTTTTGATGGTCAATGAAGGTTGGAAAATGAAAATATTAGTTCGTAATTTAGATCGTTCAGTGACTGAAGCTGAAGTTTTAGAGCTGTTTAAAGCTTATGGTAAAGTTGAGTCTTGTGTCGTTGTAACCGATAAAGATACGGGTAAATCAAAGGGCTTTGGCTTTGTCGAAATGCCAAATCCGCGTGAAGCCATTAAAGCAATCAAAGGACTAAATACACTTAAAGTAAAAGGTTACGGTATTCGGGTTAAGGCAGCTGAAGAGTAAGGCTTTTATGCAACAATTTTTAGCTCTTTCTGTGGTTGCTCCAAATGGAACACGTATAGCTCAGGGAATAAAAACACTTGAAGTTCGTTCATGGGTCCCTGCACAGCTGCCTCTTAAAGATCTATTCATTGTTGAGAACCAAAATTTTTTAATAAATGATGGTGATGAAGAAGAGGGAGTCGCCGTCGCTTTGGTTGATGTTGATTCTATTCATGTTTGGCGAAACGATGAGATTGAACCTGCCTGTGCCTCTGGTTGGAGTGAAGGATATTTTGCTTGGGTTCTAAGTAATGTGCGTCCTATGAAGCGACAGTTGAAAGTCCCGGCTAAACGTAAAATTTATCAAGTCTCTCTGGATTTACCATAAATAACGTTGATTTTATCAATGGAGTCGTTAAGCTAAGAATAGCCATATAGATGGCAATTTTAGAACAGGAAAGTTTAGTTATGTCACGTGTTGCTCGTTATCATGCCGATCGTACCAATCAAAAACTCTATTTTGCACGCTTAGCGTGTCAACAAGCAGAGCAAACTGATCATGTACAGCAGGTACAAGCGTATCGTGAAGCAGCTGTATTTCATTTACATGGTGCGATGTTGGCATTTTTGCAAGAATTGGTACGTTATTACCGTTTAAATGACTTGCAACCGACATTAAAATCTATTGAAGAGCATATGGCGGCAAAAGGACAAGTTTCTCCGGAAGTTTCTGTTTTGCAGCAATTGGCAAAAGATGGCTTCGTTGCAGAATTAAAACGTGCTTACCGTATGTGCCAATATGCACCGGAACCAACTGAACCGACACCGGAAGAAGAAACTTCTTCTAATTTGATCATTAAAGTGACTCAGGGACCACAATCATGGTTACCTGATGTGAAAATTTTGCGTGAATGGCATAGAGAGTTAAGTCATTTAATTGATGGTTTTCGTAACGAAATGGTCGAGTTCTAAAATTAAACTATCTGAGCGCTTGAAATTTAATCCCAGTGCGCCTATATAAATAAGACGAGAGATGCAAAGTGCAAGGGTGCTTTGCCACCATGTTGAAACATGGAGGAAGTATATGTCTATACAGCAATTGAAAGAGTTATTTGGAAATCAAGAAGCAGTGTTGGAATTAGTCCAACTAGAAGGTGGTGAGCTCGCCTTGCGTAATGCTGGTTCTGAAAAAGAGCCCTTGGTTAAAATTCAGTTTAGTGATGAACTAAAGGCAATATTAGGTGAACAGACGCCTATAGTTGCACAACATATGATTCAAGCTGCTTTGTTTGGGCTGTTAGAAAAGCAGGTCAATGAATGGCAGGCTGAAGTTGTGGATGAGCAGCCTAAATTCTTAAGTTAAAAAAAGCGTACTCTTGAGTACGCTTTTTTTGTATGCATTAATGATGTGTGGACTGATGCGCAAGTTCGATTTGATTTAAAATATGATGGCTCATATTCTTAGCCATTTCTTCTTTCGCATAGAATACTTCACCAATGTGTTCGTCTCTAATCACTGCGGCTTCTTCTTTACTTTCTGCACAAATTAAAACCTGAATTTGAGGGTTCAATTGCTTCGCAATATCTACAATCCGATGAATATCTAAAATATCCATAGGTGAAATTACCAAGAGTCGTGCGTGCATGATATGTGCTTGAATTAAAACGCCAGGTTCGGTTGCTACACCACTTACAGCTGCAATATTTGCCTGACGTAGTTTTTCTACGATTTCACGATTCTCTTCTGCAATTACGACTTTAATATTTTGATTAATTAAATTTTCAGTAATACGTCGTCCAACGCCACCATACCCTATAATCACCACTTGATCGCGTAGATAAGATTGATCGACTTCATCGGGCAGCATGGCTAATGGGTCGCCACTACGTTCAAGAAGTCGTGCTAAATGAGAGCGTTCACGAATCCAACGTTGTACCGGCTCAATTGCCGAGAAGATGAAAGAGTTCAGTGTAATTGAGAATAATGCGCCTGCTAAAATCAGGTTTTGAGCTTCTAAAGTTAATAGACCTAAAGAGACACCAAGGGTAGCCAAAATAAATGAAAACTCACCAATTTGAGCAAGGCTGGCCCCGACTGTTAAAGCAGTATTGATTGGATAGCGGAAGAATAAAACCAAGGCCATTGCAGCAAGTGTTTTACCCACCATAATAATTGCGATAACAGCCAAGATATGTAGTGGACGTTCAATAAGAATATGTGGATCAAACAACATCCCTACTGAAACGAAAAATAAAATCGAGAAAATTTCACGTAGTGGTAGCGTTTCTTCTTCTGCGCGATGGCTAAAATCTGATTCTTTAACGACCATTCCGGCAAAGAATGCCCCTAATGCCATTGAAACTCCAAAGATGGCATAAGAACCATAGGCAATCGATACAGCAGCAGCGACTACAGTAAGCGTAAATAGCTCTCTTGAACCTAAGCGAGCAACAAACTGCATAATAATAGGCACAACGCGCTTACCGACAATCAGCATAAAGGCGATAAAGCCAATAACCTTTAATAGGGTGATTCCAAGTGTTAGCCAGATGTTACCTTCTACGCCTGCTGGGGCTTTTCCGCCAAGTAAAACAGCTGTAGCTGGAAGAAGTACCAAAACAAGTACCATGACTAAATCTTCAACTAATAGCCAGCCCACAGCAATTTTGCCGTTTACAGAATCTAGAAGACCACGGTCTCCCAAAGCTTTTAATAATACAACTGTACTCGCACATGACAGGCTTAAGCCAAAAACGAGTGCGGAGCCAAAGCTCCAGCCCCATAACATTGAAACGCCAATACCCAGTAAAGTTGCAACAGCAATCTGTAAGATTGCACCTGGTAAGGCAATGCGGCGAACAAGTAAAAGATCATTTAAGGAAAAATGCATACCAACGCCAAACATGAGGAACATTACACCGAGTTCAGCAAGTTGGTTTGCAAGATGAATATCTGCTTCAACACCAGGAGTATTAGGACTAATAATAATTCCGGCAATGAGATAGCCAATAAGAGGGGGAAGTCGTAGTCGGGCGGCAATATAGCCAAAAAACAGGGCAACGCCGAAACCAACAGCAAGTAAAATAATTAAATCTACGTCATGCGGCACTAAAAACTCCTTTTACGTGAGTTAGGCTAAAGACAAGCATAAAAAATGCCAAGGCGGAATATGTGGAAAGTTTAACAAAAAGGCAGGTATAAAAAAAATGCAAAAAAAAACGACTTCATAAAGAAGTCGTTTTTTTTCGAGGCTAAAATTATTTGATTTTAGCTTCTTTGAAAATCACGTGTTGACGGATTTTTGGATCAAATTTTTTGATTTCCATTTTTTCCGGCATAGTACGTTTGTTTTTAGTCGTGGTATAGAAGTAACCTGTACCAGCTGAAGAAACGAGGCGAATCTTATCACGCATTGCTCAGACTCCTTAGATCTTTTGACCTTGAGCACGAAGGTCTGCAACAACCTTTTCGATACCCAATTTGTCAATAATACGCATACCTTTAGTGGTTAAACGAAGACGTACAAAACGTTTTTCGCTTTCTAACCAGAAACGGTGGTGGTGCAGGTTCGGCTCGAACCGGCGCTTGGTTTTGTTGTTGGCGTGTGAGACGTTGTTACCAACGACTGGACGCTTGCCGGTAACTTGGCAAACCTTAGACATGGTGTAACTCCATTGATTTAGCCAACAGCAAATCTGTGGCCAGTCATACTAAATGTAAACGGATGAATTCATTCAAGGGGCGTTTTATACCAAAAATACGATTAAAAGACAAGCGAAATTGGTAAAAACGAGGCATGATCTAGTATAACAGATCATGCCTTGATCAGTTAACGCAACAAGGTTTTCGAAATGAAGCGATGAATCGGTTTATTGAACGGTGGAAGAATATATTTCAAGCTATAAAGTTTTGGATTTGACATGACCGAACGTTCATGCGAAAGCCCAAAAAAGCCCTCCGGTCCGTGATATTTACCCATACCTGACGCACCAATACCGCCAAAAGGTAAATCATCTTGTGCTACATGGGTAATCACCATGTTAATTCCGAAATGCCCTGAATGAGTATGTTGAGAGATATAATCAGCGCGTGCCTGATCATAATCAAAATAATACATTGCTAAAGGACGTGGTCGACTATTAATAAATTCGATGACTTCTTCTATTTGGTCATATTCTAAAATTGGTAGAACAGGACCAAAAATTTCATTTTGCATAATATCCATTGCAGTTGTTACACCAGTAACCAGAGTCGGTGCAATTTTGCGGACATCATCTAAAATTTCATTTTGAGGATTAATTTCAATAATACGAGCACCCTGATCACGGGCATTTTCTAGATAGCCTTGAATACGGTTGTACTGCTTATCATTAATAATAGATGTGTAGTCTTGATTGTTACGGAAATGAGGATACATTCCAGCCACAATCAATTTAAAGTTTTCAATGAACTCGGCAGTTTTACCACGCGGCAAGAAAATATGGTCTGGCGCAACGCAAGTTTGGCCTGCATTCCATAATTTACCCACAGCAATACGCTGTGCGACATCTTTCATGTCTACGGAAGCATGTACAAGCGCAGGAGATTTACCACCCAACTCAAGAATGACTGGCACAAGGTTTTGAGCTGCAGCCGCCATGACTGTTTTACCGACAGAAGTCGAGCCTGTGAAAATCATTTTGTCAAAAGGCAGGTGACTAAACGCATCAGAGATCACACCACCGCCATTAACCACAGCAACCAATTCTTGTGGAAAAGCTTCAGAAAGTGCATTTTCAAGAACTTGTCCAAAGTTTGGAGAAGCACTCGAAATTTTGATCATGGCATGGTTACCAGCCGCCAAAGCACAGATGAGTGGGCCAACGGAAAGTAGTAATGGATAGTTCCAAGGTGTAATAATGCCAATAACACCCATTGGTTGATATTGTACCCAACCTTTTGCTGGCTGATGTAATACACTGATATGGCGTTTTGATGGTTTCATCCATCCGGTCAGGTTCTTACTGTAATACTTGATTTGTTCAAGACAGGTAAGTAACTCACCAATTTTGGTTTCCATAATGGCACGATTGCCATAATCAAGGTTAATTGCTTCGGCAATCTGATCTTGATATTTTACCAAGACTCTTTTAAGACGGGCTAAACGATCAATACGCTCTTTAGCAGTGGGTACCGGATGACGTAAGTAGGCAATCTTTTGCTGCTCAAGCAAATCATGTAAATGCTTAACATCATAAGGAACCTGAGTCTCTGGATTTGTTTTTGTTTGACTGTTCATCGGTACTTACCAAATATACTGATATACTTATTTTTTAGAGTAAATACTCTAAAGAGTCAAGTTGGTTTCTGTGTGCAAGTCTTAACCATATGAATTAACGAAGGTTATTAAAATGTCTCTACCTAAAGCTCTGAAGACAAAAGACCGGATTTTACAAATCAGTTTGCAGCTTTTTAATGAGCGTGGCGAACGGTCTGTCACTACCAATCATATTGCTGCAGAGTTGGGGATTAGTCCTGGAAACTTGTATTATCACTTTCGAAACAAGCATGAAATCATTAAGGAATTAATGCACCAATATCAGGTCGAGACTTTAGAAATGCTCTCTTTACCTGAGGACAGACCATTAACGACCAATGATAAAATTAATTATTTTCAGGTGCTCAGTGGTCAGCTATGGAACTATCGTTTTATTCACCGTGATGTTTATCATTTAGTTGAAAGTAACGAAGACTTTAAAAAGATCTATCCTCGGTTTGCAGGGCAGGTCATGCAGCAAGGGCAAAGAATTTATCAGGCCTTTGTTGATGCTGGGCTTATGAAAATGACGCCATCGGAAATTGAAGCGCTCATTATTAACCTCTGGATTGTCTTAACCAACTGGACCAACTTTCTATATATGTCCGGACACATTAGTGACAATAACCACCTTGAAGAAAAATGGGTTTGGCAAGCTTTACGGCAAATGGTTTTTTTAGAAGGCCCTTATTTAATGGGGGAAAGCCGCGCGACTTATGAGCAATTATTGGAGTCGCTTGGACCTTCGGATCTTTTTGCCAGCTTATCGTCCCTAAAAGATGAATAGTTGTGCTTGTTTATTTAGAGCGCTAGAATACTCGGCTTATCAAAATTTTGTCTCAATTAAGTGATATTAACCAAATGAATATGACCACTGCCAATACAGCCCGTTTACTGATTACTTGTGAAGACAAGCCTGGGATCGTACAGGCTGTATCGAGCTTTTTGTACCATCAGGGTGCAAACATTACCGCGCTTGATCAGTATGCGACGGAAGCTCAAGGCGGACGTTATTTCATGCGTGTTGAATTTGAACTTGATCATTTACAGTCTCGTAAAGATGCTTTAATTCAGACTTTCGCAGCAAATGTAGCGGAACGTTATGGCATGCAATGGCGTCTTGCTTTTGTTAATGATATTAAAAAGGTTGGTATTTTAGTTTCTAAAGTTGACCATGCTTTGCTTGAGCTATTGTGGCGTCATGCACGTGGTTCTTTACCGTGTGAAATTACCCACGTAATTTCTAACCACGAAGATTTACGTGAAGCGGTTGAAAACTTTGGTATTCCATTTACAGTCATTAAAGTAACTAAAGACAATAAAGCGGAAGCTTATGCTCAAATTCATGAAATGATGCAAGGCAATGACTTGTTAGTTCTAGCACGTTACATGCAGATTTTAAGCGAAGATTTTGTTTCTAAATGGGAAATGAAAATTATCAATATTCACCACTCATTCTTACCTGCTTTTGTGGGCGCAAACCCATACAAGCAAGCATATGAAAAAGGTGTAAAGTTGATTGGTGCAACAGCTCACTATGTGACTGCTGACCTAGACCAAGGCCCAATTATTGAGCAAGACGTTGAACGTGTGAGCCATGATTATAATGTTGAGCAGTTACGTGAGCTTGGCGAAGATGTTGAACGTAATGTATTAGCTCGTGCTGTTAAATGGCATTTAGAAGACCGAATTATTGTAGATGGCAATAAGACTGTTGTTTTCTAACAACTTATATTCCTTTAAAAGCATGCTTTTGAGCGTGCTTTTTTTATGGCTAAAATAAATTTAAAATGTTATAACATAACTAGAGTCTGTTGCTCTATAGATTACTTTTAATATCTAGCTACTTAATTATTTTTTAAGCTGAGCGCGATCTGATAAGTGAAAATAGGGAGCTTACAAATTTTAGTGCGTTGTCTAAGCATGAGAAAACTAAGGTGATATCACTTTATCAAGTTAGACCTCGCGATAATGAGGAATGTTTTCATAAAAAAGTAGTTGCAAATGAAAACACTTCTCATTTATTATTGTGGCACTTTATTGTTCTATCCGATGTTTGAAATCGTTTCTATAAATTGAAAACCGAAATCATCATCCATTAGGTAATTAGATTCTTATGAGTCAATCTTCCGCAGCCTTAAACTCTCCCAATCCGATGAAAAAGAAAGTCATCACGGCACTAATTGCGGTTGCAATTGGTCATATCGGGGTCTTATGGGCAGTCAGCCACATTAAGCCTGCTGAACTAAAGCCAATTGAAAAGAAACCTTTACAAGTCCGTTTTGTAAAAATTCAAGAGCAACCAAAACCTTTACCACCAAAACCAAAAGAACCGCCTAAAAAGCCGGAACCTAAAAAAGAAGTGAAAGAGGTTAAAGTTGTTGAGAAACCTGTAACTCCACCTAAAAAAGTGGAAAAAATTCAGCAGGTCAAAAAGGCTGAAACACCTAAAGAAACAGTAAAAACAGAACCTAAAGTTGAACCAAAAATAGTAACGCCAACGACTACTGTGACTGAAAAAGTCGTTGAAAAGCCAAAGCCAGTGGTTCAAGAAGCACCTAAAGCTCAACCTGCTCCAGATCCATCGCCAAAACGCGTTTCAATTGGCGGTTCGGGTGTACAGTGGAGCCGCTCACCACGTTTGACTGTTTCACCAAAAGATTTACAGGGCGAAGCACGCTCGGTTGTTGTACTTATTGAAGCCGATGAGAAAGGCAAGATTACTAACGTGCGCGTAACCCGTAGCAGCGGTATTCCAAGTCTAGATGACAAGGTAGTCCGCGCTGTACGTAGTGCAAAATTTAAACCTTATATGGAAAACGGTGTTGCTTATCCAATTAAAGCAGAGCAACCGTTTGACTTAACCCCTTAAACGAATTTGAGTCCCAACGGCTAACCTTAATCAGGAGTTCGAATATGAACTTTTCAATCTATTGGCAACATGCAGATGCAGTGAGTAAAACCCTGTATTTCATCTTATTGGCAATGTCGATTGCTACCTGGACAGTTTTCATCTTACGTTTGATGGGGACTCGCCAACTAAAACAACAAGCTTATGCTCAACTCTCTCAGGCTATTACTTCGCTCAAAGCAAAGTTACAACCTTTGAGTTTTGAACAACGTAAAGCAGTTGCAGAGCAAGCATTATTGCGTCAGATTTCTGCTGAGAAAGCCAATGCTGATAAAGGTATTTCAGTTTTAGGAACAATTGCTTCAATTGCACCATTCGTTGGTTTGTTTGGTACAGTATGGGGTATTTTCCACGCGTTAGTTGCTGTTGGTAAGAGCGGACAGGCAGGTTTAGCTCAAGTGGCTACACCAGTAGGTGAAGCACTTATTATGACTGGTCTTGGTCTTGCAGTTGCGATTCCAGCGGTATTGGCTTATAACATTTGTGTACGTGCGAATCGTGGCCTTGCTCATGATTTACAAGATCAAGCACACAGTTTGTTAATCGACACCATGTTGCAGCAAGACTCAACTGTAAAGTCTGATGTTAAAACTGCACAGCAAAGTTATGTTGGAGGTCAAGCTTAATGGCTTTTCAATTGGGTGAAGACCACGATAGTGGCATGAATGAGATGAATCTCATTCCGCTAATCGACATTATGTTGGTGTTAATGATCATCTTTTTGGTCACAGCAACAGTTGCCAACCCATCGATTCCATTAACGCTTCCTAAAACAACTGCTGAAATTATTGATCCACCACCAAAAGCAATTACGATTAGTATCAATGCAAATGGTGAAGTGGCTTGGGATACTCAAGTAATTAGCCTTGATGAGCTTCAAAAACGTTTCCAAGAAGCAGGTCAAGGTGCGGTTAAACCGACAGTTCAACTTCGCGCTGATAAAGAGTCGAAGTACGATACTGTTGCTCAGGTAATGTCTCGCGCCAGTGAAGCCGGACTGAGCGATATTGCCTTTGTAAGTGAAAACTAAAATCTAGTTTCACGTAATAAAAAAGCAACCAATTCGGTTGCTTTTTTATTTTCTCATTTATTAATTTTTCATGAGATGTTGGAATTTACTATGTAACTTTAACAGTTTAGGTGGGATTGCAAAGTTGCAGTAACCTTGTGAAGGGTTCTTTTCATAGTAATTTTGATGATAGTCTTCTGCTGGATAGAACGTAGGAGCAGGAGATAATTCAGTCACAATATCAAGATCGTCATCTTTTAATGTCTGAATGGTGTGTTCTGCTGCCTGCTTTTGCTCTTCATTAAAATAGTAAATAACAGAGCGATATTGAGTACCAATATCATTACCTTGGCGGTTTAAAGTCGTTGGATCATGCGTTGCAAAGAACACATCAAGTAACTGAGAATATGTAACTTGTTGTTCATCAAAGTCGATAAGAACCACTTCAGCATGCTGAGTGTCACCTTGACATACTTGCTCATAAGTTGGGTGAGTTGTATGCCCACCAGCATAACCACTTGTTACTTTTTCTACACCACGTATTTGTAAAAATACGGCTTCGACGCACCAAAAACAGCCGCCGCCAAATAATGCCTGTTGCATTGTTTTTTCCTCTATTTCCTGCCTATTACAATAGGGTTTATCTAGTTAGATTACAAAGTAAAGCGTGTATAAAAAAGTAAAGAAAATTGCATTACTTATTTCATTTTACTTTAGGTAAACCCTGTCGAACAATTTGAGAGAAATGCTCACTGCTTTGGTCTGCAAATTGTTCGAAATGTTCAGTACGTGGGTTAATGTGTGCAATTTGGTACCACTGTTTCAAGCTAATATTTTGATCGAGTGCTTTAAGATCATATAAATAATTAGGTAAGTAACCAGAGGCAATTAACCGATAATCTTTAGGAAGCTGATATGGGTTAATGGCTTGAACCATATCAAAAATTAACGTTGTACAATTACTTGTGAGCGTATTGTACCACTTTGGTTCTGCATGTAGTTCATCTGCTTTTTTAAGATATTCTAAAAAGAGCGCTTTTTGCTCAGAGCGAGGCATATTGACCGGGAAATTATAAACTTGCTCTTTACGGATATTGCTACGCGTGTAGACAATATCTTTTTCATCAGATGCAATTAAGCTCAGTTCATATTTTCTAAAGAAGCCGCCAATTGCTGAAAACTCTTCAGTCTTTTCTTTTCGAATTTCGATCGAAAAAACTAAAGGTTGTTGATTTTTAAATTCGAAACTTACTAGCGTATGGGCAATTTGTGGCCCCATCCAGTAAGAAGTAATAATATTTATGCCATTTAACTGGTTCAGGTCAAAAGTACGGGTTTCCCAGCGGACATCATAGGTTCCATCAGGATGCCAGTTGAAGTTACGGACATTATGCAAAGTAATAACATCGCCGTGTTTTTCGTAACTTAGCATATTGGCAACTTCAGGGTTCCAGTCACGGTCTTGACGTGCAGTAATCGAAAAGTACCAAACCAAAGAGCAGGCAAAAGCTAATAGGTAGATTAAAACGTCTGTACGACGGCTAATAATATGCCCATTAAAATATAAGCCCGCCATACTTAAAGCAAAGGCAATCCATATGCCAATAATAATACGGCTGCCTAACCAGCCAAAAGGTTGTTGGACCCATAGGGCTAAGCATACCCAAATGCTGGAAAGCACAATAAACAACGTGAATAAACTATGTAAAGCGCCGAAGAGGAGGGCGATAATAAATTCACGTGTTCCGATATTGTGCATAGGCGACCAGAAAATTATTTTTTATAAGTGGCAAATTCGAATGAAGTTCCTGATTTTTCATCTACTTGCTGTTCGCTTGCAGTTTTGTGAAATTCACTCGGTATTGTTGGATAATGTGCATCACCTTGTACATCTAAGTCAACATGAGTGAGCTCAAGACGGTCTGCAATTGACAAGGTTTGCTTAAAGATTTCACCACCACCAATAATGAATAAAGCTTGCTTTTCGGTGTTTTTGGCATCTTCTAAAGCAGCATTTAAAGCATCTTCAATTGAATACGCAATTTTTACGCCGTCAAAATGCCAGTTAATGTCACGGGTAATTACCCAGTTCACACGGTTCGGTAGAGCACGGCCCATAGACTCAAGCGTTTTGCGGCCCATGATCACCACACCACCTTGTGTGATTTCTTTAAAGTGTTTTAAGTCGGCAGAGATATGCCATGGCAACGCATTGCCTTTACCAATACAGTGATTTTTGTCCATTGCGACAACGTGGACAACTTCTACATTTTGCCATGCCATAATCTTATTCTCTAAACCGTAATCTAATGAAATTTAAGCCGTCGTTATACTGCAACTGGTGCTTTAATTGCCGGATGTGACTCGTAACCTACAATCTCGATGTCTTCAAATTTGAAGTCGAAAATATCTTTAACATCTGGATTAAGTTTTAATTGGCAAAGTGGTAATGGCTCACGCGTCAATTGTAGTTTTGCCTGCTCAAAATGGTTGGCATAAAGATGCGTATCGCCACCTGTCCAAACAAAATCACCAACACCTAAGCCACACACTTGAGCAATCATATGGGTGAGTAGGGCATAGCTGGCAATATTAAATGGCACGCCTAAGAATACGTCAGCACTACGTTGATAAAGCTGGCATGACAACTTGTTGTCTTGTACGAAGAATTGGAAGAGCGTATGGCAAGGCGGTAAAGCAACTTGTCCAGCCTCATTTGGGTTCCAGCCAGAGACAATTAAACGGCGTGAATTTGGGTTGGTTTTAATTTCATTAATTAACCATTTAATTTGGTCAAAACCATCTTGGTTATAAGTACCATCGGCATTTTTAGTTGCGCCGAAATTACGCCATTGATGGCCATAAACTGGGCCAAGCTCATGTTCTGGGCGGCCGAAACGGGCAGTTTGTTCTGCTGTTGCCCATTCATCCCAAATGGTGACTTTATTGTCTTGTAAGTACTTAACGTTAGTATCGCCTTTTAAGAACCAAAGTAACTCAATCACGATAGAACGAAAGTGAACTTTTTTTGTGGTGAGTAAAGGAAAACCCTTAGAGAGATCAAAACGCATTTGATGACCAAATACAGAACGGGTTCCTGTGCCTGTACGGTCGCCTTTGTCACCGCCATTATCAAGGATATGTTGTAGAAGGTCTAAATATGCACGCATAACACTCTCGAGTTCGGATTAATTTCCATAAAATAAAATGGGGAGACGGTTCATGGATTAATAAACCGTGGAAGATAATAGCATGCTTTAACGATAGGTAGGAAAGAGAGCTACATTTACTGTTTAAAAACGTTTGGCCCGATTTTGATAAATCGAAACAAGAAAAAATCCAACCAGTACAAAGCCTAAAGCTTGTAGTGTTGCGATCCAATTGTGTTGAGGGGGCAGTAACCACATTATAATAGCAACAATAATGAGAGGGTAAATTCTAAGCAGAAAATGGAGCTTAAGTTTATATGAACTGTGCTCTGGAATTTTTGTTTGTAAATATTGCCCGAAATGAAGCCCGAACCCTAACACGAGACTAAGAACAGTGTAAGTCGGCGATAAAGGCTGGACTTGATTGGCTGCATAAATTGCAGCACAAACGACAATAATGAAGATGAGTTTGATGTGACGCGGTGCGTTATACCAATAAGCCAACATAAAAATGAGCCTATTTGTTAAATAACGATTGAGGTGAAAAAATAAAAGCAGCAAGCGCCATAAAAGCGATTCCTTGAACGCCCCAGATCAGCAAGTTAGGCATGGTTTTTACAAAGATAAGTGCAAATAAAAGAGCGATAGGAACCCACGTAAATAGGCGGTAAAGTAAACCAGTCGGGTTACTTTGAGCAAAATGCAATTTAAAGTAACGGCAGATTAAAAAAATAACCCCAGTTCCTGTAAACATCAAAATGGTATCTAAAGGCAATGGTTGATATTGATATAACCCAATACAGATTAAGAGGGTAATAATTAAAATGATTAATTTTTTAAAAGTCGGGACTTGCGTATTAAACCAGAATTCCAGCATGGCGAATCTTCTTTCTTGGGAGATAAAAACTGTAGCATAAAAAAGAGGAGCCGAAACTCCTCTGATTTAGATGTTAACTGTTCTTTTGAGGGCCCCAGTCATAAATTTTCTTTTGGTAGGCATACCACATCATCCAAAGGCCTATCAGTAGCATTGGAACGGTGAGGATTTGTCCTTTCGTCATCCAGCCAAACAAGATGAAACCTTGGTCGGCATCCGGCTGACGGAAGAACTCCATCACAAAGCGTGCAACACCATAACCCATTAAAAATAGAGCAGATACAGCCATACGTGGGCGTGGTTTTGAGCTAAACCACCACAAAATAATAAAGAGTAATAGCCCTTCGCAAAGTGCTTGGTAGATTTGAGAAGGGTGACGAACCAGATGTAATGGATCGGTTGGGAAAATCATTCCGAATGGATAATTCGGATCTGTGACCGCACGGCCATATAACTCTCCGCCAATAAAGTTACCAATACGTCCGAACATTAAGCCTGTCGGTACACATGGGGCAACAAAGTCGAGTGTCTGGAACCATGTTTTTTGATATTTTTTACACCAGAATAGCATTGCGATCATGACGCCTAAGAAGCCGCCGTGGAAGCTCATACCACCTGTCCAGACTTGGAATAACCAGATTGGGTTTTCAAGGAATTTATCAAACTCATAGAAAAGCACATAGCCGATACGTCCGCCGAGTACAACACCTAAGGCGCCGTAAAACACCAGATCGGAAACCATGTCCGATGTCCAGCCATCACGCTGTTTGGCACGGTAGGAAGCAAGCCCCCAAGCACATAAAAATGCCAATAAATACATGAGTCCATACCAATGGACTTGAAGAGGTCCTAGATGTATTGCGACCGGATCGATATTAGGATAGGTCAGCATTGCTGCTCCTTGATCTTACGTTTTGACAGATTGTAGCGGAATGATGTGAAAAATGTTGTACATTCAATGTGTAAACATAGGGAACAAGAATCAATGTGTATTGTGGCTTTAGCATGGCATGTTCTGGATGATATGCCCTTGTGTCTGATTTCAAATCGTGATGAATTTTATCATCGACCAACCGCATTGTTGCATCAATGGGAACATACGCCAATCATTGCAGGGCAAGACTTACAGTCGGGTGGTACTTGGATGGGTGTTACGCCGCAGGGCCGATGGGCTGTGTTAACTAATTTCCGTGATGGACGTGATAAAAAACAATATGAGACTTCTCGTGGTCATTTGGTTCAGGCTTTTTTAGAGTCTGATTTGTTACCGATTCGCTTTGCTCAGCAATTAGAACAACAGCAACAGAACTTTGCTGGTTTTAACCTGTTTATGGGAACTGCTGATCAGGCGGTCTATATGAGTAACCGCGGTGAGGCTCCTCAAGTATTAGCCAACGGCGTATATGTGGTTTCGAATGGTTTAATGTCCGATCACTGGGAAAAAACCAGACATTTACGTACACGTTTTACGCAAGAGTTCTTGCCTATGCATCAGCACAAAACAGAAGAGTTAAGTTTGCAGCATGCAGCGTGGGATATTTTAGAAGATGAGCGTAAGGTCACCACAGCATTGTTGCCAAACACGGGCATTCAGTCGGAAATGGAAGAATTATTGTCATCGACTTTTATTCAAAGCCCCGTATATGGAACACGGTGTTCGAATTTTTTAAGAATGACCAATAATGAATGGATATGGTTGGAAAAGACCCAGCAAGGTGAACATAGTGGTCAAATTGTGCAGCAACAGGTTCTCTTAAATCGATAGAAATAAAAAATGCCGATCAAGTGATCGGCATTTTTCTGGGTAAATCAATTAACCGGCAATAACGCCGCCATCTTTACGAGTAATCACAACAGTTGCTGAGCGTGGGCGCGCAGTTTTATTGCTTGGGTCTTTTTGTGTGGCAGGCCAGTTACTTTCTGGTTTCGCGTAACTTGGTGAATCTTCACCAGGGTGCTGAACATTAATGAAAATTGCTTTGTAGTCAGGAGTCATGGCAATACCAGTAATTTCACATTGCTTTGGTCCGACTAAGAAACGACGTAATGTTGCGTCTGTAACTTTGGCACCTGTTATGGTCTGCTGACCATTTGAAGTTGTTGCTGTACCACCATCACCGATTTGACCCGGCAGAGCTGCAAGCATCATACAGTTAGTAACATCAGTGTAAGCGCCGTCATCGGTTTCAATCCAGAGAACGCCACGTGGGTCAAACCACATACCATCCGGAGATGAAAAATCATTGTTATCTGTTAAGCCGGATAAGTTGATGTTTGAAGCCATTGATGCTTCTGCGCCAAATAGGTAGATATCCCATTTGAAGGTTTCAGCAGTTGTTTTGTCATCAGTTTCTTTAAAACGGATGATATGACCGTTTACGTTTCCTTTTTGTTCTTTTGTGCCTGCATATAGGTCTGTGTAGTTACGTGGATTGGCTGCATCAGTTGCATAGTCTTTACCACGATTTGAGTTATTGGTGAGTGTGACATAGATTTCACCGTTTACTGGGTTGACCGTACACCATTCTGGGCGGTCCATTTTTGTTGCACCTACAGAATCCGCTGCTAAGCGTGCAAATGTAACAACATCTGCCTGTGACTTAAACGGGTAGGTAGTGTTGCTTTCATTTAAGCCATTTTTGCCATAAGCAAGTTCAATCCATTGACCTGAACCATCGTTATTAAACTTAGCAACATACAATTTGCCTGCATTCATGTATTTGTCGCCAGCTGTATAACCACCGTTTATATCTTTGGTGTCCCACACAGCGGTTGAAACGAATTTATAGATGTATTCACCACGAGAGTCATCACCCATATAAAATGCTAATGGTTGACCTACTACGGCACGGCAAGCACTGTCTTCATGTGCGAAACGGCCTAATGAAGTACGTTTAACCGGATTTTGGCGCCCATCAAATGGATCAATCTCAACCATCCAGCCAAATGTATTTGGTCCATTTCGGTAATCTTGGGTAGCTTGAGCTGCTTTTACATCGGCATTCCAGCGATCATACAAGTCTTGTGACTCTACTTGACCAATTGCTGTTTCCCAGCCGTAACGCGAACTTGTGCCTAAATAAATTTGTCGCCCTTGTTCATCAACGTTAGGGATTAACTCACCATTTTTATCTTTTAAGTAAATGATCTTGCCATCTTTATCTTTTTTAGGTGCACCTTTTTCATCTTTCTCATACAGATAAGGTTCATCTTTTTTAACGCCTAAACCATAACGTTTTAATGCAATTTTTTCTGCATCTGTACGTGCATATTCATCGCTACCCGAACGTTGGAAATAACCAATAAAGTTTTCTTCAGTGGTTAAATAAGTGCCCCAAGGTGTATAACCGTTACCGCAGTTATTATGAGTGCCACGTGTTTGACGTCCAGCAGGTGAGAAGCGAGTTGCAAGCAGGCTTGAACCCGCTGCAGCACCTGCAAACTCCATAACTGTAGAAGCTGTAATACGACGGTTAAAAATAGAGTTTTTAACAATTTCTACTTTTTGAGTGGTTGGATCTTTTTTAATATGAATTACAGAAACCCCATGTGCATTGGTTTCACGAATGACTTCATCTTCAGGGCGGCGTCCATCCACTTTTGTAGGACCTTTGGGATGAAGGAAGGTCTGATTAATATATTCGTGATTCATCACCAACAAACCTTGTGCTGACACAGTCTCGTCAAAGCGGTTTGTTGATGTGTTTAAGCCAAAATAATGCATGCCGTCATGGCAGTCGCCAGAGCGAAACTGGAAGCTTGGGCCAGATGGAATATTATTGTCGTCCCAATCTCCAACTCTTGGATTGATTGAGTCACCTAAAGCGTAGATGACATTAGCTTCATAACCTTCCGGTACAGTCACAATATCATTTAAATTTTTAGCTACAGGCGTAAATGTGAGTTTTTCCGGTTTTTTATTTGGGTTTACAGGTGTGGTTCCACCATTATTAGAGCCAGAGTCATCATCGTTATCATTACAGCCTGTTAAAGTAGAAGCTAAAGTCAGTGCTACTGCACCGCTTGCTGCTTTGGTGATTAAACTACGACGACTGATGTGTTGTTCTAAAATGTCACGAAAGTGGATATTGTCAGAAGTATTATTATCCAATTCTTGGTCTTCATGATATGGCGTCAGCTCTGTCATGGGAAATTCCTAAGTAAATAAAGAGATTGTTCTAAAAGTCTTCATGAGCTTAGTTTGTGAATGTGACGAGGCTTTGACGTTTTGATGATAAGTTAATGAAATATTTGACCGTTTAGTGAAAGGTTGAAGGAATTTTATTTTCTAATGAGACGTTAAAAAATAAAAGAAACCTGCATAAAGCAGGCCTCTTTTATAGTGGTGAAAGAAATTATTTCTTCACAACAGATGGTGCAATTGGGTCGGCGGTGATATAGCCAACTGCTGCTGCAAATTTATTACTGTAATTTGTATTAATTGCAGTATCAATTTGAGCAAGTAAATCTGCGCTAATACCAGTACGAACACCATCTTTTTCTTTATAGAAACGGTTCCATTCGTCTCCAGGATGCTGGAAGTTACTCATGATGTAAGTCCAACCATTTACCTCGTCGACTGCATGTAGACCCGTCGATTCAGCACCTGCCGGTGTAGATAAAATACGGATGAGCTGTTTGGTATCAACGTTATAAGCCCATAAGAAGTTATTTAAGTGGTTACCAGAGTCTTCGCCGATAAATAAAGTGCGAAGTTTTTCTGAGAACTTCAAGTTATCAGGGCTAGCAATTTGCTCTGGGTCAGCGGTGTTCCCTAAGCTGTCAAAGCTAATATCTTTACCTTTAATGAGAAGGTTAGATTGGCTAGGTACCCACTCACTATTGATTGCAACATTTGAGCTGTCTTTCTGGCCACCAGTTAATGTGTGCTCCAAAATACCACCAGCAGTGATTTTCGGGAATTTAACGTTGTGCTCAGCAAGATAACCGCTACCACCTTCAACCATTGAATCGACAATATTAGCTAAAGCCGAATAAGCTTTTTTATCTGCAATATTTACTGTTGTGCCTTCGTTTTTGGTCAATGCCATTGAAGCACCCATGTAAGCAGCATAACGGTGTGTTTCAAGGAAAGCCGCTGCAAGTTTTGTTCTGTCGCTATTATCTTTAAGCTTGAGATATACACCAGTTTTACTTAAATAAGTAAATTTAAAACCTTGAGCTTCTAATTCTGCTTTTTGGGCAGCTTGTTGTAGTTTTAAACGCTCTTTTGCAGCTTTGGCTAAAGCTTGTTGTTCAGGAGTACCTTTGTCGCCTGCATCAATAGCCTCTTTCTCTGCTGTTGTTGCATCGCTTGGATATTTAGCAATTTGTAGAACTGACTCAAAAATATCAGTTCCTTTAATGCCGCTCTTGATGAGGTTTTCAATCTCGGCACTTGTTGCATGACCAAGTCTGATCCAAGAAATCTGACCAGTCGTTGTATCACTAAGTACTGTTGTATATTTTGCAACGTAGAGTGTACCTGCAGATAAATCTTTCTCCTTATCTGCAACGAACATAAATAGTCCGCCGTTGGTATAGTCATCACCCATTAACACAGTGCGGTTATCCGGGAAAACCTGTACAAGTTCGTGTGAAATACGGCCTAAACAATAGTGCTTTGTAACGCGACCAGTACCATCTGCATTTACGGTAATTTCTGGCAAGTGGCCATAGTTATATGGATTGGCAATGTTTTCATCGCCATATATATTTTTACTGAAGGCTTTAAGTGTTGAAAGTGATTGACCTAATTTTTGGTCAAAAGCATCTGGTTCGTATTCTTCACTAGAAAGATGAGTTCCCCATGGAGATAAACTTGCACCACAAGTAATCCATAGCCCATGTGCACTTGAAGTATCAACGTTATGGTATTTAATTAAAGTTAAGTGACCTGTCTTTGGATCTTGATCTAAAGTCAAGACAGCAATCGGAGATGATAATTTACCGTAAGTATCACCACCATTTTGGTCTTTTGATAGATATTCAAATTGGACCACATGGAACACTGGGTTACCGGTTACACCTAATGCTTTTTTGTCAGCATCTGTGAAATCTTTGCCTGTTGCTTGTTTGAAACTAATGAGAGAACTACCATCTGGGCAGTCAGAGAAGAATTGACGTTCTTTACCTGCAACTGATTTATCAATAATTGGCTTATTATTAATATCGTAATAACCACCCGCGATGACTTTTCCTCCTTTACCATCAGGCACTTCTGTACCTGTTAAGAAGAATGGTTTGTAAGCGAGTTGATATTCTGTTTTGCTGCCGTCTTCCCATGAAATAGCAAGTTTTGATGCACATGCTGTTGTGGCAATATCGGCTACCGTTGAAGGAGCTGGCATTGAAGTGAACGTTGCATTCTTAAAGTTAATTGGCTTTGACGGAGTGACAATAGATGAGTCGTTATCGCTATCGTTACAACCTGCTAACGTTGCTGCCGTAGCCATCGCACCTAATGGAAGAAAAGGGATCCCCGTAAACCATTTTAAAATATCGCGACGTGTTGGGTGGTTAGAAGCAGTAGTCATAATAAATCCGTAACTTTTGTGTGTATATTTGTTGAGTCGATTCTATGGATTGAAAATGACACTTTTCTTACATTTTTAAGTCACTTTGAAGACAGTTTATTGCTTTGTAGATTAAAAGCGTTCTACATAAAAAAATCCTGAACTTCTTAGTTCAGGCTTTTATATATTATTTTTATTCAGCAGAATGAGTTTTTCTTTTCTCAAGAATTTTGCCGAAGAGTAAGCCTATTTCGAAAAGTAGCCACATTGGAATTGCTAGCATCACCATCGAAATCGCATCGGGTGGGGTAATAAACATCGCTACAAAGAAGCATCCTACAATAATAAAACGTCTTTTTTCAGCAAGGCTTTGCGTATTTACCACACCAATCAAAATGAGTAGCAAGGTCGCGATAGGAATTTCAAAAGTGACACCAAACACTAAAAATAGCTTTAAGCAGAAGCTTAAATAACTATTAATGTCGGTCATTGGTGCTACTGTTTCAGGTGAAACGCTAATAAAGAAATGTAATATGGCAGGCAGGGTAATGTAATAAGCAAAAGCGACACCTGCATAAAATAAAATAATACTACCAATCAGTAACGGCAGCGCTAAATGACGCTCTTTTTGATAAAGCGCCGGGCGAACAAAAGACCATATTTCATAAAGAATAAATGGCATTGCCAGCATGAGAGCAACAAATAAATTAAGTTTAAATGGCGCCATAAAGGTTGCTGTAACATCCGTTGCAATCATGGAAGATGAGGCAGGAAGTTGTAACCTTAGAGGCTCAGATAATAATTGATAAGTATGATTTCGAAAGGGCAGTAAACAAAAAAATAAGAATAATGTTACCCCTACAATCCTAAATAAATGACGTCTTAAAACCACCAAATGATTCATGATTGGCATTTGGTCTAGGTTTTCTTGACTATTTACAGCGGTTGAAGGCAGTTGGTTCATACGGCAATCTTCAATTCAACAGGAGATGTTTCTGAAATATCAGTTTGAGGAGCCAAAGGCTTAACTTTAGTCAGATACGGCACTTTGTAATGGCCCGATATAGGAGTACATTTCCAAATAGGCTTTTGTGTTGTTTTAGCTGTTTCAGTTGCTTCTAAAGATTCTGAAACCTGCTGTTTTTGTATTTCTTCAAGCTGTTGTTGTACTTTACGTTCCAATGCTTCAATGCGGTTAAGTTCCTCTTGCATTTCTTTGCGGAACTCAGACAGACGTAGCTCCTGATCAATCTCGTTTTGCAGATTCGTAATATAGCGTTTTAGTCGAACATACCAGCGACCTGCAAAGCGTGCAGCTTCCGGAAGCTTCTCTGGACCTAAAACTAAAATTGCAATAATTGCAAAACAGAGTAACTCTGTCATTCCTACATCAAGCATGGGTCAAACCTTTAGCTTTTCACTGATGTGCTTTCAGATGTTTTAACTTGTGCATCAATTGTACGAGGGCTATTTAAAGATGCAGCTTCGTCTTCTTCACGAACTGACTTTTTAAAATCTCTTACTGCACCGCCTACATCTTTACCGATATTTTTTAGCTTAGATGTACCGAACAATAAAATAACGACAATTGCGAAAATAACGACATGCCAAATAGATAAACCAGCCATGATTTTATACCTCTTTTTAGTTCGCTTTATATCAACAGGTTGCCATGACAGGAATGTGACACTTATATTTCATTTTTAAGACAATATTTATAAGTAGACACTTACGACTAGATTTTTAAAGATATTTTTTTGGAGGATTTTTAAATTTTATTGAGCTTCGTTCTTAGACGAATTTACTTGAAATAGATCATACATTTCAAAATCAAAAGGTGTAGCATAACAGGCTGATTTTGACGAGCGAGAGGAGAGAGCGTGGCATTATTACTGCCTGTATTGGCATTTATCACAGGACTTCTACTTGCTCAGACCTCCATTTCAGAAACCGTAAAACCTATTCTCTCAGCTTGGCTTGCACGACTCCTGATTCCGATTGTGATTATTTACAACATGGTCTTTTATCAATCGGGAAGCTTGAGCTTAATGCTCTTTAGTTTTGGTTCGGCGTTCATTATTTTCTTTGCTTATTTGGCTTTATTTAAAGACCGCTTATTGGCACTTTGCGTAAGTTATACCAACATGGGATGGCTTGGTTTTCCTTTCGCTATGGCTTTATTCGGTCCTGAAGCAACTGCTCCAATTGTTGCTTTATATATTGGAATGTCGCTTTTTGGCAATGCTTGGGCTGTGACTGCCGTTACTACGGCACCGCAAAGTAAGCTCAATATATTAAAAAAGGTTTTAACTTCTCCGCCTTGTATATCGATATTCTGTGCTGTTGTGCTCAGACTTTTAGGGGCCCAACATATCGAAAGCCCTGCTATACATTGGGTTTATGAGGTTGCTAAATTTGCAATGACTTTTGCAGGTATGTGTGTGCTTGGAATGTGGCTGCGTCGTACCAGAGTTTATACAAAAGATTTAATTTACAGTACAAAAGCTCAAGCATTTAAAGTGGCCTGTGGATTTGTACTTTGTGGATTAAGTTATAGATTTTTACCGATTCCAAATATAAATCAGCAAATCGGTGTAATGTTTTTAATGTTTTGCTTGCCGCCAGCAGCCAATATTGTTGCGTTAGAGACACATTATCAAGGGACAGGGAGATCTGCTGCTTATATCGCATCAGGGACGATTGTGAGTTGTGTGTGTATTGCGATTTATGCGATGTTTTTACATGTAGCATTATAATTAATTTTAAATTTTCTTCCCCACATTTACTTGTGCGAAGACGGCATGGATGCCGCCATGTCACTGCGGTAGCAAGGATGTACCGTCAGTGACATAAATGGTTTTGTTACTTTTGCCAAAACAAAAGTAAAGTATTGCCTATACAAAGCCGAATACTTTCTAACGTGGTATTCAAAGGCTATATGGAAAAAAATTATACTAAACTTTCTCTAAATAACTGCATCGCTTGTCCACGATGACTAATCTTATTTTTTTCTTCTTTAGACAACTCAGCGCTAGAAACTTGTAGCTCAGGCAACCAGAACAGTGGGTCATAACCAAAACCATTTTCACCACGTGGCGCTTCTAAAATTTCACCATGCCAGATACCTTGGAAAATTTGTGGCAATGGATCTTCCGCATGAGTCACTAAAGCAAGTACGCACACAAACATACCTTCAATCGCTTCACCATTTTTACGAAATGGCAAAAGGTCATTTAATAATTTGGCATTATTCGCTGCATCGTCACCGTGTTCTCCAGCATAACGTGCTGAATAAATACCAGGTGCGCCCCCTAAAACCGGAACACAAATACCAGAGTCGTCAGCCATAGCAGGTTTACCTGAAATTTTAGAGGCATGACGCGCTTTAATAATGGCATTTTCAATAAAGCTTAAGCCGTCTTCAATGGCGTCGGGAATATTTAGGTGACCCTGAGGAATAATTTCTACAGGCAACTTGAGCTGTTCAAAAAGTTTTTCAAACTCTGCGACTTTACCTTTGTTGTTACTTGCAAGGACTAAAGAGCCCTGATCAAACCAATGTGGGGTAGACATAAGATAACCAAACTTTATAACCAATATTGAACGTGAGCTATGTTACGTGTTTTTTGAAAGGGGATATAGAGCAAAACAAATGGAATATAAAATTAGAAGCTTAAAAAACTAAAACCACCTTATAGGTGATATAAGGTGGTTTTAGTCGAGTAAGTATAAGCTGGATTATTATTGTGCTTGAATCCATTTATCCGCGCGGTCACGTGCCATACGGATTTGCTCTTGAGTTAAGTTTGCAGCAAGAGCTGTTTTTTTACCTTCAGATAAGCTAATCACTTTATTGTCGAGCATGCCATCACGAGTTGAAAGTTCATACCACTGGTAAGCACCTACGTAGTTTTTCTTTTGCTCTTCCATCATCGCAAGGTTATAGCTTGCACGGTTATCGCCGTTACTTGCCGCTTTTTCGAAATATTTACGAGCCATAGCTTCGTCTTTCTTAACGCCAATACCATCAGCATACATACGGCCAACATTTAATTGCGCAGGTGAAAGACCTTGATCAGCAGCAGCTTTAAACCATGCAAATGCTTGTTTATCGTCTTTTGCTACATCTTTACCGTATTGATAACGTGTTCCAAGATAAAATTGTGCTCCAGCTTGACCAGCTTGAGCCGCTTTTTGAAGGTCATGAATCCCCATTGTGGAGAAGCGCGCAGCTTGGCTCGCAACCGATTGTGGCTGGGCGATATAATCTGCATGAGCCTGCATACTTAGCAGTCCTGCAATTAGTGTGCTAAATAATGTCTTTTTCATAGTGCACTCACTCGATAAATAGCGACTTCACCAAACAAATTCGGAACATGTTTGCTTAACAGGCTTCCCTGCTGGTTTCCATTGACGGCGAGTCGATTAATAATTTGTATTTGATTTTCCGCACATAGTGCTTCGAAATCTTTAAACGTACATAAATGAATGTTGGGGGTGTTATACCACATATATGGTAGAGCATCCGATACAGGCATCATCCCTTTTAATGCTAGAAAAGAGCGAGTCTTCCAGTGTGCAAAGTTTGGAAAAGTGATAATGGCCTGTTTACCCACACGCACCATGTCTCTTAATAAAACATCGGGTGCATCTACGGCTTGCAAAGCCTGTGCCATAACCACATAGTCAAAAGACTGGTCGGCAAAACGGCTTAAACCGAGATTCAAATCTTGTTGAATAATATTTAACCCGCGACTGACGGCAATTGCAATCTTTTCTTGATCAATTTCTAAACCATAAGCACGAATTTGATGCTTTTGGCTCATATGAGCGAGTAATTCACCGTCACCACACCCTAAATCGAGTACGCTAGAGCCGGGTTTAATCCACTTTTCTGCCAGTTGTTGATCAATACGCATTAGCTTGCCTCCAGTGATGTCGATTTTAAATGTTCTTCACCGCCTAAGAAAGCGCGCAGTGTTTTGACATACAGTGGAATCGGGAATAAGAACGAGTCATGACCTTGTTCAGCATCAATATCAAGATAACTTACCGGTTTATGATTGGTAATGAGTGCATCTACAATTTCTTGTGAGCGGCTTGGTGCAAAACGCCAGTCAGTGGTGAACGAGACAATCAGGAACTGGCATTTGGTTTTACTCATCGCTTCTGTAAGCGAGTGGCCATACTCACGCGATGGATCAAAATAATCCAAAGCTTTGGTCATAATGAGATAAGTATTGGCATCAAAGTTACGACTGAACTGTTCACCTTGATAACGGAGATAACTTTCGACCTGAAACTCGACATCAAAACCGTACATAAACTTGCCGGATTTTAAATCACGACCAAATTTTTGTTTCATGGCTTCTTCAGAAAGATAGGTAATATGGCCGACCATACGAGCCAAAATTAGACCACGCTTCGGATAGCTATCATTTTCCAAATAACGGCCATGATGGAAGTCCGGGTCGGACAGGATTGATTGACGTGCCACTTCGTTAAACGCAATATTTTGTGCTGAAAGCTTTGGCGCACTGGCAATAACGACACATTTTTGTAAACGGTCAGGGTAGTCTACCGACCATTGTAATGCCTGCATGCCACCCAAAGAACCACCGACCACCGCATACCAGACACTTATTCCTAAGCGGTCAGAAAGCATGGCTTGAGTTTTGACCCAGTCACGGACCGTTACTAACGGGAAATCTGGACCATAGGGACGATTGTCATTTTCAGGATTTGGTGAAGTTGGACCGGTTGATCCACTACATCCGCCAATATTATTAAGCGCAACTACAAAAAATTTATTTGTGTCGATTGCCTTGCCCGGGCCAATACAGCTATCCCACCATCCAGCTTTTTTATCATCTTCATGGTGATAACCCGCTGCATGATGATGTCCGGAAAGGGCATGGCAGATTAAAATCGCATTTGATTTATCTGCATTTAAAGTGCCGTAAGTTTCAACCATTAACTCAAAGCGCGGTAAAACACGGCCACATTCAAGATGTAAGGGTTCTTCAAATTGGAACTTTTGCGGAGTGACTAACCCCACTGAGTCAGCTGGAAAAGACACGGGAACATTTCGCCTTTTAAATCTTTCAGGAATAAAAAGAAAGGATACCAAGCTAGGTATCCTTTCCAAAGTCTTTTTTTTAATTAAACAGCGGCGGCAACAACCTGATCTGTACTTAAAACACCTTGATCAATCAAACGGTTGGTACATGCAATAATAGCTTCAATAGATGAAGTGACTGTGTTGTCGTGAACACCTGCACCAAATGAGCCTCTGCCTGTACCTTTCACTTGAAGTTCAATTAAGGTTAATGCTTTGGCATTTGCACCTGAACTAATACTGCGTTCTTCGTAGTTCAATACATCAATTGGTAATTGAAGTGCATTTAAGAATGCAGAGATAGGACCATTACCTTCGCCACGTAATTGTTGAGTTTCACCTTCAACATCAATCTCAAGTTCAATAATTTGGGTACCATTAATGTCAGATAACTTATAGTTTTTGACCGTGTAATGGTGGTTTTTCACTTCAACATACGTGTCTTTAAATAAAGTCCAGATTTGTTTAGCACTAATCTCTGTACCATTCTCATCAGTATATTGTTGAACAACCTGACTAAATTCGATTTGTAAACGACGAGGCAATACAACGTTATAGTTTGATTCTAATAAGTAAGCGATACCGCCTTTACCAGACTGACTATTCACACGAATGACAGCATCATAGTCGCGGCCCAAATCTTTCGGATCGATTGGCAAGTAAGGCATATCCCAGATTTCTTCGTTTTTCTGGTATTCAAAGCCTTTTTTGATTGCGTCCTGATGCGAACCAGAGAATGCAGTAAATACCAAGTCACCTGCATATGGATGACGAGGATGTACAGGTAAACCAGTACATTCTTCAACCGTTGCAATGACTTCATTAATATTAGAGAAATCTAATTCTGGCGCTACACCTTGGGTGTACATGTTCAATGCAATTGCTGCAACGTCAACGTTACCGGTACGTTCGCCGTTACCAAATACGCAGCCTTCCACACGGTCGGCACCTGCCATAATGGCAAGTTCTGATGCAGCAATACCACAGCCACGGTCATTGTGACAGTGAACGGAAATAATGACGCCATCACGACGTGCCAAATTACGATGCATCCATTCGATTTGGTCTGCATAAACATTTGGTGTTGAAACTTCGACAGTCGCAGGTAAGTTCAAAATAACTTTATGATCTGGGCGTGCATCCCAAATTTCTGTAACCGCATCACAGACTTCTTTTGCTACTTCTAATTCAGTTGCAGAGAAACATTCTGGACTATACTGGAAAATCCAGTCAGTTTCAGGATATTGCGCAGCATATTCTTTCACTTTTTGAGCTGCATTCACCGCCAATTGTTTTGCACCATTGACATCTACATTCAACACTTTTTGACGGAAAGTTGGAGAATTAGAGTTATAAATATGCACAATTGCGCGTTTAGCACCTGCTAAAGCTTCGAAAGTACGCTCAATTAAATGGTCACGTGCCTGAACCAATACTTCAATGTATACATCATCAGGAATATGATTTTCTTCGATCAACATACGAGTAAAATCGAAGTCAATTTGAGACGCAGAAGGGAAGCCGATTTCAATATGTTTAAAACCGATTTTTACAAGCATTTTGAACATTTTGAACTTTTGTTCCATATTCATCGGTTCAAAAATTGCTTGGTTACCATCACGTAAATCCGTGCTCATCCAGATTGGCGCTTTTGTAATTTCGTTATTTGGCCATTGGCGATCTGGTAAATCGACTCGCTGGTACATACGGCGGTATTTTTTGCTAGGGTCAGCCAACATCATGAGAAAACTCCTTATCTCGTAGCACGGTTGCTCTAGGTATCGTGTAAAAGGCAACGTTCTACAGTTATATATGGTATCTAATACAGAAAAATTAAAGGGAATTTAAAAGGTCTGCTCTAAAGTGCAGACAAAAATTTATACGCGCGCGAGGCGCAGCATCAGGAGTTCAAGATGATGTCTTGCTTGAGTAGGCTGGGCAAACAAGTGATTCGTTTTCATCTATAGACCATGAAATAGTAAGTTTGGTGGTTTGCAAATATGCTTATTGTTTAGATATACCACATCTAAACGATGATTACACGTTGTGCAAAAGTCTTATAAAGATTTTAATTTCAGTGTTTAGAAAATAATTTTCTAATTTTGCATTGTTTTATATTTTATCGAAAATAATTTTCATTATTTTGCCTTATTGAGATAAAAATAATTAATTAGCTCAAATAAGGCAAAAATAAATAGTGTTACAGCTCTGACCACATACGGATTAGGTTGTGATAAATATTAGTTAATTTCATGACTTCAGAATAGCTATCACCATGTGATTTACGGAGTTCACGAATACTTTCATCTAAACTAAATAAAAGATGCCGTTTACTATCGTCACGTACTAGACTTTGAACCCAGAAAAAGGAAGCAAAACGAGTACCTGCTGTAATACTACTCACTTCATGTAGACTGGTAGATGGGTAGAGAACTACGTCACCAGCAGGTAATTTAACTTCGTGATAACCATAGGTATCTTCAATAACCAGATCACCACCTTCATATTCATCGGGTTCACTTAAAAATAATGTACATGATAGATCCGTACGAATTTGTTCCGCTGTACCACGAATAAGGCGAATTGAGTTGTCTACATGAAAACCAAAACTTTCATGTTCATCATAACGATTAAAAAGCGGTGGAATAATTTTGTGAGGTAGGGCCGAGGCCTGAAACAAAGGATTTTGCCAAATTGCTTTGATGACGATATCACTTAAATGATGGGTAAGGGGATCTTGTTCTGAGAGTTGCTGATTTCTTTTCACCGAAGCAGACAAGGTGCCAGCAGTCACTTTTCCACCTACCCAATTGGCTTCTTCCATGAGCTTACGAAACTCGGCAACTTGCTCTTTGCTTAAAACATTGGGGATATGATGAATCACGGCAAACACCTTTTTAATAGATACTTCATTTGTAAAAATAGCCTCATGACGAGGCTATTTTATATGAACTTTAATTAATTCCATAAATAAATTATGGAATTTATCCTTAGTATTTAAAGTTAATCGCTAAGACAGCATTACGGCCATTACCTTCAAATGCGTAGTGAGCTGCATGCGCACTAGTGAAATAGCGCTTATCAGAGATATTGTTGATATTAAGCTGCAAATTCACATTCTTATTAACATCATATTTAGCCATAGCATTGTAAATGGTATAGGTTGGCAGATATTTCGGAGCAGTTGTGTTCACAAAAACTTGATCGCGATATTCAACACCAGCACCTAGAGTCAATTGAGGCATTACTCGGTAAGTAGACCATAGGGTAGCACTGTTTTTCGCTACAAATGGGAGAGGTTTACCTTCTTGAGCAACTGCATTATAGGCAGCTTCGGTAATTTCACTATCTAAATAGCTATAGCCTGTAGAAACATCCCACTTATCGGTAATTTTTCCGTTCAGACTAATTTCAAATCCATCAACTTTACTTTTACCTGCATTGGCAGTCGTAGTAGGGTCAATTTGGATACGTGTATTTTGCTTTTCAGTACGGAAAACTGCTGCTGTTAAGTTCGCACGGTTATTAAACAGGTCCCATTTCGTTCCTACTTCAAAAGTACGAGCTTTTTCTGGTTTAAGTGCATTAATAACATCAGTAGTACCGAGAGCATTATCGCTATTATCACCTTCAGCAAGTACACCAACAGGGTTAGCAGAAGTTGCAAAGCTTGCATAAATACTGCCATTTTCCGTTGGTTTATAGACTAGACCAGCTTGATATGAAAAATAGTCGGAATCACTTTCATACTTTGTACCTTCTGGAGTAGCAACTTTTGAATAGTCATAAGCACCTTTGTTAGTTGCATAAACATCCTTATTATATTTTTTCTCAGTTTCAAATTTATCCCAACGCACACCTAAGTTAAGTAACCATTGTGGATTAAATTCAATACTGTCTAAAGCATAAATTCCTACATTGTGACTACGAGTGGTCGATTGTGCTGTGATAGATCCACGCTTATCTGTGAAGGCACCATTGCCTGGATTATTTAAACTCGTACACCAGCCATTTGCCACAGCAGCAGCTGAAGTACAGTTTTGAATATTGCTGTCTAAAATGGTTGAGGTGGTTTCACCAGCAGCATTAGTAAAAGTATGTACACCTTGATCTGTTTCTTGGAAGCTCCATTCAGTACCGACATTAAAAGAATGCTTTAATGAACCAGTATTAAATTTGCCTCTTAGGGAAAGTTGATCACTATATGCATCGGTATCGAGAATACGACTTAAAGCACGACGAGCAACCGTACCTCTATAAATGTTACCTTTTGAGTCATCTGCGTTAGTATAAACATAATCTGATTTAGATTTGTTGTAAGTCGCTATATTCGATAACGTCAGGTTTTCATTAAAGTCATGTTCTAATTTAAAGGTACCGATATGGTTTTCACGTTTGTCAAAATCACGTGCTTTCCAACCATAATAAGTTCCAGCTTTTACATCAACAGGCTTACCATCACCAGGTGTTACTGTAACCCCAACAGGAGGCTTTGCTGGGTTTGCATTGTTAAAAGGAATGCCTGCATCAGGTTCATCATTGCTACGTAAATAATAGTAGCTTAGTGTTCCGCGTGTTGCTGTATCTAAGCCAAAAGTAATACTTGGAGCAATACCCACACGTTTATATTCAGCACCATTACTTTGGCCGGCTTTCTCATTTTCGTGGCCCATAATTACTACACGGCCAGCAATACCATTACCAAAATCTTTGTTCGCATCTAACTGAATATGACGATAGTTGTCGGTACCGCTTTGAACACTACCTTGATATACATCACCTTCATGAGCAACTTTAGGGATGAGGTTAATACTGCCCCCAACGCTACCACCACCACCAAGAGCAGAAGAAGATCCTTTAATCACTTCAACTTGCTCAATAGCAAACATATCTCGATTCTGAGAAGTTGTATTACGAACACCATCTACATAAATAGAAGATTGACCGCTATAACCACGAATGTAAGGCATATCTGTAAACGGGGTACCACCTTCACCAGCACCTAATGTAATACCAGGTTCATAGCGTAACGCTTCGAGTAGGGTATTAGAGTTTGTATCTTTAATTAATTTTTGAGAAAGAATAGAGACTGATTTTGGTGTGTCTTTGAGAGGAGCTACGAATTTAGAGTTTGCAGACTGATCTACTTTTAAAGATTCTTCTTGAGTCGCTTTAGTATGAATTGTTGGTAATTGTGAAACTGCTTCTTGCGCCATGGCTGTTGTTGCAATCATTGATAGCGATGAAGCTATTGCAGAAGAAACAATTTTTTTACGTGTTCTAATCAAAGACATAACTTCAGGACTCTAAAACTAAAAGGTTATGCGAATAATAATAATTCTTATTTATATGTACAGTTTGTGTTAATTGGATTTGCCGATAGAATTGTGAAGGAAATGTGAAAGTTTTAATCACTTTTAGTTGCAAAATAGCTCTAATTGATTGATTAAACTTAACTGTTTGCAAAAACGATAACTTTATTAAAATTAATTGTAATTTTAGATTTGTAAAGAATAGTTAAAAAATTACTTTTGCTTAACGTTGCATTAAAAAAAATTAAAAAATCATAAAATTACTGTGAAATTTCCTAAAAATACGTCCTTCAATTTTATGATCTGATCGGTTAATTTTGTATATCTTAAAAGTTGTCATATAATACAGCACTTTTTTAAAAACTGTTCCTACTAACTAATTTTTATCGAGGAAGCCATGCAAGTAACGACTGAAGCGGTTTCGGGCGTTGCCCGTCGTTTAAATGTTTCTGTACCGACGAGCCGTATTAACGAGCAATTTGAAGCTCGTTTGAAGCGCACTGCCAAAACTGTGAAGATCAACGGCTTCCGTCCGGGCAAAGTACCTGCAAACGTTGTTCGCCGCGAATACGGTGCAAGTATTTATCAAGAAGTTGTGAATGACATCATTCGTGACAGCGTATTTGAAGCAATTCAACAAGAAAAAATCAATGCGGTAGGTATGCCGAACATTGAGAAAGTTGAACATAAAGAAGATGCTTTAGTTTTTGAAGCAACTGTAGAAGTTTATCCTGAAGTTGAAGTAAAAGCATTTGACGGTTTGGAAGTTGAACGTAAAACAGCTGAAATTAAAGACGCTGACGTTGACACTATGATCGAAAACTTGCAAAAGCAACGTCAAACTTGGGCTGTAACCAAGGGTATGGCGAAAAAAGACATGCAAGTGACTTTTGACTTCGAAGGTTCTATCGACGGTGAGAAGTTCGAAGGCGGTTCTGCTGAAGACTTTAAACTTGTGTTAGGTTCAGGCCGTATGATTCCTGGCTTCGAAGACGGCATCATTGGTATGAAAGCTGGTGAAGAGAAAGTTATTGATGTAACTTTCCCTGAAGATTACCAAGCTGAAAACTTAGCGGGTAAAGCAGCTCAGTTCAAAATCACTGTGAAGCAAGTTGAAAAGCCTAAACTTCCAGAGATTGATGCTGAATTCTTAAAAATCTTCGGTGTTTCTGAAGAAGAAGGCATTGAAAAATTAAAAGCTGACGTTCGTAAAAACATGGAACGTGAAGTTCGCAATGGTTTACGTAACCAAGTTAAACAAGCTGCATTTGATGCTCTTGTTGCTGCTAACGAAATTGAAGTTCCAGCTGCAATGGTTGCTCAAGAAATTGACCGTCAACGTCAACAAATGGTTCAACAGTTCACTCAACAATTTGGTGGTGCAGGCGCGCAATCTTTTGACAAGAGCATGCTTCCTGACGAATTGTTCAAAGAACAAGCAGAACGTTCTGTTAAGCTTGGCGTATTGGTAAGCAAAGTATTAGCTGATGCTAAACTTGAAGTTGACCAAGCACGTGTTGATGCTTACATCGACGACATGGCTTCTTCTTATGAAGATCCAACTGAAGTGATTGAATACTTCAAAAATGATGCTCAACAACGCGCTCAAATTGAAGCTGTTGTATTAGAAGATCAAGTTGTTGATCACATCTTAGCTTCTGCTAAAGTGACTGACAAAGCAGTATCTTACGAAGATTTATTGAAAGAACAACAAGCTCGCCGTATGGGCTAATCTTTTGAGAAGTCAGGAAAAGGCGCTTTAGGCGCCTTTTTCATTTTTAGGTATATGGTTAATTTGAGTACGTCTTAAGTACTTAGGTATAAATAATATAATATTTCAGTGCGAACCTTTTGCAATTTGAGAAATTATCCCGCATATTGTTGCCATAGGTTAAGTCACAAAAAATTTAGGAATAAATAACGTATGTATGTTCCAACAATTGAAAATGCTTTAGTTCCTGTTGTGGTTGAACAATCTTCTCGCGGCGAACGTTCTTTTGATATTTATTCACGACTTTTACGTGAGCGCGTCATTTTTCTAACTGGTGAAGTTGAAGACAACATGGCAAATTTGATTGTTGCCCAAATGTTGTTCTTGGAAGCTGAAAACCCAGATAAAGATATCCATCTTTATATTAACTCGCCAGGTGGTTCGGTCACTGCTGGTATGGCGATTTATGACACGATGCAATTTATTAAACCTGATGTAGTGACATACTGTATGGGGCAGGCTGCATCTATGGGCGCATTCTTATTAAATGCTGGTGCTAAAGGTAAACGCTATTGCCTTGAAAATGCACGTGTAATGATTCACCAACCATTAGGTGGATTCCGTGGTCAAGCATCAGATATTGAAATTCATGCTCGTGAAATTTTATTTATTAAAGAGCGCTTGAACCGTTTGATGGCAGAACACAGTGGTCAAGACTATGACACGATTGCTCGTGATACCGATCGTGATAACTTTATGACTGCACAAGCAGCAAAAGAATATGGCTTGGTCGATCAGGTATTAAGTAAGCGTCCATAAGGGAAAATATTAAGTGGCTTGAGTTGTTGGAAAACGCCTCCATATAGTCATTTAACCCTATCGCTTGCCCTCATATTTAAGATTCTATTTGTGGAGAGAATATGTCCGAACATCCTCAAGGACAAAAACATTGTTCATTTTGCGGTAAAACGCAGTCTGAAGTCGGGAAACTGATTGCGGGCGAGGACGCATATATTTGTAATGAGTGTGTAGATGTCTGCTTAGACCTTGTACAAACCAGCCAACAGGTTGAAGCAGGTGACTGGGCGAGCAAGGCATTGCCAAAACCACATGAAATACGTGCTGCGCTTGATCAATATGTAATTGGTCAGGATCTTGCCAAAAAGACATTATCTGTTGCCGTTTATAACCATTATAAGCGTTTGAAAGTCGGGCAATCTGGTCATGTGTCTAAAGATGTGGAAATTGCTAAAAGTAACATTCTACTGATTGGGCCTACCGGTTCAGGTAAAACATTACTTGCTCAAACATTGGCTCGTTTGTTAGATGTGCCGTTTGCAATGGCAGATGCGACTACTTTGACTGAAGCGGGTTATGTTGGCGAAGACGTTGAAAATATCGTACAAAAACTTTTGCAAAAAGCAGATTACGATGTAGAAAAAGCTCAAAAGGGCATTATTTATATCGATGAAATCGACAAGATTACACGTAAATCTGAAAATCCGTCGATTACTCGTGACGTGTCTGGTGAAGGTGTACAACAAGCTTTGCTTAAGATGATTGAAGGTACTGTAGCTTCAATTCCACCACAAGGTGGACGTAAGCATCCGCAGCAAGAGTTCATTCAAATTGATACCTCAAATATTCTATTTATTTGTGGTGGTGCATTTGCTGGACTGGAAAAAATTGTACAACAGCGTCAAGAGAAAGGTGGAATTGGCTTTACGGCTGATGTTAAAAACAAAGATGAAACCAAAAAACTTGCTGAATTATTCCGTCAAGTTGAGCCAACTGATTTAGTTAAATTTGGTTTAATTCCAGAATTCATTGGCCGTTTACCAGTGATTGCAACGCTTGAAGAGCTTGATGAAGAAGCGTTAATGCAAATTTTGACTGAACCGAAAAATGCATTAACTCGTCAGTATCAATACCTGTTCAATATGGAAAATGTTGACCTCGTATTTGAAGATTCAGCTTTACGTGCAGTGGCTAAGCGTGCGCTTGAGCGTAATACCGGAGCTCGTGGCCTACGTTCGATTTTGGAAAATGTTCTACTTGAAACGATGTATGACTTGCCAAGCCGTACAGATGTAGGAACAGTTTTCATTAATGAAGCAGTTATTAATGGTGAAGCTGAACCTGTCTACAAGTCAGAACGTCAGCCTAAAGAAGCTGTAACACATGAAAGTGTTGCTAAGGCAGATTTAAAAGTAATTGATTCGAAGTCTGCTTAGATTTCGTTCATCTAAAAAGCATGAATTGCCTCGGTGATTCATGCTTTTTTGTTTTCAATTCATGTAGGTGGTGGTAATCTAAAAAAACAAAATACGCATAGTTTTGCGATATAGAAAAATCAAAAGAAAACGCTTTGAGGGATGTCATGCGTTATTTAATTATTGCTTTAAGTTGTGCCACATTACTTGCAGGTTGCCAAAGTTCATCACACTTAGAAAAGAATTCAGGTGAACTGACTGCCACTTTACCTAAAGTTGATGTTGATAAAGAACCCGGTTTATTGGATCAATATCGTTTAGGGGGCTTCACTGTAGGGGGATGGGTAAATCAAAAGTTAGGTCAGACATTTGCGCCAGTTAAACCCCAAAATGAGCAGGCAGCAGTTGTCTATCTTTACCGTCCAGACACAAAATGGAATCGTCAAGAAATTGCAGCCATCAATTTATTTGTAAATGGAAAACGAATTCCAAGTTTATTGCATAACCATTATTACTGGATTGAACTGCCAGCAGGAACTTACCGTATTTCAGCGAGCCGCCCTTTGTTGGGGATTCATTTTCAAGAACCCAAATATATCGATATTACGGTAGATGCAGGCGCATCTTATTATTTGAAGTATGATGAAGAAAATAAAATGGACCGTAGTGAGCACACGGGTCCATTTATGTTAATGCAAGATAATATTGGTCGTAGAGAAATTGCATTTACCGAGCTTAAATCTTCTAGCTATAATTTTGTTGCTGAAGATGCTTCAGGAAAAATACGTCATAAACCCCAAGAATTAAAACCTGCTAAATATAATGAAAAGTCAGATGTACATCTGATAAAACCATTTAAATTGTGGAATCCTTTAACTTGGTAACAATTTGAGGTCGATAAAGAAAAGTTAAGACTTTTCTTTATCTTTCATTAATGGTGCAATAATTTTTAGCATTTCTTCTTGCATATGATCTCGTGCTTTAGGGTCATTAAAAGTTTGCTGTCCCAATTCCATCATATATTCTGAAATTTGCCCCATAATCTGTACATTTTTACGGGTAATTGATTGGCCTTCTGGGGTTTTCAAAAACTTTAAATTTGCTTGGATTTCTTCTTCGGTATAAGTTTTTAAATAAATATCTTGTAAGGCTTGAGTCGTTTTAGGGCTACTAATCAGCTGGTTACTCGAATCTTTTAAAAGTAAGCCTAACTTTTTCGCTGCCTCTTTTTCTTTCGGACCTAAAGTTTTGATGCCCGTAATATTGCTAATGATCTGTTCAGCTTGTTGATCATAGTAAGGCGTTAACTCATTGATTGATTCTTTCAATAGATAATCAATTTGGCTCATTTGCATGAGTTCTTTTACTGAACTTAACTTGGCAGGAGAAGCAAATAAACTTGTGGTAATACAGCTTAGACAGAGACTGATTGAAAGATTTTTAAGAATAGGGCGAATAGTCATGAAATGACCTATATGCAGTGTAGGGCGGGTGGGTATATTCATTAATAGCACAGATTGGTGAACCAATTGTTACAATTCTTTTCAATTTCAAAAAAATATTAAAAGACATAAAAAAAAGCACCGAATCCGGTGCTTTTCTTGATTAGCCAGCTGCGGCATCGACTACTGGAATTTTACCAATTTTCGCTTGCCAGATTTTTGGAGCTACTGCGTGAATTGATGTACCGTTTACATCAACTGCAACAGATACAGGCATATCTTCCACTACAAATTTGTAGATTGCTTCCATACCCAAATCTGCAAATGCAACCACTTCAGCTTCGCGAACAGCTTTAGATACGAGGTAAGCTGCACCGCCCACTGCCATAAGGTAAGTTGCTTTGTTGTCCTTGATTGCTTCAATTGCTGTAGGACCACGATCAGCTTTACCGATCATACCGAATAGACCAGTATGCTCGAGTACTTTACGTGTGAATTTGTCCATACGTGTAGCCGTTGTAGGACCGGCAGGACCAACCACTTCATCACGTACCGGATCAACAGGACCAACGTAGTAAATAAACTTACCTTTAAGATCAACCGGTAATTCTTCACCATTGTCGATCATTTCAACCATACGTTTGTGTGCAGCATCACGACCTGTGTACATTGTTCCGCTAAGAAGTAATGTGTCACCCGGTTTCCAAGAGTCCATTTCTTCTTGAGTAATGGTATCAAGGTTTACACGTTTAGATTGTGAAGCATCCCAAGTTACAGATGGGTAGTCTTCAAGTTTTGGTGCTTGAATATGAGCTACACCTGAACCGTCAAGCTGGAAGTGAGCGTGACGAGTCGCAGCACAGTTAGGAATCATACCTACTGGTTTGCCAGCAGCGTGACATGGGTAGTCTTTGATTTTAATGTCAAGAACAGTCGTTAAACCGCCAAGACCTTGTGCACCAATACCAAGAGCATTTACTTTTTCAAAGATTTCGATACGAAGTTCTTCGATTTTGTTCTCTGGTCCACGGCGAAGTAATTCGTCCATGTTGATTTCTTCCATGAGTGCTTCTTTCGCAAGCATCATGGCTTTTTCAGCAGTACCACCAATACCGATACCGAGCATACCAGGAGGACACCAGCCTGCACCCATAGTTGGGACGGTTTTAAGAACCCAGTCAACAATTGAGTCAGATGGGTTAAGCATCGCAAGTTTAGATTTGTTTTCTGAACCGCCACCTTTAGCAGCAACAGTAATATCTACTTTGTTACCTGGTACGAGTTTGTAGTGAATAACGGCAGGGGTATTGTCTTTTGTATTTTTACGACCAAATGCAGGGTCAGCAAGAACAGATGCACGAAGAACGTTGCTGTTTTCAAGGTAACCTTGGCGAACACCTTCATTTACTGCATCGTCTAAGCTCATTGTTAAATCAAATTTAACATCTAAGCCCACTTCAAGGAAAACGTTAACAATACCAGTATCTTGGCAAATTGGACGATGACCTTCCGCACACATGCGAGAGTTAATTAAAATCTGTGCAATTGCATCCTTTGCAGCTTTGTTTTCTTCGCGATCATAAGCACGGCTCATCGCTTGGATAAAGTCTTGCGGGTGATAGTACGAAATAAACTGTAGGGCGTCCTTGATTGATGTAATCAAGTCATCTTGTTTGATAATCGTTGTCATACCAAAAAATCTCTTGAGCGGGCTGTTAGCTAGCGGGCTAAATTATATGACAAAAAGACAATCTTGTGGGGGATTGGTTGATCTTTTGACCGAAAGTCGAATAATACAAAGGCTAAGTTATTTAAAATTAAGAACAACCTAGAATCAGGCTTATTTTTTTAAATAAAAAAAGCCATTTGAGCGGATATCAAATGGCGAGAGGTAGAAAAGATTAAATGATATTAATTATTTGGCAGCAGCTTGCTGCTCGGCCTGAATGGCTGTTAATGCAATAGTAAAGACGATGTCATCTACTAAAGCACCACGAGACAAGTCATTGACTGGCTTATTTAGGCCTTGCAGCATTGGGCCAACGCTAACTACATTTGCTGCACGTTGTACTGCTTTATAGGTTGTGTTGCCTGTATTTAAGTCAGGGAAAATAAACACATTGGCACGGCCAGCAACGCGTGAGTCTGGCGCCTTTTGGCGTCCTACACTTTCAACTGAAGCCGCATCGTATTGTAGTGGACCGTCAATCAGTAAATCAGGGCGACGTTGCTGTGCAATTTGAGTCGCTTGCTGTACTTTCTCAACATCAGCACCCGTTCCAGATGTACCAGTTGAGTAGCTGATCATGGCAATACGTGGGTCAATTCCAAACGCTTTTGCAGAGTCAGCAGACTGAATCGCAATTTCGGCAAGCTGTTCGGCTGTAGGATCCGGGTTAATTGCACAGTCACCGTAGACATAGACTTCATCCGGTAAAAGCATAAAGAAAATGGATGAAACCAGTGAGTATGCTGGAGCGGTTTTAATCAGTTGGAAAGCTGGACGCACTGTATTGGCGGTTGTATGAACTGCCCCTGAAACTAATCCATCCACATGATCTAGAGCTAGCATCATGGTGCCGAGAACTACAGTATCTTGTAATTGCTCTTTAGCTTGTAGGTCGTTGAGTTTGCCTTTGCGGAGTTCAACCATTGGTGCAATATATTGGTCACGGATCTGATCTGGATCAATAATTTCTAACCCGGCCGGTAACTCGATACCACGTGCTTTTGCTACGTCATGTACAGCTTCTGGTTTTGCTAACAAAATACAATGCGCAATACCACGAGCCTGACATATAGCAGCAGCTTCAATAGTGCGTGGCTCATCACCTTCTGGAAGGACAATCCGTTTTTTAGCTGCAATTGATTTTTGCACCAGTTCATGACGGAATGCAGAAGGGGAAAGGCGTGGTGTAGCACCGTTATTACTATGCTGTTTAAGCCATTCGACATCTATGTGACTGGAAACAAATCGGGTCACTTGTTCGGCACGTTCAGTGTCATCGGTTGGAATTTCATTACCAAAATCGGATAGGCGCTGCGCAGTTTCTAGTGTATTTAAATGGGTATGTAAAATTGGCAACCCTTGTTTGATAGCACTTTGGCAAAACTCTAAAAGCTTGGGAGCAGGGGCTTCACGTTCAGTCAACACCAAGCCTGCCAGTGGAATACCATTACTGGTAGCGAGGCTACTTGCCAGTAATACATCGGTACGTTCAGAGGCGCTAATAATCAGTTCGCCAGCAATGAATTTATTCAGTTCATATTCAATGCTTGAGGCAATTAAACTTGAGTGCAAAATACGACGTGTTTTTGCTTCGCCTTGATTTACCCATTGGCCATCAATCACGCTGGCGATGTCTAATGTTCTAGGTACACTTAAGGTATTACTAAATGGAACTAGACCAATAATTGGTAAATCGCTTGATCCAAAGTAGCGGTTATATTTTTGCAATTCTGTCGTAAATTTTGCGATGTCTTCGGTTGGACGTAACGACGGGTCAAATGCAACCGGTATTTGAGCTGTTTCTTCAGACAACCCGCGTGTACGCATAAAGAGTACGCCCGCTGTTCGGTTAGAGGTTGCACCACCAAACTGCCGTAAGTGAGCTTCAACTTTCTCTGCTGTTTTACGTGGGTTTTGAATATCTGCTGTACTGACTAAAACCACTTCAGCATCAAGTGCTTGTGCAAGGCTTGCATTAAGTTCACTGGCAAAATGGTCTTGCCCATTTGGTAATAAGCCTTCAACAATAATCACATTATTGTCTGCTGCGATACTACGATGAAGACTTACTGCTTCTTCAAGTAACTCATCGACTTCACCAGCCGCAATGCGTTGGGTTAGTTTTTCATGAGAAATGGATTGAACAGTTTTGCTTTGAAATAAATGACCAAATAAAGATGTAGTTCGGTCTAAATTTTCTTGATCTACCTGAGAGAACGGTTTTAAAAAGCCTGCTTTAATCCCATTACAATCAAGTGCATAAATCATACCTAAGCAGGCAGAGGTTAAACCAACCCCTTCACCTGTAGGAATTAATAAAATTGTATTCATATAAACCTATAAATAAATGAATAGCGTTTTTTGACTTCTGTAATTAAGCAAGGCTAACTTCAGGAGATATATTTTGTGGAACCTCTACAACCTGACGAGTTTCTTTGGCAATACGGCCTTCTTCATCGGTTGGAATCACCCAGATTTGTGGACCTGTGCCGCTATCAATACGGCCTTCTGTACCACGTTTTAAATTGTTGTTCTGGTCTTTATCGAGCTGTAAACCGAAATGAGGTAAATAAGCTAGAGTTTTTTCACGTATATAAGCTGAGTTCTCACCAATACCGCCTGTAAAGATCAAGCCATCAATACTTGGTAAACCACAACTTAGGGCAGCAAGTGATTTTGCAAGGCGATAGCTAAATACTTCAATCGCAAGGCAAGCATCTTCATTGCCATTTTCAGCAGCTTCAATCACTGTACGCATATCGTTAGAGAGTTGTGATAAGCCAAGTAATCCACTTTCGTTATTTAAAACTTTATCGATTTTTGCTAAGTCCCAGCCAAGATTTTTAGCAAGGAAGCTGTGTAAGCTTGGATCGACATCACCACTACGTGTTCCCATTACAACACCTTCAAGTGGAGTAAGGCCCATAGAAGTATCAACACTTTGTCCATTCCACACTGCACAAGTCGAGCTACCATTGCCCAAGTGTGCTGTTAACCAACCGCCTTTTTGGAATTTTCCTGCCAGTTCACTGCCGCGGTCAGACACATAAGCATGGCTTGTACCGTGGAAACCATAGCGACGAACATTATGTTCTGTATATAAAAACTTAGGGATTGCATAACGGTATGCATGTGCAGGCATAGTTTGATGAAATGCGGTGTCAAATACGGCAACTTGAGGTAATTCAGGGAAGAGGCGCATCGTTGCTTCAATCCCGATTAAGTGAGCAGGATTATGAAGCGGTGCAAGCGGAGTGGCTGCACGAATACGTTCTACAATTTCAGGGGTGAGTAATTCAGCTTTGGTAAGGCTTCCACCATGTACGACACGGTGACCGATTGCTTGAGGTTTATAGTTTGCAAGACGTGCAAGTAAAGTTTCTAAAGCTTTGGCGTGGTCAGCATAAGGAATTGAAAGCTCTAGCGGTTCTCCACCGACGGTAATCCCTTTAATACGAGCATCAGCTGCCCCTAAGTTTTCTGCTAAACCGTAAATACGATCTTCACGACGCTCTGAAACCAGTGCGTATTTAATAGATGAAGAACCGCAATTAATAACTAATACTGATGTAGCCACGTTGAAATACCCAAGTCCTGATATAAAAATAGTTTTCCTAACTTCCTGATCAAAAGGCATTAATTGTGTGATGCATTAAGAGCAGGTTGTGATGTTTTAACATGTGTTGTTTTTCTGTCCAAGATAGACTTTAGCCCATTAGACTTAAGCACTATCGACCATTAAATTTTTTATAACTAATATTCGCTCAGTATAAAGCTTAACCACTGTATTTATTGTTTTTTTGTAGAAGAATTAAACAGTTTTTTGTATATATTTATGAAAGGTAGATTTCTATTTAATGTATTTTTCAAATATTTGGTATAAATTTTTTAAGAAAAAAGAAGTGCTGTTATTTTAATCAAACTAGAGGGGGGTATTACAAATAATATACGTAAATGAAATTAAATTTTAATCGTTTATATATAGGCTAAAATGAATAAATCATAAACATTTTTAATATAAAACTTAGTATAAAAAAGTCGGTATTAATACATTTATAAGAATATTTTATTGCTTTGATATTATGAGAATTTTCTCATAGTTAATAGAGGCAGATATACCAATAAATATAGTCAAAAATAAAACCAGCTTCTCGTTTAAAACTTAAACATAATTTGTATTTAATACCGATGCTCGAGTATTACCGTAAAGTTGACTAGGGCTTGCATGTCGCTTTTTGCCTTAATAATATTGTTCCTCCCCCTTATCAAATGATGATGAAATATATCATTTGGTCTATTTTTATGTTCCGGCTTATCCGGTTGTACAGGAGCGTCCAGCATGGACTTGCCGAATCCAGTATTGGCAAAAGTTACTGAACGTGTAATTGCGCGTAGCCAAAAAACTCGTTCTGCATATTTACAACGTATTGAACATGCCCAAGGCAAATTCCCAGCTCGTGGTGCACTCTCATGTGCCAACCTGGCTCATGGTTTTGCTGGCATGGAAGATAATGAAAAATTAATTATTAAAGTTGGCCGTGAACCAAATATTGGCATTGTGTCTTCATATAATGAAATGCTTTCAGCACATGCCCCATATAAAACATTCCCTGATATTATAAAAACAGCTGCACGTGAAAATGGTGGTGTTGCACAGTTTGCGGGCGGTGTACCGGCAATGTGTGATGGTATTACTCAAGGTAATGCCGGTATGGAATTATCACTATTTTCACGTGAAACCATTGCGATGGGGACTGCGATTGCACTTTCCCATAACATGTTCGATGCCGCATTGTGTCTCGGGGTATGCGATAAGATTGTTCCGGGCTTGCTGATTGGTGCTTTGCAGTTTGGTTATCTACCAACCATTTTTGTCCCTGCGGGGCCAATGAGTAGCGGTTTGTCGAATGATGATAAAGCTAAAATCCGCCAGCAATTCGCGACAGGTCAAGTGGGCCGCGATGCCTTACTTGAGGCTGAATCAGCTGCTTATCATGGTCAAGGTACGTGTACATTCTACGGTACTGCGAACAGTAACCAAATGTTGATGGAAGTGATGGGCTTGCATTTGCCAAGTGCGGCATTTGTTCATCCTCATACGCCATTACGTGATGCGCTCACTGCCGAAGCTGCTAAACGTGTACTTGACTTAACTGCCGAGCGAGGCAACTACACGCCGATTGGCCATGTTATTGATGAAAAAGCCATTATCAATGGCATTGTGGCTTTATTGGCTACAGGCGGTTCAACCAACCATACGTTGCATCTTATTGCGATTGCGCGTGCGGCTGGCATCTTAATTGACTGGGATGACTTTGATGAGTTGTCTGCTGTTGTTCCATTGCTCGCAAAAATCTATCCAAATGGTAAGGCCGATGTAAACCATTTCCAAGCTGCGGGTGGGGTAGCATTCCTTATTCGTAACTTACTTGAGGCTGGTTTGTTACATAACGATGTGACGACCGTTGCTGGTAAAGGTTTACAGCATTACACCAAAGAACCGAAATTGATTGACGGTAAGCTTACTTGGGTTGACGGGGTAGTTCAAAGCCTTGATGACAAGGTACTCCGTAGCATTGATGCGCCGTTTCAGCCAGATGGCGGCTTGCGCTTAATGCAAGGTCGCCTTGGCCGTGGTGTTATCAAGATTTCTGCGGTTGCGCCAGAGCACCGTAAAGTGAAAGCACCGGCAATTGTTTTTGACTCGCAAGAAGCGGTACAGGCAGCGTTTGATCGTGGTGAATTACACCGAGACTTTATTGCGGTTGTTCGTTTCCAAGGTGCGCGTGCTAATGGTATGCCTGAGTTGCACCGCTTGACTCCTGTGTTGGGTGTTTTACAGGATCAAGGCTTCCATGTTGCATTAGTAACCGATGGCCGTATGTCTGGTGCTTCAGGCAAAGTGCCAGCAGTCATTCATTTGTCTCCAGAAGCGTTATTGAACGGTCCGATTGGCAAAGTTCAAACCGGAGATATGTTAATCATTGATGCTGAAGCTGGTGTACTCGATATTGAGTTAGATGAGCAGACTTGGCAGTCACGTCCTGTTGCTCAACCAGAACATCAGGCAGAAAACGAAGTTGGTTTTGGCCGTGAATTATTTGGTGTGTTCCGTGCGGCAGCAGAGCCTGCTGAACATGGCGCATCTGTGTTTGGTGCACTTGTTGGCGAAGAGCCACAAGGGCAGATTTAAGACAAAGGAATTACAAAGTAATGAGCAAGATTGAAGATGTTGTCAAATTAGGTCCAGTAATTCCGGTGTTGGCTTTTGACTCTGCCGAACAAGGTGAACATGTATCACGTGCGTTGCATGCTGGTGGTGTAAAGGTACTGGAAATTACTTTACGTACAGCAGCTGGGCTTGCTGCCATTGAACGTGCATCTCAGTTAGCAGATGACATTGTGGTAGGTGTAGGAACAATTACTAAGCCTGAGCATTGTGCGCAAGCTAAAAAAGCTGGTGCTAAATTTGGGGTATCACCTGGTTTGACCAAAGACTTACATTTGGCTGCACAAGATGCAGGTTTACCTCTTTTACCAGGCGTAATGACACCGAGTGATCTTATTCAAGCGATTGAGTTGGGCTACGACATTGTGAAGTTTTTCCCTGCTCAACAGGCAGGTGGGGTTGAGATGCTAAAAGCATTTTATGGTCCATTTCCAAACTTACGTTTCTGCCCAACAGGTGGAATTACAGCAGAGACAGCTCCAGATTTCTTAAAGCAACCTAATGTGGTGTGTGTAGGTGGGTCATGGTTAACGCCTAAACCTGTTGTCGCTGCACAAGATTGGGCTGAAATTACCCGTTTAGCCCAAATTGCAAGCCAGTTGTGAGTTTTACGAAAGTAATTGTGGTTTAAAAATCTAAAGTGTCTTTTAGGTGCTTTAGATTTTTTGTGATGCTGTGACTGGCGGTTGCCAGTCATACTAAATATAAAAAATGAGTGCTTCAACAATGAGTATATCTCTGGTTGAAGACCTTTATTTAGGCAGTGCCTAGATAACATTATTCCAAGGAGAAAGTGTCACATGGAGACGGTTCAGGGTGGCATGTTGCTTGTCTATACTTTAATTGCGATCGTTGCTTTGATTGTCATGATCGCGAAGTTTAGAATTTACCCCTTTTTAGTTCTTATTATTGTTTCTCTTGGTTTAGCTCTTGCAGTTGGCATGCCAATGGACGGGATTGTTAAATCATATGAAGCAGGTACCGGTAAAACACTAGGTCACCTTGCGATTGTGATTGCCTTAGGAACCATGCTTGGCAAGATGATGGCCGAGTCAGGCGGTGCAGAACGAATAGCAATTACTTTAATTAAATGGTTTGGTGAAAAACATATTCACTGGGCTATGATGTTCATTGCGTTAATTGTAGGGCTTCCGGTATTTTTTGAAGTTGGTTTTGTACTTCTTATTCCAATTGCATTCAATATTGCCAAACGTACAGGTAAATCATTATTAATTGTTGGTTTACCTATGGTAGCGGGTTTATCGGTCGTACATGGGTTGATTCCACCGCATCCAGCCGCTTTGCTTGCGGTACAGGCTTACCATGCCGACATCGGTAAAACCATTATGTACAGTTTATTGGTTGGCGTCCCGACGGCGGTTGTTGCAGGTCCATTGTATGCATTATGGATCAACAAATATGTCAAATTGCCTGAAAATAATCCTTTAGCAAAGCAGTTTGTTGAAGCAGATGCTAACAACACACGTGAATTGCCGAGCTTTGGGATTACCTTATTTACGATCATGCTACCGGTTGCATTGATGCTAGTTGGTAGTTGGGCAGATGTTTTCTTTGCACCAAAAACGTTCCCAAATGAGTTATTACGCTTTATTGGTACTTCTGATATTGCATTGCTTATTGCTGTTTTGGTCAGCTTTATTACTTTTGGCACCATGCAGGGTTTTAACCGTGAACAAATTGAAAAATTCTGTGGTGGATGTCTAGCTTCAATTGCGGGTATTTTGTTGATTGTTGGTGCTGGTGGCGGTTTCGGCGGTATTTTAAGAGACAGTGGAATTTCTAATGAAATCGTCTCTACTGCTTTAAAAGCAAACCTTTCACCATTGTTATTAGGATGGCTTGTTGCTGCTCTCATACGTCTGGCAACAGGTTCGGCTACTGTTGCGATGGCCACGGCTTGTAGCATTGTTGCACCTATTGCGGCAGCAGCAGGTGTAGTCGTTAGACCTGAACTTTTAGTATTAGCGACAGGTTCTGGATCATTAATTTTCTCGCATGTAAACGATGCTGGTTTCTGGCTAATCAAAGAATATTTTGGAATGACAGTTGGGCAGACACTGAAGACTTGGTCTGTACTGGAAACAATTATTTCGGTACTTGGTTTGTCTTTCACATTGTTGCTTAGTGCTGTTTTGTAATTAGAGGTAAGTAATCCATGATAGTGATAGCAATGGGTGTTTGTGGCACAGGGAAAACCCTTATTGGTGAGTTGTTATCAGAGCGTTTGGCTTGTGAGTTTCTTGATGGCGATACGCTTCATTCAGCTGCAAATAAAAGTAAGATGAGCCAAGGTATCCCTTTAACCGATGAAGACCGCTTGCCGTGGTTGCAAGCTATTCGTCAGGCAATTGAAGCAAAACAAAGAGATGGTGAAACGGCTGTGTTTACATGCTCATCTTTAAAGCGGATGTATCGCGATATTTTAAGAGGGCAGGACCAGAATGTTAAGTTTGTATATCTAAAAGGTTCTTATGAACTATTACAGCAAAGACTTGCAGAAAGATCAGGTCATTTTTTTGATCCGGCATTGTTACAGACCCAACTAGATACATTAGAGGAACCTGATGTGAATGAAGCAATTGCTATTGATATTGCTCTCACACCAGAACAGATCATTGAACAAGTTATCCAAAAGTTAGGGGTAACTGATAGTGTGTGTCGGGGGTAAATTCATCTAGAAAATATCGAAACTATCCATGCTTTAAGAATTCACCTTGTGGTCTACGGTTCAAGCAAGGTGAGTACTGATAATAATAGTGGTATTGATCCGAAGAAGAACTGATTTCAGTGTACGGTTCGGGGATATATATAAAGACATACAAATAATAAGGTATTAAGAAGAATGAATCAGTTAAATAATTTACAGCATAAATTTCCAGTAGTGGACGGTATTCCTGAAAGTGTACGTTTGCCATCTCAAATTCATCAGCGTGTCTCACTCGTGGATGGTGAGTTGAAGTTATGGGCTGGTGCAACCAAGAAAACATTATCTCCGATCTGGATTCAGCAGCCTGACGGTAGCTTACAGCAAGTTGAACTTGGTAGTTATCCAGTCATGGGCGAAAAAGAAAGCGATGAAGCATTAGAAGCAGCGGTACGAGCTTACAACAATGGTCGTGGCGAATGGCCAATGATGAAGGTTAGTGAGCGTATTTCATGTATGCAAAATTTCATTCAGCGCATGGTAGAGCAACGAGATCTGATTATTAAGCTGATCATGTGGGAAATTGGCAAGAGCTTGGCTGATTCAGAGAAAGAGTTTGATCGTACTATCACTTACATGCGTCAAACCATTGATGCCCTGAAAGATCTGGATAATGCCAACTCCCGCTTTGTAATTGCTGAAGGCACCATTGGTCAAATTCGTCGTACTCCATTAGGTGTTGTGTTGTGTATGGGACCATACAACTACCCACTGAATGAAACCTTCGCAACCCTGATACCGGCTATGCTGATGGGTAATACTATTATTTTTAAACCACCTCAATTTGGAACTTTACTATTTGAACCATTGTTAGAGGCATTTCGTGATTCATTTCCAAAAGGGGTGATCAATACCATTTATGCACCAGGTTCTCTAGTGGTGCCGCATTTGCTGGCATCTGGGCAAATTAATGTACTGGCACTGATTGGTTCTAGTAAAGTGGCTGACCACTTGAAAAAACAACATCCAAAATCTCACCGTCTGCGTGCGATTCTGGGGTTGGATGCAAAGAATGCAGCTATCATTTTGCCAGATGCTGATTTGGACCTGACAGTGAAAGAGTGTCTGTTGGGTGCATTGTCATTCAATGGTCAGCGTTGTACAGCTTTAAAAATGCTGATGGTGCACCGTTCGATAGCCGATGAGTTTGTTAACCGTTTAACGACTGAGCTGGCTAAATTGAAAGTAGGTATGCCGTGGGAAAAAGGTGTTTCTATTACGCCGCTACCAGGCATGCACCGTACAGCCTACATGACTGAAGTGATTGAAGATGCGGTGGCAAAAGGAGCAAAAGTGGTTAATCCGGAAGGTGGTGAATTCTGCAAAACCATGTTCTATCCAGCCGTAGTTTATCCAGTGACTGAGGGGATGAGACTGTATCGCGAAGAACAGTTTGGACCAGTGGTACCAGTTGCTGTTTATGATGATATTGAAACTGTATTGGATTATGTCACTACCTCTGATCATGGTCAGCAGGTGAGTATTTTTGGTAGTGACCCAGCGCAAATTGGTCATTTGGTCGATACACTTGTACATCAAGTTTGTCGTGTAAACATCAACTGTCAGTGTCAACGTGGTCCTGATGTATTCCCATTTGGTGGTCGTAAAGATTCTGCAGAAGGTACACTTTCTGTGCATGATGCGCTTCGTGCATTCTCGATTCGCTCTATGATTGCGGCTAAACAGACGGATGATAGTAAAGGTATGCTGGCTTCTATGGTGTCTGAGCACTATTCGAAATTTGTGAATACCGACTTTATTTTCTAATTGATCTATGGTTAAAAAAAACCAGCCTTCGGGCTGGTTTTTCTGTGGGAAATAACAAAATAAAAACGCCTGATATGGATCAGGCGTTTTTATTTAAGTAGGAGTAAGTAGGAGGCTTATTGACGAATTTGACCGTCACCTAACACAATCCATTTTTGAGAAGTTAAACCTTCTAAGCCAACAGGGCCGCGTGCATGAATTTTATCTGTTGAGATACCAATTTCAGCACCTAAACCATATTCAAAGCCATCGGCAAAACGAGTTGATGCATTAACTACGACAGAGCTTGAATCTACACGAGCCAAGAACTGACGTGCCAAAGTATAGTTCTCTGTCACAATTGCATCGGTATGATGCGAACCATATTTGTTGATATGGTCAATTGCTTCATCAATACCGCTAACCACTTTAACTGCAAGAATTGGCCCTAAATATTCGGTATACCAATCTTCTTCTGTCGCAGGTTTTACAGTAGTACCCAAAATACGACGTGTTTCTGGGCAACCACGTAACTCAACTTGTTTTTCAGCATAAAGCTCAGCAATGTGTGGTAAGAAAACTTCTGCAATTTTTTCATCAACGAGCAGAGTTTCCATTGCATTACAAACGCCGTAACGATGTGTTTTAGCATTCAAGGTAATTGGTAACGCTTTTTGTAAGTCAGCTTGTGCTTCTACAAACACATGACAGTTACCATCAAGATGCTTAATCACAGGAATGCGAGCTTCGTTGGTTACACGCTCAATTAAGCTTTTACCACCACGTGGAACAATAACATCTACATACTCAGCCATAGTAATGAGATGACCAACCGCTGCGCGGTCAGAAGTTTCAATCACTTGTACTGAGTGCTCAGGTAAACCAGCAACTTTTAAGCCATGCTTCACTGCTTCTGCGATTGCTTTATTTGACTCAAGTGCTTCTGAGCCACCACGTAAAATAATGGCATTGCCCGATTTAATTGCTAAGGATGCAGCTTCAAGTGTGACATTTGGACGTGATTCGTAAATCATACCAACGACACCTAGAGGTACACGCATTTTCCCAATTTGAATGCCTGTGGGGCGATATGCAAGATCCGTAATTTCCCCAATTGGATCGACAAGCGCGATCACATCTTTTAAACCTTGCAACATCCCTTTAAAACGTGCGGGCGTAAGCTCAAGACGATCAAGTAAGGCGCTGTCGAGCTGATTGCTACGGCCTTTTTCCATGTCGATCTGATTCGCCGCCAAGATAGCTGCTTGGTTGTTTTCCAAAGCAGTATAAATAGCAGAGAGTGCATGATTTTTAAGTGAGGTAGAAGCACTTGTTAAGACGCGTGAAGCATCACGTGCTTGTTGCCCAACTTTTTGCATATATTGTTCAATTGAATCTTGCATAGCATTTTTTAATCATTTACCAATGACTACGATAGTAGCAGTCAAATGCGGAACAATGAATGGCTTTTTTGGAAAAATGTGACCGCTATAAAAAAACATTTAAATATTTTGCAAACTATTCGCGGCTTAAACAGGATGAGCGGTCAATTCAGCGATTGCGTATATTTCAGACAATTGTTTAGAATGGACTTGTGCAATACAAACTAATACAAATTTTAAAGATTTGTGCATAAAAGATTACATGTTCAAGAAGGAACTCTTGCAGCATAAAAAAATTACAGCAAGGAGGAAGCAAGGATATGAATTCCATTATTCAAATGGATTCGGAGATAAACCAAGCTTATGCCGGTTTTGGGTTTTTCGATATCTACCATAGAGATAGTTTTAAACAGCCAGCTCGTACCACATGGATTGACGGTTGGAAAATTGAATACATGGCGATTGCAGACCCACAAACGATTCACAAAACACCGATTGTGATTGTTGGCGGTGCTTTTCAAAATTTTAACTCGTATAAATATTGTGTTGAACAACTATTTGAAAGTGGCCCGGTCATTCTAATTGACTTGCCATCTATGGGCGCAAATCAACAAATTACCAATCGAGATACCGGAATTTCTGCTGGAATATTAGAGCTTCCCGATTTGTCGGAAATGTTAGGACGTTGGCTAGATATCGTCGGAATTCAAAAAGTTTCTGTAATGGGAATGTCGTTGGGTTCAGTTGTTGCTTCTTGTTTTGCTTATCATCGTCCAGATTTGATGGACCGTATGATTTTAATGGGTGTTATGCAAAAGACCCGTAAAAGCTGGCGGATGATTCTGGAAGAGTCGCTCAAACTCATGCAAGAAAATCGTATGGAAGAGTTTGGGCAAGCGGTAATTTTATATTTGGTGAATCATGCCAAATTAGATAAAACACGTATGTCGCCTACAGCTAAAAAATTATTTTTTAGGCAAATGGCAGAATTTACGGGTACTGAAAGAGAACGTTATGAAATTAACTGTAATCGCCTTTTGCGTTTAACAGATGTACCTATTCCAGAATGTAAGACACTGGTCGCAGCAGGGCAGTACGATAGTTTTACTTTGCCTCATGAAAATGCCAATTTTGCTTTGCAATGTCCGGATATGGAATTTGCTCTGATTGCTAACGCTGACCATGTGCCGCAGCTCCAGCGCCGTAAAGAAACTATGAGTTTGTTCACTTCATTTTTGAAGGGTGAATCTATCCAAAATCTGGATGGCATTATTCCAATGACGCGTGAGCAAATACAAAACATGGAACGCCGAGGTGAAGAGCGTATACCAGTTCTCCAGCCTAAAACGAAACTGAGCCACCGTGAATGTGAAACAGAGGTGCCAGTGACGATTGTTGACGTGACTTTCTTTGGGATGTATTTGAAGTTAGATGATGTAGCACAGCTTGAGTTTGTAAATGAACACCCACGTGATTTGGGTTTACATTTAGAAGATGAAGAGGGTGCTTTTTCGATTGAGTGTTTAATTTTTGAAGCTACTGAACAAGGAGTCCGTGCCTTATTTAAACATGGTAGCTTTGAGCTTGCTGACCGTTTAAGCCGCTTCATTGCTCGCCAGAAACAAGCAGCTTAACCTTTATTCTTTTATGATTTGGAAGCCTCAAAACTCACGAGGCTTCCATTTTTTATTTTAATTGAGCATGGATAGTCCAGACTAAGTCACCTAAATGCTCTTCATCGTTCTCTTTAGAGACTTGTCCAAAGAATATTTGCGGTTGTTCAACGTTAACTTGACTAAAGCCTGCATCTTTAAAAAAGTCTTTCACTTCTAGGGGAGTCTTAAAATGAAAACTAAATGAGCTTCGAGACATAAGTTTAAGTAATTTACTACTGTTCCAGATAATACTTGCAAGTTTGTTTTTAACGGGTTCAGGATATAGGTCGGTTAAATAATGAAGCTTTTTAAAGGAAGCACCATAGTGGGCAATGGATTGGATCAGTTGCTTTAATAAGTCTTTATCAAAATAGTTAATTAAACCTTCACTAATTACAACCAGTGGGCGGTTAGAGTCAAATACTTCAAATGCTTGAGCAAAGGCTTCGGTAAATAAATCGACTGATAAAACCTCAGGTGCATTTTTTTCAATTTGTTGTAGTGCATTTTGTTTTGTTTGAGCCATATCGGGCAAATCAAGCTCTCGATAGCTAATGGAAGGATAATGCTGCCTAAACCACCAGCCTCGAGGTGATAAACCACAAGCGATTTCAAGAATTTGTAAATCAGGATTTTCTTGAATTAACTTCTCTAGATCATGATCAAGCATGGAATGGCGCTGTTTAAGCGTCGTGCGCATACTGCCACCGACATATTTCTCTGCCCAAGACTCTAATGGGTGAACTAAATATGCCAACGATTTTCCTTTGCTGGTGGCAAGTGCTTCATGTGAGATCCCCATTTGATACCAGATATAGCCTGTATAGTGGGCTGTAAAAGAAATGTGGCGGTGTTTTGAAAGGTGTTGTGTCATTCGTCCTGAACTCGATTTATTGTTTTTGTGTGGTTTGACTGACAATTTTTTAATTATCAGTCAAATATGGTCTTGCACTAGAATTTAGATTGAATTCTTAAACTCTTCAATGGCTGTTTTGACAGCTTGCCAGTCATTTCCAAGCGATAAAGTTTCACCAACTTGGATTTGTGGAATTCGACCACGCATACGTTCTAAACGCTCTTGATTTGGTAGCTCTAAGTTTGTAATACCATCGAGTGCTGTACATGCTGCACTACGGTCATTACACACTAACCCCATATCACAGCCTGCTGCCAGAGCCGCTTGAATACGCGCATCTGCACCACCAGCGACACAAGCAGCTTGCATGCTTAAGTCATCGGAGAAAAGTACGCCATTAAACTTCAAGCGATTACGAAGGACTTCTTGAATCCAGAAAGGTGAGAAACCTGCCGGATTTGGGTCAACCTGATCGTAAATTACATGTGCCGGCATGAGCGCATCTAGCTCAGGCATAAGCTTGATAAAGCTTTGCATGTCATGGTTATAAATTTCGTCATAGCTACGGCTATCGATTGCAGCTGCGACATGTGAGTCAGCTTTTACCGAACCGTGACCAGGGAAGTGCTTACCGGTATTTGCCATGCCGGCTTTTTTCATACCGCGCATAAATGCACCAGCAAGTGGAGCGATATCTTCGATATTTTTAGAGAAGCCACGGTCACCAATTACATCGCTAATTGCATTCAGATCTAAAACTGGCGCAAAACTAAAATCGATCCCCACAGCCAAAACTTCAGTTGCCATTAACCAGCCGCACTGTTCAGCTAATTCAAGTGCTTTTTGAGGTTGAGTTATATAGAGCTCGCCAAAACGGCCCATGGCTGGCAATAATGTAAAGCCAGATTTTAGACGTTGAACGCGACCACCTTCTTGGTCGACAGCAATCAAAATATCTGGGCGAACTTGGCGCATATGGTCGGTTAAAGCACGGACTTGTTGTGGTGATTCAATATTTCGTGCAAATAAAATCATGCCACCGACTTGCGGAGCTTGTAATAGTTCAATATCTTCTTGAGTAAGTTCTGTGCCGGCTATGTCCAGCATCAACGCGCCAATCATATTGGTTCCATTTGAATTTTGATTGAAAAACAATAAGCGAATTTTGCAATGATTTGCTACATTTTGTCAGTACAGAATATGATAAAACTACACGGTATAAACAATTTAGTTGGTTAAGATGTTGAATCTGCTTAGTTCATATCGAAAACAGAGCGTGTAAGATACGAACACCCAAGGAAGTATTAAGAATTTATGAAACTTCAAACTATAGCTTGTGCAGTAGCAATCGCGACTGGCGGTTTATTCTTCTCTCATACGATGAACGAAGCAAGAGCAGCAACCAATACTGCTGCTGTTTCTCAATCGATCCAGCCAACGCAAGAGCAAGCCTTGGTGGCTCGTCAACTGGCAACTTTAGTAGACCGCCAACATTATTTAAATATGCGTCTGGATGCGAACACATCTAACCGTATTCTTGATATGTACTTAGACAGTCTTGATCCGGACCACTCATTATTTTTAGACGCTGAAGTTCAAAACTATAAAAAGCTCTATGGTTCAAATTTTGGTGCTTCATTAAAAGCGGGGAATTTAACTGGGCCATTTGCTATTCACCAGCAATATCGTGAGCGCTTAAAACAGTTTTATGAGTTCATGCTTGCTGAGTTGAAGAAACCACAAAACTTAAAACAGCCAAATACTTTTATTGAAGTAGATCGCGAAAAAGCACCGTATTTTAAAACGTCAGCTGAGCAGCAAAATCACTGGCGTAAAATGCTGGTTTCTCAGTTAATCAATTTAACAATTAGCCGTGAAGAAGAGCAGGCGAAACAAAAGGCGTTAAAAGAAAACCCTTCACTTGCTGATGGTCAAGATTTAACAGGCCCAGAAGATTTAACGCCAGCTCAGACTTTGACTAAGCGTTATACGCGTCAGCTTGAAAGAATTAGTCGTGTGAAAAGCGACGATGTGTTGGATAAAACATTAAATGCAATGTTGGCAACTTATGATCCACACAGTAACTATTATCCGCCAATTGATGCGATAGAACTCAATCGCCAAACAACCTTACAGCTTGAAGGTATTGGGGTATCGATTCGCCCAGAACGTGGTAATGAAGATTACACCAAGATTGAAACTATTGTAGAAGGTGGCCCTGCAAGTAAGTCTGGTCAAGTGAAATCAGGAGACCGAATCGTTGGTGTCGCTCAAGAGGGCGGCAAAATGATCGATGTGGTCGGCTGGTCGAGTTCGGAAATTGTTGGGTTGATTCGTGGTAAGCGCGGCACAAAAGTAACGTTGAAGCTTCTTGGTGCTGGTGCATCAATGAGTCAAGCACGCAATGTGACTTTGGTACGTGATGTTATTCAAGAAGAAGATGCCGGTGTTCGTTCACGTACAGTTGAAGTGACACGTGATGGTAAAAAGCATCTATTAGGTGTGATTGAAATTCCATCGTTCTATTTTGACTATCGTTCACGTCGTGCCGGTCAACAATATCGCTCAGTTTCTGAAGATACGGCAAATGCTTTTGAGGCATTAAAAGCCAAGAAAGTTGAAGGTATTATTATTGACTTGCGTAATGACCCAGGTGGTTCATTAGAAGAAGTTGCACGTATGCTTGGACAAGTGATTAAGTCAGGTCCAGTTGTGCAAATTCGTGATGGTAATGGCAACGTAAGTGTATTTGAAGACAACGATGGTGGTCAGCAAATCTATACAGGTCCACTCGCTGTATTGGTGAACTTAGCCTCAGCATCTGCAAGTGAAATTTACTCTGCTGCAATTCAAGATTATGAGCGTGGCATTATCATTGGTAGTACAACCACAGGTAAAGGTACAGCTCAGGTCCAACTCGATACTTTGGCATATGGTCAAGCAACCTTAACTCAGCGTAAATTCTACCGTGTAACTGGTGGTAGTACGCAAAACAAAGGTGTAGTGCCAGATATTAAGCTTGTTGATATCTATAACGAAGAGTTTGGTGAGCGTAAATCGAAAAATGCGTTGAAGTGGGATACGATTCCGACTGCACCATTTAAGCGTGAAGGTTCAGTGCAGCCATATGTAGCGAAGCTGTCTCAACTTTCGGAACAACGTGTTGCTGTTGATCCACAGTTTAAGTATTTAAATAAACGTACAGCAATTGCGAAGGTTACGAGTGACCAGAAACAAGTTGTGCTTGATATTGATAAGCGCCGTGTAGAGCTTTTGAGTTTAGAAAAGCAAACTTTAGATGCTGAAAATGAACGTCGTATAGCAACAGGTCAAAAACCTTTCCCTAACTGGGAAAGCTATCAGGCTTCTCTAGATGCTCTAGCTGAATCTCGTGCCAAAATGAAAGCTAATCAACGTCCTGCGTTGCCAGAAGAAGAAACGTTCGTAAATGAAGCTGCGAATGTATTGATGGATTATGCGAAATTGCAGAACCGTTAAGTTCTCTTGTCTGCTTTATGAAAAAGCACGCTGTTCTCAGCGTGCTTTTTTAATTTTTATGTCAGTAAACTGTCATGCATTTATCATCAAAGTGTCAAGAAAGCTGCTTAATCTTTAAGCATGAAAATAAATATACTGATGGATGGCGCTATGCAAGGCTCATACGCGACAGCACTATTAAAACAACAGCAACTTCCTGAAAGCTTCCAATTCTATTTTAAACAAAAACAGCATTTGTCTAATACTCAGGAATTGCACCAACTTCACGAGTTGGTTCGTCCTCGTTTAAAAATTGCGATTGTGACAGAAACATGGCCGCCTGAAATTAATGGTGTAGCACTCTCTTTGTTGCAGTTATGCCAAGGTTTACAGAAACAAGGGCATAAAATTCTACTTGTTCGACCTGAGCAAAAAGCCAAATGTCATGATTTTTTGCCAGAACAAGAATGTCTGGTCATGTCACAAGCGATTCCAAAATATCCAACTTTGCAATTTGGCTGGCCCCAATATTTAAAAGTTTCAAAAGCTTTTGAAAAATTTGTACCAGATGTCGTACATATTGTGACTGAAGGGCCGTTAGGTTTAACAGCGATGCAAGCTGCAAAAGCTAAAGATATTCCGGTCTCTAGTGGTTTTCATTCGCCGTTTCAAGATTTTAGCAGGTTCTTCGATTTGGCCTTTTTGGTGAAGCCGATTCAAAAATATCTTTGCTGGTTCCATAACAATACTCAGGTGACCTGTGTTCCGAGCAAGGACACGGAAGAGGCTTTACGCGGTTTTGGTATTACATGTCCTCTAGTCGTTGTTGGGCGAGGAGTGGATACTACTCGTTTTTCACCAAAACATCGCTCAGAAAACTTACGCCAGCAATGGGGCGTTGATTCCGATACACGTGTCATGTTGTATGTAGGTCGTTTATCACCGGAAAAAGAAGTCCAGCTGATCGTTGAGAGTTATGCAGTTATGCAAAACATTCAGCAACAGAAAACTAAACTGGTTGTGGTGGGAGATGGCCCGGATCTTGCTCGATTAAAAGCACTACCTGAAGCGAAAAATGTTATTTTTACGGGTAGTTTGCGCGGGCACGATTTGGCAGTCGCATATGCAAGTGCCGATGTCTTTGTATTTGCAAGCCAAGTTGAAACGTTTGGTAACGTAGTTTTGGAAGCAATGGCGAGCGGTTTGCCAGTTATCGCGTATGATTATGCATGTGCACACCAGTATTTAATACATGGCGTAAACGGTTGGTTAAGCCCACTTGGGCATAAGAACCATTTTATACAACAAATTTATCAGCTTCCTTCAATACAACAACTTAGAGAAATGGGCATACAAGCCTGTCATAAAGTACAGCAAAGCGGTTGGCAACTTCCGGTACAGCAATTAGAACAGGCATTTTATCAGGTAGTGAAGGAACCCTCGGCGGACTTCACCTAAGTATCCTAAAATAGGAGAACAACCATGAAATTTAAGAATGCAAAAATAAAAATACTCGATCTCGATTTACGAGGCTGCTTATATCTCAATAATTTCTCTCATTCACAGCGTGTGGCATTATTCTTCAAAATTATTAGCCGTGCTGGTGACGGACCTTTTTGGTACCTCATGTTGGCGATTGTATGGGGAATGCAGGGCATTACCTATAGCTTGCAAATTATCTATTTGCTACTTGGTGGTTCGGTTGGAACAGCAATTTATAAATTCTTAAAACATAAAACCACGCGTCCACGTCCTTACCAAGTACATCAGGTGATTGTTCTCGGTGAAAGACCACTCGATCACTTTAGTTTTCCATCAGGTCATACGTTACATGCTGTCATGGTGACAATTGTGTTGGGGTATATCCAACCTGTGTTGCTTGCAGCGATGTTGCCGTTCATGGTGCTTGTGGCATTGTCTCGTATGGTACTTGGACTTCACTATCCGAGTGATGTGATTGTAGGCGCACTTATTGGTGCAGCAGTAGCAAGTCTGATTATTTTTGTCGCGCCATTATTGGGCATTGCTTTATAACGAACAGTAATTTTTATCAGCTTAAGCTATCGATTAGGTTTGTGGATTTGCTAAAGTACACAGTTCTTGATTTAGCAGATTAAACAGATAGGAGCCGCTATGGGCTTACGTTGGACAGATACGATTGATATTGCCATTGAATTGTCAGAAGCACATCCAGAAGTTGATCCGCAATGGATTCGTTTTACCGATTTACATGCATGGGTTTGTGCGTTACCAGACTTCAGTGATGACCCAAATAAATCAACCGAAGGATTGCTAGAAGCCATCCAGATGGCTTGGTTGGATGAAGTTCGCTAAAAACAGTAGAAAAAATCGCAACTTTTACACATTCAAAGCTGATTATTGCCTATGACATCGGTATAATGCGGCAAATTTTTTAAAGTTTAAATCTTAAAATAAAGGAGCCACTCATGGCAATTGAACGTACTTTGTCTATCGTAAAGCCAGATGCTGTGTCTAAAAACCACATCGGTGAAATTTTTGCTCGTTTCGAAAAAGCGGGTTTAAAAATTGTTGCGACTAAAATGAAACACCTTTCTCAAGCTGATGCTGAAGGTTTCTATGCAGAGCACAAAGAACGCGGTTTCTTTGGTGACTTAGTTGCATTCATGACTTCTGGTCCAGTTGTTGTATCTGTTCTTGAAGGTGAAAACGCAGTTCTTGCTCACCGTGAAATCTTAGGTGCTACAAATCCTAAAGAAGCGGCTCCTGGTACTATCCGTGCTGATTTCGCTGTAAGCATCGATGAAAATGCTGCTCACGGTTCTGACTCAGTTGCTTCAGCAGAGCGTGAAATTGCTTACTTCTTTGCTGACAACGAGATCTGCCCACGCACTCGTTAATCGAAAGCATTCAAACCAGATAAGTGGTATACTACTTATCTGGTTTTTTTATTCTCTCAAGAGCATATTGTTTGATTCTTGAACAATATATTCTTTTTTTGACATGGTTTAGGTAAATACACATGAGTTCTGCAGTGGTCGTTTCATCTGAAAATCTTGATGGACAGCAGCAATCTTCGTCCACGCCAGCATCGCCTGCTGCCGAAAAAGTGAATTTACTCGGCATGTCACGTGCTGAATTAGAAAAATTCTTTGAAGATATTGGTGAGAAAAAATTTCGTGCCGGTCAGGTTATGAAATGGATTCATCAATACTTTGTTACTGATTTTGCTGAAATGACCAATATTTCAGGTAAATTACGTGCAAAGCTTGAACAAATTTGTGAAATTAAAGCACCTGAAGTGGTTCACCGTCATTATTCAAAAGACGGAACACGTAAATGGGTGTTTCGCGTAGGTGAAGGTTCTGGCTCTTTAGTAGAAACTGTATTAATTCCTGCCGAAGATAAAACAGGTTCACGCAAAACTTTGTGTATTTCTTCACAAGTAGGTTGTGCATTGGACTGCTCATTTTGTTCAACAGGTAAGCAAGGTTTTCAGCGTGATTTAACCCCAGATGAAATTATTGGGCAACTTTGGATGGCAAACTATTCCTATATGGAAGAAGTGCCTGTTGCTGAGCGCGAGCGTTCAGTGACTAATGTTGTGATGATGGGTATGGGTGAGCCATTGCTCAACTACGATGCTGTATTAAGCTCAATGCACATTATGCTCGATGACTTTGCTTATGGTATGTCAAAACGTCGTGTGACTTTGTCAACGTCAGGTGTTGTGCCAAAAATTGACCAACTTGCGAAAGATATTGATGTTGCTTTAGCAATTTCCCTACATGCGCCAAATGATGAATTGCGTAATGAACTTGTGCCTATTAATAAAAAATATCCATTGGCTCAGTTGATTGCGGCATGTCAGCGTTATATTGCCAAAGATGGTAATGAAAGCGCACGTAAACATGTGACCATTGAATATGTCATGTTAGAAGGTGTGAATGACCAACCTGAACATGCACAGCAGTTGCTTAAATTACTTAAAAACTTACCAAGTAAAATTAACTTGATTCCATTTAATCCGTTCCCTCATGCGCCATATGGACGCTCAAGTCGAAATCGTATCATCTCTTTCCAAAAAACTTTGTCTGATGCAGGATTTGTGTGTACGATTCGTCAAACACGTGGCGATGATATTGATGCCGCATGTGGACAATTGGTCGGCCAAGTTGCTGACCGTACGCGTCGTGCTGAGCAGTGGCAAAAGAAAGTGGCTCAACGACAAGAGATTTTACGTACACAAGGATAATATTGAGGGCAGACTTTGAGTACTCCGAAGTTGAAGATCATGTTATGTATGGGGGTTGCTGTTGCACTTTTGGCAAGTGGTTGTCAGACTTCGCAAACGGTTAAAAAGGACCCGGAAAAAGCAGTAAAAGTGCGTACGCAGCTTGCTGCCGAATACATTCGTTCTGGTGACTTGGATTCTGCAAAGCGTTCTCTTGACCAAGCGTTAAGTGTCGATAGTCGTGATGCAACGGCAAATATGATGATGGGTATTTTATTGCAACAAGAAGGCAGTAAACCCAATTTAGAAAAAGCGGAACATTACTTTAAGCGTGCAATTTCGTCTGAACCAGACAATGCTCAGGCACGTAATAATTATGGTACGTATTTGTACCAAATGGAGCGTTATAATGATGCTATTGAGCAATTTCGTATTGCTGGTGCAACATTAGGCTATGATCAACGTTACCAGGCTTTAGAAAATCTGGGGCGAATTTATTTAAAACTAGGCGATATTGCGAGTGCTGAAAAAACATTCAAACAAGCACTTCTTGCTAACCGCGACTCTTACATTTCAATGTTAGAGTTAGCAGAAATTTTTTATTTGCAGCAGCAGATTCCGGCTGCTACACAAATGTATGAACAATATGTTCGTACAGTGGGGCAGAAAAATCAGGGTGCACGCGCACTTTGGATTGGTTTAAGAGTGGCTCGAGCCAATGCGGATAAAATGGGAATGCAAGTTTTAGTAAACCAGTTACGTGCTTTATTCCCGGAAAGTCCAGAATATCAACGTTATTTGCAATTACAGTATAGTACTGAGGCCGTATGGAAATAAATCCTAATTCACAGCAGCCAACTGGCTCAAGCTTACCGACTTCTGCTTTAGGAAATATTCAACGTCCTGGTGAGTATTTACGTCAAATTCGTGTTTCTCAGAAAAAAGAATTAGAGCAAGTATCTTCAGATTTAAATATGCCGCTGAAAACGCTTAATGCGTTAGAGCAAGACGACTATAAATCTTTGCCAGAAGCGACTTTTATCAAAGGCTATTATCGTTCTTATGCGAAGTATTTAAATACTGATGCAACTGCAATTATCCAGCGTTTTGATGAGATTTATGCAAACGATACTGGGCTTTTGCCAAATCATGCTTTAAACAACTCACCAATTAAAATCATGGGTAAATTACCGGGTTCTAATAGTGATCGTAACAAAAAATGGTTAAAGCGCGCACTGCTTGCAATTTTGATTATTGCTGTCGTGTCATTAATTGTGATGGGTGTCCAAAAATGGACCTCAAACAAAGAAGATGCTGAGCTGCCAAAAGCAAATCAGTCTAATGTTGAAGTTTTACCTATGAAAGGGAACACCTCTGCAACAGTGGGTGACCAATTGGTGTTAAACTTTAACCGTCCAACTTCTGTTCATATTGTAGATGCAACAGGGAAGGTTTTAGCGACGGGTCGTCAGGCATCGACTTTAACCTTAAATGGTGAGTCTCCATTCCAGATTCGTCTTGATGATGCAACGGCTGTGTCATTAAGTCTAAACCAAGAACAGATTTCATTGTCTCCATATACGGTAAACGGTAAAGCTGAATTCCGTTTATCCCGCTAATACCATGAGTTGAGCGATACAATGATAGAGAACCCAATTAAACGTCGACCAACACGTAAAATCCGTGTTGGTTCGGTCTATGTCGGTGGCGATGCACCTATTAGTGTGCAAAGTATGACAAATACCGAAACTTGCGATGTTGACGCAACTGTGGCTCAGATTGAGCGTTGTGTTGATGCAGGTGCAGATATTATGCGTGTTTCAGTGCCTTCTATGGAAGCTGCTGAAGCCTTTGGTGCAATCCGTAAGCGTGTTTCAGTTCCATTAGTTGCTGATATCCATTTTGACCATAGAATTGCTTTGGCAGTTGCGGATTATGGTGCGGACTGCTTGCGTATTAACCCGGGCAATATCGGTTCAGACCAGAAAGTTCGTGAAGTTGTGGCTGCGGCACGTCATCACGGTATTTCTATGCGTATTGGCGTGAATGCGGGTTCTCTAGAAAAAGATTTACAGAAAAAATATGGCGAGCCTACAGGGCAGGCACTTCTTGAGTCAGCTTTACGTCATATTGATATTTTAGACCGTCTTGACTTCCATGAGTTTAAAGTCAGCGTAAAAGCATCGAATGTGTTTTTAACCATGGATGCTTATCGTTTACTCTCTCAACAAATTGATAATCCATTACACCTTGGAGTGACTGAAGCTGGTATTTACCGTACAGGTACTGTGAAATCAGCGATTGCTCTTGGTGGGTTATTAATGGAAGGCATTGGCGATACGATGCGTATTTCGCTTGCTGCTGAACCTGAAGATGAAATCAAGATCGGTTTTGATATCTTAAAATCGCTTGGCCTACGTTCTAACGGTATTAACTTTATTGCTTGTCCAAGTTGTTCTCGCCAAGAATTTAACGTGATTCAGGTGATGCAGGCTTTAGAAGAGCGTTTAGAAGATATCCGTACACCAATGGACGTTTCGGTTATTGGCTGTAAGGTAAATGGCCCAGGTGAAGCAAAAGAAGCAGATATCGGGGTCGTTGGGGCTGCGCCTCGTTCATTGGTTTATCGTAATGGTGAGAAAAGCCATTTAATTGATACCAATCAATTGGTTGATGAAATCGAAACTATGGTTCGTCAACGTGTTCAAGAGCTTGAAGAAGCTAAATCTAAAGAAATTATTCGTAGTTCATCATGAGTTCAATTGTCGCAATCAAAGGTTTTAATGACGTTTTACCAACGCAAACAGCAGCGTGGAGACGTCTCGAGCAGCATTTAGCATCTTTAATGGATGCATATGGTTACCAACAAATTCGTTTGCCGATCGTTGAACAAACGGGACTGTTTAAACGTGCTATTGGTGATGCGACCGATATCGTAGAAAAAGAAATGTACACATTCTTCGATAAAGGAAACCCACCTGAGTCACTGACTTTACGTCCGGAAGGAACAGCGGGTTGTGTTCGTGCGTTGGTTGAACATAACTTGTTGCGTGGTGCTACGCCACGTGTGTGGTATATGGGACCTATGTTCCGTTATGAAAAACCACAAAAAGGCCGTTACCGCCAGTTCCACCAGTTTGGTGTGGAAACTTTTGGTGTAGCGACTCCTGATATCGACGCTGAGTTGATTATGTTGACTGCCCGTTTGTGGAAACGTATGGGTGTTGATCACATGGTTCAACTTGAGTTGAATACTTTGGGTGAAACAGATGAGCGTACGGAATATCGTAATGCTTTGGTTGCGTTCTTAAATGAACATAAAGATGCTTTGGATGAAGATTCACAGCGCCGTTTAACAACAAACCCATTACGTATTTTAGATTCTAAAATTGAGTCGACTCAGAAAATTCTGGAAAATGCGCCGAAATTACATGACTTCTTAAAAGAAGACAGTTTAAGCCACTTCCAACAATTACAAGATTATTTGACAGCCGCAGGCATTAAATTTGTAATTAACCAAAAATTGGTACGTGGTCTAGATTATTACAATAAAACTGTTTTTGAATGGACAACAACAGCATTAGGTTCGCAAGGTACAGTATGTGCAGGTGGACGCTATGATGGTTTGGTTGGCCAGTTAAAAGGTAAGGCTGATCAGTCTGTTCCAGCGGTCGGTTTTGCAATGGGGATGGAGCGTTTATTGCTTCTACTTGAGCAAGTCGAACAGGCTGAAATTGTACGTGACTGTGAAGCGTTCTTGGTTGCGGAGCCTGCTTATCAATCTAAAGCTTTAGTTCTAGCAGAACAATTGCGTGACCAGTTAGAAGCTGCGAATAGTAACATTCGCATTAAAACTGGTTCACAAGGCAGCATGAAGAGTCAGATGAAAAAAGCTGATCAGGCTGGGGCTGTTTACGCCATAATTTTGGGTGAACGTGAGTGGGAAGCACAGCAGCTTGCTGTAAAAGAGTTGGCAACGGCTGAGCAATCACAAGTTGCATTGGCTGAACTCGTACCATTCTTAATTGAAAAATTTACAAAATAAACTGAAACATCTGGAAAAGGACAATCACATGAGCTTAAGTGATGAAGAACAATTCGACAGCTTAAAGTCGTTCGCCAAAAAATATGGTTCTGCCATGATTAGCGGGATTCTCATTGCATTGATTGCCTTTTTCGGGTGGGAATATTGGCAAAAAAGAAACCTTGCAACGAGTCAGACAGAAACTGCAAAAGTACAGCAGTTAATGGATGAAGCGAATGCAACAGCCGATAATCCAAATGCTTTAGCTTCAATAACAGCTTCGGCAGATAAGATTGTAAAAGACGATATTGATTCAGTTCAGGCGATACAAACTCAATTTGTATTGGCAAAACTTGCATATGAAAAACAAGATTATGCTGCTGCTGAAAAAGCTTTGAAAAAAGTTGAGAATTCAAAAGTAAAAGATGAAGGACTGATTCAGGTTGTAAAATTGCGTTTAGCAGATGCACAATTGGCGCAAAACAAATATGATGAAGCTCTAAAAACCTTGTCTGGTGATGTCGATCCGGCATTTAAAGCAACAGTAGAAGAGTTACGCGGTGATATCTTTGTTGCTAAGAAAGATATTGATTCTGCTAAAAAAGCATATCAAGCTGCATGGGATTCGTTACTGGAACGTAAACAAGAGCGACAAATTTTACAAATTAAACTCGAAAGTGTTGGCGTTTTAGTTGAAGATCCACAGATTGAGCGCCCAATTTTGGAAACACAGGTGGAAGAGTCTTAATGAATCAGAAATTCAAACTGCCTTTGGCAATTGCAATCGCATCGGCTGTATTGGTCGGATGTTCTAGCAACAAAGTAAAAGAAGCAAAACCAAATCCACTACCGAAATTGACTGAGTCAAATAAGAGTTTGGTGCCCGTGTTTTCACGCAGTGTTTCTTCTACGAATAAGGCAGATCCATTACGTTTACAACTTGACGCTAGCGAAGGTGTTGTTTTTACTCTTGATCCTAAAGGTGAAGTTGCTGCATACCGTGGTAAACAACGTCTTTGGGAGAAAAAAGTTAGTAAATTGGGCTTAAGCTCTGGTGTTGAAGCAGCTGAAGGTATTGTTGTTGTTGGTAACAGTAAAGGTCAGTTATTTGCTTTAGATCAGGCAACCGGTGAACAAAAATGGACTGCACAATTATCTGGTGCTTTATTAAGTCCTTCTTTAGTTCAGTCTGGTCGCGTGATTACAATTGCAAATGACGGTACTGTATTTGCACATGATGTATCATCAGGACAACAAGTTTGGGCATATAAATTGCCAAATGTTCAGTTCAGTTTACGTGGTCAGCCATCGCCAGTGAGTCTTGACCCTCGTACTGTTTTAATTGCTTCTGCAAATGCATATGTTTATGCAATTGATACGATTAGTGGTATTCCGCGCTTCCAACGTCGTGTTGCAGTAAGTGAAGGGCGTTCTGATATTCAGCGTTTAATTGACATTGATGGTGACCCGGTTGTTGCGGGTCAACTCATGGTAACAACTAGTTTCCAAGGCCAAGTAACTGTTACTGATCTCGCTTCTCAACGTGTGGTTTGGAGTGAAGATTCAAGTAGCACCAAGCGTCCAGAAGTTTATGATAATAAAGTGTTTGTTTCGTCTACTGACGGCAAGCTTACAGCTTATGACTTAACAACAGGCGAACAGCTTTGGCAAAATGATAGTCTCTTAAACCGTCATTTAAGTAATCCTGTCGTGTTGGGATCGGACCTTATTGTTGGTGATTTGGATGGTGTCTTACACCTAATCGACCCGACAACAGGTAAGTTGATTGGTCGTTCTAAAACAAGTGGTGAGGTCAATACATTACGTGTGATTGAGAATCAGCTCTATGTTTCGACCCGAAAAGGCGATTTAAGTATTTGGCAGAATCGTTAATTTTGTTCGCTTGTGCTAAAATAGCCGCTTAACAAATTACGCTGTTAAAAATATCGGGGTGTTTGAATTAAATCAGTTCAAAGCCCCGTCTTTTATTATGGTCATATCTGACCTTAAAATATATCTCCTGTACTGTTTCTAATGCTCATGCCATGAGATATGGCTGGTCTTGAATTAAGGTTATTGTATGAAACCCGTTATTGCGCTCATTGGTCGTCCGAATGTCGGAAAATCAACGTTATTTAACCAGATTACCAAGAGTCGTGATGCACTTGTAGCCGACTTCGCGGGTTTGACTCGTGACCGTAAATATGGTGATGCGACTTATCAAAATAAGTCTTTCATTGTTGTTGATACTGGCGGTATTGGTGAAAGTGAAGGCGGTATCGATAACTACATGGCCGAGCAGTCGAAAACAGCCATCAATGAAGCAGATATTATTATTTTTGTAGTTGATGCGCGTGCCGGATTGTTAGCTTCCGATGAGCAAATTGCCCGTGAATTACGTACTTTAGGCAAGAAAATTTATCTTGTTGCCAATAAGGTTGATGGTGTTCATGCTGAAGCTGCTTTGGTTGAGTTCTACAAGCTTGGTATGGGTGAACCATTACAAGTTGCAGCGAGCCATGGCCGTGGCGTACAACAAATGCTTGAGGATGTACTTCAAGATATTCCGGAAGATGAAAATCCTGAAGAGCATGACAAAGATACCGGATTGCGTCTAGCAATTATTGGTCGTCCGAACGTAGGTAAATCAACGTTAGTAAATCGCTTACTTGGTGAAGACCGTGTGGTAGCGTTTGACCAACCGGGTACAACTCGTGACTCTATTTATATTCCGTTCGAGCGTGAAGGCCGTAAATACACTTTAATTGATACAGCAGGTGTACGCCGTAAAGGTAAAGTTGATGAAATGATTGAGAAGTTCTCAATTGTGAAGACTTTACAAGCGATGAAAGACGCACATGTGGTGGTGGTTGTAGTTGATGCCCGTGAAGGTATTGTTGAGCAAGACTTACATTTAATTGGCTATGCGCTGGAAGCTGGGCGTGCCATGGTCATTGCGATCAATAAATGGGACAACATGAGTGAATACGACCGCAAGCAATGTAAGCTTGATGTTGAGCGCCGTTTTGACTTTATTCCTTGGGCTCGAATTCACCTTATTTCTGCTCTACATGGTACTGGGGTGGGTGAGTTATATCCATCAATTCACCGTGCTTATGAGTCTGCAAACTTAAAGGTATCTCCTGCGAAATTGACGCAAATTTTGAATGATGCAACTGATCAGCATCAGCCGCCGACAGTTCAAGGCCGTCGTATTAAAATGCGTTATGCGCACATGGGTGGGCAAAATCCACCAACTATTGTGATTCACGGTAACAAGGTGGATAAGACTCCAGCTGATTATCGCCGTTATTTAGAGAATGTGTTCCGTAAGGTTTACAAGCTTGAAGGTACACCAGTTAAAATTGAATTTAAGACTTCTGAAAACCCGTTTGAAGGTCGTAAGAGTCAGGTTGATGAGCGTACAGCTGCACGTCGTCGTCGTTATATTCAGAAATTCAAAAAAGCAGAAAAGAAATTTAAACGTTAATCTGTTTTTAATTGAAAAAGCCCAAAGTCTTCTTTGGGCTTTTTATTGTATTGTCTAATCAGGTATCAGTAAGGTTTTAATGCTAGCAGTGAATTATGGATGGTTCGGATTAATAAAATGAATAGTAAACATGTGGACATTTATATAGGAAAACTCAATGATTTTTTAAATCGAAAACAACACGACTTTCCCGACTTTCGTACATTTAATGAGTATAAAAAACAGCAAATACAACATATTAAAAATAAACTGATTGCTCAAAAGCTAGAGATAGCACCAACAGATTTAGTATTTGCAAAACATGAGTATGGCAAACCTTACTTACTGGACCATGCCCTGCATTTTAATCATTCACATAGCCAACAATATTATGCTTTAGCGCTGAGTGAGCGAGTTAAAGATATTGGTATAGATGTTGAAGAGCTTGATCGTAAAGTACGTCTGGATAGTCTGGCACAACACGCTTTTCATCCTGATGAATATGCAACGTGGCAAAGTCTAGAACAAGATAGAGAATATTGGTTTAAAGTCTGGACGACTAAAGAAGCTGTTTTAAAAGCATCGGGTCTTGGTATACGTTTAGATTTAAATACCTTACACACCCAAGCACATCCTACAAATCAGGGCGGATTATGTTCGCATGAGCTTATTGGGACATTTGCCTACCAAAACTTTGTGTTAGGTAATATGATCTTAACAGTCGCATGGCGTTCAGAACAATCATGCCGTGGATTCCAGTTTCCTTCTATTCAGATTCATTCACTTGAGCGTTAAATCTAAATTACTCCCATAAAAAAACCGCGGATTACGCGGTTTTTTGAGTTTAGGGTAAGCTATAAAATTAAGCTTGACCTTCAACAGCAGCAGCTTGAGCACGTTGCATGTTTGCTTCGAACTCTGCATCAAAGTTGATTGGAGTAAGAAGTAACTGTGGGAAGCTACCTTTTGTTACTAGGTCGTTTACCGCTTCACGTAAGAACGGGAACAAAATGTTCGGGCAGTATGCACCCAAAATGTAAGGTAAACGATCTTCTTCGATATTATCGATTAAGAAAATACCAGATTGAGTTACATCTACGATGAACGCTGTTTCATTATCGTTATTGGCTTGAACCACAACTTTTAAAGATACTTCAAAGTGAGTTGGGTCAATCTTTTCAGCAGCTGAAGAAAGATTGATGTTAAGTTCAGGTTGCCATTGTTTAGTGAAAACTTGTGCCCCTGGAACCTCAAAAGAAATATCTTTTGTATAAATACGCTCTAAAGCTAATTGTGGTTGAACTTGTTGTTCTTCGCTCATTGTTTTTTCCTTAATATGGATGCGATGTTAAGCCAATAATTCGTCGAGTTTACCTTCACGCTCTAAAGCATAAAGTTGGTCAAAACCACCGATAAACTGATCATTAATAAAAATTTGTGGAACAGTACGATGATTTGTACGTTGCATTAATTCAGCACGTACTTCTGGCGCTTCAACAGAAAGATTTACTTCTTTGTAAGCAACACCTTTACGCTCAAGTAATTGTTTCGCGCGAACGCAGTACGGGCATACAGAAGTTGAGTAAACAATGACATTTGCTGCCATAACAATTCTCCTTAAGCTTTTGGTTTGCTTTTAACGAGAGGTAAGCCTTGAGCTTTCCAGTTACTGATACCACCATCAAGGCGATAGCTGTCATGGTGAGCGACTTTCTGTAAAGCGCTACCAGCAACTTGCCCTAGGTTGCAAATAAATACCAATGGACGGTCACTTGCTTTTAATTCATCAGCATGACTTGCAATTTGACTATAAGGAATATTGCGGCTACCACTAATGTGACCTTCGCGGAAGTCTTTGCTATCGCGTAAGTCAATCAAAAGGGCATTTTTCGCTTTCACTAAAATACCAAGCGACTGTGGAGAAATTTTACGACCGTTACGTTGACCTTCAAAAATGAAGAACAATACGATCAAGACTCCGAGTGTACCAAACAAAATGGGGTGATTCCCCATAAACTCTAACCAGCGTTCCACAAGTCACCTAAAAAAATTAAAAACAAAATTGACCTAGAGTATAGCGTATATAGATGGTGATCAAAATCACCACTTCAAGGGCAAATGGGGTAGAAAATTAGTTTTTTTGCTGCGCTTCTTGAATCTCATCGATTAAACGTAAAAAGCTGTCTAGGCGGCGTGGTAAAATTTCACCTGCTTCAACAGCCTGTTTTAAGCCACAGTTCTTTTCATGAGTATGAGTGCAATTACGGAATTGACACGAACCTAAATGTGCTTCGATTTCAGGGAAGCCCATACGAATTTTATCTAAATCGAGATGCCAAAGCCCAAACTCGCGAATTCCCGGTGAATCAATCAAGGCGCCATTTTTACCAAAGTTGATTAAACGAGTAGAAGTCGTGGTGTGCTGTCCAAGTGCTGAGTTTTCAGAAATGATATTGGTTTTTTGTTCAGCATCTGGAATGAGCACATTAATAAGTGAGCTTTTCCCAACCCCTGACTGACCTACAAAAGCTACTGTCTCGCCATCAAGACGCTGGGACAATGCTGAGATGTCACCTTTAGAATGACAAATCATGACTTCATAGCCTAAATTTTCATACTCTTTGAGCATGTCGAGAATCGGGTCATTTTCAGTGAGTAAATCTGATTTATTAAGCACTAAAAGAGCCGGAATATTCGCATCTGCACATGCCACTAAGTAGCGGTCAATCAAAGTAGGTGCCGGTTCTGGCAGTGGGGCAAAAACAATAACGATTAAGCTGATATTCGCAGCTACAGGTTTTACTTTGTGATAGCGATCCGGGCGTGTAAGTAAAGATGTACGTGGATGAATTGCGGTAATAATCCCTAAACCTGTATTAGGGTCAGCTTGCCACTTCACTCGGTCACCAGTGACCAGTAATTCAAGGTTTGTACGGGTGTGACAGCGCCAAACGCTATTTAATTCAATGGGTTTCCAAAACGGTTCTGGTTCGCCTTCGGCGACTTGCGGTTTTTCTGGGTGATGATCAGGTACAGAAAGTGCCTGTACTTCAAGTTGACGTCCATAGTGCTGTACAACCAGCCCATCTAGATCTTGTGAAGTATCGACTTCTTCTTGGCGAGTTTTATGCTGTTTTTCAATACGACGTTGCTGTTGCTCAGTTAAACGACGCTTACGAATTAGAGCCATTCATATCCCAAAAAAACCATTGTTTGAAGACCGCAAAAATAGCACGAAGCTGGTATGGAATTACAGCGCAGAAGCAAGAAATTTGCTACTATTGATGTTTTTACGGCACTTTAGAACGTACATTCATGAGCAGTACTTTAAATACACGATTAATTTGGATTGATCTGGAAATGACAGGTTTAGATACCGACAACGACCAGATTATTGAAATTGCAACAATTATTACAGATGATCATTTAAATGTACTTGCCGAAGGTCCGGTTTTGGCTATTCATCAACCTGATCGTATTTTAAATGCAATGGATGAGTGGAATACGCGTCAGCACGGCCAGTCAGGTTTAATTGAACGAGTTCGTCGTAGTAAATTGACCGCTCGTGATGCTGAGTTACAGACTTTAGAATTTCTAAAAAAATGGGTAAATCCAAAAGTTTCACCAATGTGTGGTAACTCGATTTGTCAGGATCGCCGTTTCTTACATCGTCTTATGCCTGAACTAGAGCAGTATTTCCACTACCGTAATCTTGACGTATCTACAGTAAAAGAACTCTCAAAACGCTGGCGTCCTGAAATTATGAGTGGTCTGAAAAAAAATGCATCACATTTGGCGATGGATGACATTCGTGATTCCATTTCTGAGCTTAAGTATTACCGTGAATACTTCTTCATTATGAATACTGACGGTAAAGATTGATTAAGTTATTCAAGTAAGACGAAAGGGAGCGAAAGCTCCCTTTTTTATTGTTTAAAGGACATTGTTACAATAATGCCAAGTGGGAATTTGGCTTTCATATTCATTTTGCTTAAAATGATGTTTTAAGTTTATTTATTATAAAAAAGAGAGCATTTATGCAAAGTAATAACCCGATACTGACACGCGTTGAAACGGTCAGTGACTATAGTCAACCGATGACCGTGCAAGGTGCGATTCAAAAATCTGTGATGTTGACCATCATTGCTGCTGCAGTGGGTGTCGCTTTATTTTTCTATGCAGCCTTTACTGCAAATGTTGGTATTGCTTATGCGGCCTCAATTGTGGGTGCAATTGGCGGCTTGGTTTTAGCTTTAATTACGACTTTTAAACCAACGACTGCACCAACTTTAGCAATTCCTTATGCTTTATTTGAAGGGGCTTTCTTAGGTGGTATTTCTTTTACTTTCCAGCTGAAATATCCGGGCGTTCCTCTTCAAGCTTTATTGGCAACTTTCGTCACGACTTTGGTGATGTTTGGTCTATATAAGTTTCAAATCATACGCGCAACTGAAAAGTTCAAATCAGTTGTGATCTCTGCATCTTTGGCGATCTTTATTGTATTTATCGTGCAGATGGTGATGCGTTTAGCGTTTGGCTCAAGCATCCCTTATATTTTTGAAAGCAACTGGCTAGGTATTGGTTTCGCTGCTTTTGTTGCAGTGATTGCTTCACTGAACCTAATTTTAGATTTTGATTTGATCGAAACCAATGCAGCATATCGTGCACCAAAGTTCATGGAATGGTTGTGTGGTATTGCCTTACTTGCAACTTTAGTATGGATGTATATCTCGTTCTTACGTTTGCTTGGCTTATTGTCTGACGACTAAAAATGAGTTGGTAAAAAGTCGCTCCTAAATCGGAGCGATTTTTTTTCGTGCGATTTTTGAAAAAAGATGCATTATGCAATTTCGAAAAACGTTGAATATTGGCATTATGCTGAAAATTGTTTTGAGTGAGATCGGCATGACACAAGGACTTTTAGCAGGTAAACGCTTTTTGATTGCAGGCGTTGCTAGTAAATTATCAATTGCTTATGGTATTGCACAAGCATTACACCGTGAAGGTGCTGAGCTTGCATTTACTTATCCAAACGAAAAATTAAAAAAACGTGTAGATGAGTTTGCTGAGCAATTCGGTTCTAAGCTTGTGTTTCCATGTGATGTTGCCGTTGATGCTGAAATTGATAATGCATTTGCGGAACTTGCAAAACATTGGGACGGCGTAGACGGTGTTGTGCACTCAATCGGCTTTGCACCTGCACACACGCTTGACGGTGACTTCACTGACGTGACTGACCGTGACGGTTTTAAAATTGCTCATGACATTAGTGCATACAGCTTTGTTGCAATGGCACGTGCTGCAAAACCTTTATTACAAGCTCGCCAAGGTTGTTTATTAACTTTGACTTATCAAGGTTCTGAGCGCGTTATGCCTAACTACAACGTAATGGGTATGGCAAAAGCTTCTTTAGAAGCTGGTGTTCGTTACTTGGCATCAAGTTTGGGTGTTGACGGTATCCGTGTAAACGCAATTTCTGCGGGTCCAATCCGTACTTTAGCTGCTTCTGGTATTAAATCTTTCCGTAAAATGCTAGATGCTAACGAAAAAGTTGCACCGTTAAAGCGTAACGTAACCATTGAAGAAGTGGGTAATGCAGCGTTATTCCTTTGCTCACCTTGGGCTTCAGGTATTACTGGTGAAATTCTATATGTAGATGCTGGTTTCAATACTGTAGGTATGAGCCAATCTATGATGGATGATGAATAAGTCTTAAGATTTATTCAGACATAAAAAAAGCCGTAGTTGAAGGACTACGGCTTTTTTACTGGGCGCAAGTTATTGCGGCAGTTCTTTTACAGGCGAACCACCTAATGCCTGCATAAGGGTGACATAAGCGTTGTATTGGCTTTGTTTGGTTTCAACAAGACTCAAGCGCGCAGTACGTGTAGTTTGCTGTGCATCAAGAAGTGTTTTTAACGCAACAGCGCCATAACGGTAGCGGACTTCAGTTAAACGTTCAGTTTTTTCTGCAAGTTCGACATTACGCTCTTGTAAAGCTACTTGTTTGTCGAGTTCTGTACGACTCGACAACGCGTTTTCTACATCAGCAAAAGCCTGATAAAGCGTTTGGCGATATTGAATAATCGCTTTTTCATAATCTAGGTTGCTAATCGCGATATCTTTTTTCATATCGTTATATTGCAAAAACGGTAAGCTTAAACTCGCTCCAAGCGTAAGGGCAGGGTTACGTAATAACTCCGTTAAAGATGTACTGCTTGAACCTAAACTACTGGTTAAGCTAATTGACGGGTAGTAGCTTGCTTTAGTTGCATCTTTAGTTGCTAGTGCTTTTCTCAAGCGAAGCTCAGCTGCTTGCAAGTCTGGGCGACGTGACAAAATATCCGCTGGTAAACCCGCACCAATAGCAGGCAGCGCTGTACGTGGTAAACGCTGTGGCTCTTGAATATTGAGTTGCTGTACTGGCTCATGCAATAACACAGCAATGGCTGTACGCGTTTCAACAAGCTGTTGCTCAATCTGGCTTAAACTTGCTTTTTGGCTTTGAACAGACTGCTCGGCTTGCGTAAGGTCTAATCCTGAAACTGCACCTGCTTTATACTGAGTTTGAACCAATTGATAAAGCTTTTGTGAAGTGGCTAAGCTTTGCTGCGCAGTTGCATAACGTTCATTTAAATAGCCGAGTTGCCAGTAGAGTTTCGCAGTAGTGGCAATCAGACTTTGACCAGTAGCTTGAAGATCTTGTTCGGTTGCTAAGGCTTCCCATTTACTTGCTTCAGTTTGACGAGCAAGCTTGCCAAACAAATCAAGTTCATAGCTCACCCCAGCACTCATTGATAAACCTTTCGCGCTGTCATCTCCCGAATTTAAGTCGAAAGAATGTCCTGTAGAAACACTAGAGCTGGTCCGTAAGCCTTGTTTATTCGCGGTTAAATCAGCTTGCAAGCGTGCTTGCTTGAGTGTGATTCCCGCAACAGCCAAATCACTATTGCGCTCTAATACATTAGTTACGAGTTGGTTGAGCTGTGCATCTCCAAACAATGTCCACCAATGGTCAGAATATTGCTCAACCGATGCTGTTTTAGCTTTAGCCTTATCGTACTGAAAACTGCCTGGAACTTGTACAGCTGGTGCTTGGTAAGGTGTTTTTACTACAGCGGCACATCCCACAAGAGAACTAGTGAGGAGAAGTGCTGCGCTAAGTTTAGTCATAGAAAAAGACATGCAATTTTCCTTATTCTCGTGATAGTGCTGCAACAGGGTCAAGTTTTGCTGCATTCTTGGCAGGTAAGAAGCCGAATACGACACCAATTAGTGTTGAACATACAAACGCGGCAACAATTGATGTGGTTGAATAGGCGACAGCAAAGTTGCCACCGGCAAACTTATTAATCAGTTGTCCTAAGCCAAGTGATAGCAGTACGCCAAGTACACCACCAATCAAACATACTAAAATTGCTTCAATCAGGAACTGCTGCAAAATATCACTTTGTCGAGCACCCACAGCCATACGCACACCAATTTCTTGCGTACGTTCAGTCACCGAAACCAGCATAATATTCATTACCCCGATACCACCAACTACCAGAGAAATTACAGCAATTGCTGATACTAAGAGAGTCATAGTACTTGTGGTTTTCTCAATGGTTTGTCGGATACTGTCACTGTTCATGGTGAAAATATCTTGGGCACCGTGGCGTTGGGTTAATAAGTTAACGATGGCGTTTTCAGCAGCACTGGTCGAGTATTTATCATTAATACGTACGACAATATTACGGACATGCGCTTGCCCTAACATACGGCTCATGACCGTGGTATAAGGCATATATACATTCAGCGTGTCATCCGAACCCATTCCGCTGGTCTGAGGTTCTACAATGCCGATAATACGAGCTGGCACGCTACCCAGTAACACGACTTGCCCGATTGGGTTAGTACCATCGCTAAAGAATTGTTTTTGCGTATTGGTATCAATGACTACATCTTGTGATCGGTCGCGGACACTTCGTTGATCAAAGGTTTGGCCGTCTTTAAAGACTAGACCTTTTACATCAAAATAATCGTTACTTACGCCGTTAATAGTCGCGTTTGCTTCATTTTGTTGATAACGCATGGTCTTGGATGTACTGACCATCGGGCTGACTGCACTGACATAAGGCTGTGTCATTAATGCATCGGCATCGGCAGGAACCAGCGTTTTAAAATTGGCTGTCTTGGAGTTATCACCAAAACCACGACCTTGGAATACCGTAATTGTGTTGGTGCCTAAACTGCTAATGTTGCTCAAAATCTGTTGTTGAGAGCCATTACCTAGCGCAACTACCGTTACGACCGAAGCAATACCAATAATGATCCCCAACATGGTTAAAAAAGTACGCATGCGGTGGGCATTCATGGACAGTAAAGCCATTTGAAAGGCTTCGGATAAGCGATCTAGGGTTGAACGCCAAGCCGAAATACTTTTGCCTTTTTTCTGCTTATTTTGTAAAGCAGGTGCTGCATCTGGATCAGATTTAACTTCTTCTAAAGACTGGTCTGGAACATTAGGACGGTCACTAATAATTTCCCCATCACTAATTTCGATAATGCGCGTTGCATTCTTTGCAACTTGCATATCGTGCGTTACCAAAATAATCGTATGGCCAGCCGCGTTGAGTTCACGCAAAATTCGCATCACTTCAACGCCGCTATGTGAATCGAGAGCCCCTGTTGGTTCGTCGGCCAAGATCACATCGCCGCCATTCATTAAGGCACGTGCAATCGACACACGTTGCTGTTGACCACCTGAAAGCTGGCTTGGTCGGTTTTGCGTTTTAGTACCTAAACCTAACTCCGTGAGCAGGGCAGTAGCTCGCTGTTTACGGTCTGCTGGAGTAACACCAGCATAAACAGCCGGAACCTCAACGTTACCTTCAGCTGATAAGTCACCCAGTAAATGATAGCGCTGGAAAATAAAACCAAAATATTCACGGCGTAACTGCGCTAACTGGTCGGGCTCTAGCTTACCGGTTTCTTGACCATTAACCTTATAACTACCACTTGTTGGGCGGTCCAGACAGCCCAAAATATTCATGAGCGTTGATTTACCAGAGCCGGACTGGCCAACAATAGCAACCAGCTCACCCTCATAAATGGTCAGGTCAATGCCTTTTAAAATTTGAATCGTGCTTTCGCCAGCAGGGAATTCCCGGACCAGATTGCTGACTTCAAGCAAAGCTTGTTTTGTCATGCTTACATTCCCATTGGACCGCTACGGCGACGGTTATTACCACTGTTTGCAGAAGCTGCAGAGTTTTCTGAACTATCAGCAATCACAACTTGGTCACCTTGTTTTAATCCGGCAAGTACTTGTGCATTTACACGGTTATTAATACCTACCAAAATTTGTGTTGGTTTAGTCGTACCATCTGCTTGTAAAACGCGAACTACACTCAGTGTTGCTTTGCCTTGTTCAATAAGTTGTTTTTGTTCAGGAGTCAAATTTAAGCGTTCTAAACGGGCACCGTTACCTTGATGTTTGCGTTCTGCACTTGGAGTAGAACTTGCTTTATCTGCCGATTGCCCCTGTTTTCTTTGGCCAGAAAATTGTTTGCTACTTAACGCAGAAGATGGAACCAATAAGGCATTTTTTGCTGAATTTAATACGATATAAACTTGTGCAGTCATATCAATACGCAATTTGCCGTCCGTATTTGGAACATCAAATAAAGCGTTGTAGTAAACAGCTGAGCTGGTTGTTGAACTTGTGGTGCTGTTTGATTCACTAGAGATCGAATCTGGAGCAGGTTCGATTTGACGTAAGGTTGCATAGCGCTTGGTTTCATCACCTAAGGTCGTGAAATAGACCTGCTGACCTTTTTCCACTTTCATAATATCGGCTTCACTCACCTGTGCTTTAATCGTCATATTTTGAAGTTTTGCAATTTTGACGATAGTAGGAGCACTTTGGTTTGCGTTTACCGTTTGACCTTCTTCAGTCACAATCGCAACAACCGTACCATCAGTTGGTGCAACAATACGTGTATAGCCAATATTAGTTTGTGCTGTTGAACGCGTTATTTTTGCAGATTCAATTTGGGCATCTAATGCTTTAACTTGTGCCTGAGCTGTTTTATAAGCAGCTTCAGCCGACTCTAAATCTGCACGAGGTGTTGCATCTTGAGCATACATTTGTTGTTGACGACGATATTCGAGTTGTTTCTCGTTTAAAGAAGCGATTTGCTGAAGACGCTGTGCCTCTAAATTTTTAATATTGGCATCAGATGTTTTTAAACTGTTTTCTTGGGTGGTCGAGTCAATTTGTGCAATAAGTTGACCTTGTTTTACTTGATCACCAAGCTGTACATACATCTTTTTAACCTGACCAGATACCTGAGCACCCACACTAATGAGCTTGGTTGCATCAAGTGTACCGGTTGCAAGTACATTATTCTCAATATCCCCGCGAGTTACCTCTGCTGTAATATATTGAGGCTGCTGTTGTTTAGGCTTTAAGAATTTCCAAGCTAAGACAGCAATAATGGCGAAACAGACGACAATAATTACGAGTTTAATTGGCTTTATTTTTGGCATGGCGAGAGGTCGAAAAGTCTAAAATTTAACTTAGTATAAGAGTCAAATGAGGATAAAACGTGAATTTTTATGATATTTCAATAAAGCAGGCAAATGATTTGGCTGCCCTAATGTATAAATAATGTTTTTCCACACAGCTCGGCAATGGCTTGTTGCATTAAATGTTGGGCATTCTCATTTGACATGCCTTTGATTGCGGCATCAATTTGTAAAAGCAGGGCAGACCATCCCAAAAATTGCTGTGGATTGAGTCTTCTTAATGCTTGTTGGTATAAGCTAACTTTTGTTTTCCATATACCCAGTTGTAATGCATTATGTGGTTGTTCAAACAACTGCATTAATAAACGCATTTCTTTACTTAATGTCCATAAGATTAAGCTTTCCGGTTCACCGGAACCGATTAAATATTGAAAGATCTTAATGGACTGAGCAAGATTACCTTCTAATAACGCATCGCTTAAATCGTAAGTGGTGTAACGAGACTGATCTTGTAGACACGCATATAACTGTTCAATTTGAATCAGTTTCTGGTCTGGAAAAGTATCTCTTACCCGCATCAAGCTGTTTTTAGCAGCGAGCAGGTTATGCTCATGATGCTGCATGAGCCACTGCCAAGCATCATTGTCGAGTTGAATTTCTAACTTCTCAGCCTCAGCGGCTAATATTCGTTGACGATCTTGCGGATAGTTAGCAGTAAGGGCAACCACCACACCGTTCGCTTCAACAACTTGGAAAAAAGCAGATTTTAAGCTGCTACTGTCTTGTTTGGGTAAAACAATTAACAGCAGGTTAGTTTCATTATGCTGGATATAACTTTTTAGCTGTTTTAAACCATTGGCATCGGGCTTGATATTGCCGTGAACTTCAATCGCAAGTTGCTGAGAAAATAAAGATAAGCTGTTCAGTGCATTAAAGACATTTTTCCAGTCACTTACACTACTAATATCGTAGCGCTGTCTTTCAATGTCTTGTTGCTGCCAGCTTTTGCGGAAAGTATCGAGTAAATTTTGTTCTAATAAAGGTTCCTGTCCATGCAGGATCCACGCACCCCGAGCTTCCGGAATGCGTTTGAGGGCTTGTAAATAGTCAAGTTTCATTACTTAAGAAAAGATACGTCTATGGTTGAGCTTTTGGTAAGCGATTGGCTGAAATTTGACGAGTAATTTGCTGTGCAAGGTCATCAATTACAATACGTTGCAAGTAACTCTCTTGCTGGTTCTCAGTGTTGACCGTTGCCAAATCATATTGATAACTACGAGCTGCGGTTAAAGTACGCGGCTCTGTAATTTTATTACCTTGACGGTCTTCGATTTGGAAAGTTACAGTCAAGCGTAATAACACTTCTGTAAGTTTACCATTTAGAAGCTGACGACGAGGCGTGTATTCTAAAACACGAAGAACATAGGCGTCGTTGTCATTGCTGAGTTGAACACCATTTGCCGTTAAATACACTTTTAATTGTGTTTCAAGGTCATCGGTTTTTGCCGGTAACTCAAGGCTTAATTTTTTATAAACAAGTGGAGTCGCAGTCGGGTTAGTTCCTTTTAAATGGAAACCACACCCGACTAAGCCTGCACTAAGGCCTAAGGTTAAAACAACAGCGGCTAAACGTTGGGCTAAGTGCATGCTTGATCCTCTCATTAATACCTGTAATTAAACCACGAGGTTAACCAATTTGTTTGGAACCACAATCTCTTTTTTGGTTGGTCCTGTTAAGAACTGCTGAACTTCTGGTAATGCTTTCGCTTGAGCTAATAACTCATCTTTAGAAATATCAACAGAAACTTCAAGTTTACCGCGAAGTTTACCATTTACTTGTACAACAATCGTTTGAGTATTGCGGGTTAATGCAGAAGCATCAACTTCAGGGAAAGTTGCTTCTGTTAAGTCCGTACCAAACTGAGCCAATAAAGTTTGGCTTAAATGTGGTGCAAATGGAGCAAGTAAAGTTAACAATGTGGTGATTGCTTCACGTTCTACAGCAACGTCATTGTCATCTTTTGCTTCAAACTTATTGCTTGCGTTTAACAATTCCATCAATGCAGCAATTGCAGTATTGAACGCATGACGACGCTCAATATCATCACTTACTTTTTGAATGGTTTCGTGTGTCTTACGACGTAAATCTTGAGCATCTTTAGACAAGCTTGCTTTATCGATTGCTGTTGCAGAGTTTCCTTTTTCAAGGAAGCTTGCTGCCAGACGCCATACACGTTTCAAGAAACGGTTTGCACCTTCAACACCTGCATCAGACCATTCTAAAGATTGATCTGGTGGTGCAGCAAACATCATAAATACACGAGCTGTATCTGCGCCGTATTGATCAATAATGGCTTGTGGGTCAATACCGTTATTTTTCGACTTAGACATTTTTTCTTGTCCGCCGATAATCACTTCTTGACCATCACCTGAATATTTTGCAGAAATGATGCGGCCTTTCTCATCACGTTCTAATTCGATGTCAGCAGGGTTAAACCAAGTTTTCTTACCATTTTCTGCTTCACGATAGAAAGTATCTGCAAGCACCATGCCTTGAGTTAACAAGTTGGTAAATGGCTCATTACCTTGTACAACACCTTCATCACGCATTAATTTGTGGAAGAAGCGTGCATAAAGTAAGTGAAGAATCGCGTGTTCAACACCACCAATATATTGGTTTACAGGAAGCCAGTTTTTAGCTGCTTCAGGTTTTACCATACCGCCAGTAAAGTCTGGAGATGCATAGCGTGCGTAGTACCAAGATGATTCTACAAATGTGTCCAATGTATCTGTTTCACGACGTGCATCGCCACCACAGCAAGGACATTTCGTTTCATAGAATTCAGGCATTTTATTTAATGGGTTACCTGAACCATCTGGAACAACGTCAGTTGGTAATACAACCGGAAGCTGGTCTTCTGGAACTGTGACTTGACCACAAGTATCACAGTTAATCATTGGAATTGGACAACCCCAGTAACGTTGACGAGAAACACCCCAGTCACGTAAACGGAATTGAACTTTAGAATTTGCTAAACCTTGTGGTTCTAATTTTGCAAGGAATGCATCGAAGGCAGCTTGGAATTCTAGACCATCAAATTCGCCAGAGTTAACAAGTTTGCCTTCTTTAGAACCGTACCATTCTTGCCATTCAGTTGCAGAGTAGTCTGCATCGTCAGCACCTTTGGCATCAATGACTTGCTTAATTGGCAAGTTGAACTTGTTAGCAAATTCAAAGTCACGTTCGTCATGTGCTGGTACAGCCATCACTGCGCCAGAACCGTAAGACATTAATACGTAGTTCGCAATCCAGACAGGAAGCTCTTCGCCAGTTACAGGGTGTTTTACAAACAAACCTGTTGCCATACCTTTCTTCTCGGCTGTAGCCAAGTCAGCTTCTGCAACTGAACCCATGCGGCATTCTTCAATAAATGCAGCCAATTCAGGGTTATTTTCAGCAGCTTTAAGCGCAAGAGGGTGTTCTGCCGCAACGGCAACGTACGTCACACCCATAAGTGTGTCGGCACGTGTTGTATAAACAGTTAAGCCGTCAGCATAAATTTCAGTATTGGCAGATGGGAAGGTAATTTCCATACCAGTAGAACGACCAATCCAGTTACGCTGCATGGTCAACACTTGTTGAGGCCAGCCGTCTTGTAGAGTGTCTAGGTCGTCTAATAATTCTTGTGCATAGTCCGTAATACGGAAGTAGTACATTGGAATATCGCGTTTTTCAACCAATGCACCTGAACGCCAGCCACGACCATTTTCAACTTGTTCGTTTGCCAAAACTGTTTGGTCAACCGGGTCCCAGTTTACTGTTGAAAGTTTACGGTAGATTAAACCTTTTTTATAAAGCTGAACGAACAACCATTGTTCCCAGTGATAGTACTCTGGTGTACACGTTGCAAATTCACGGTCCCAATCTACAGATAAACCTAATTTTTTTAATTGGTCACGCATGTAAGCGATGTTTTCAAATGTCCATTTTTCCGGAGCAACTTTATGGGCAATTGCAGCGTTTTCTGCTGGTAAACCAAATGCATCCCAACCCATAGGTTGTAATACGGTTTCGCCTTTTAAACGGTAAAAACGGCTAATTACATCGCCAATGGTATAGTTACGCACATGACCCATGTGCAGTTTGCCACTTGGGTAAGGGAACATTGACAGGATGTAGCGATGTTTACCTTCGACAGTGTCGGCAACTTTAAAGACTTTACGATTTTCCCAATCTTGTTGGACTGATGGTTCAATCGTGTTTGCTTGATATTCTGGGTCAATGTGAGAAATAGTCATAGACGTAAGCTATACAACGAAAATTGAAATGAAAGATTGCTGCACAGCATAGCGCAAAATAGAGGAAAATGTCAGTTTTTAGAGCAGGATTTTATCTTTTAATCTGCGCTATAAAATTTCCCAATCTATTCTTGTTTATTTTAAATAATCGAAGAGTGGTAAAAATATTCACCACTCTCATTTTAATTATCTTGGTGCCGATACAGACGGGGCAGGTGGGACCGGGACAGCAGGTGCACCTTTTTCCACTGCTACGTTAGTTACTTCTTGCACGACTTTATCTTTATCCTGAGATGGTTGTTCTGAGTTTGATGATGGATTTTTCAACAATGGTTGACTGCCGTAAGTCGAAACTTTGTTCAAATGTTTTGCTCCTTTAGGAGGTGGTGTCGTGGTGTAATGTGTCGAGCCACTTTGATCCATCCATTTATAATATTGCTGTGCCTGACTTTGACTCGAGCAAAGTAAAATTGCTGTTGTAACGGCTATATACAGGCTTGTTTTTAAATAAGATAAATTCATATCAGTTCTTCCCCAATGTAAACTGATTATATTTAAATAAACTTTATAAATAAGCAATTTAGAATGGATCGTTTTATATAAAAATAATGAATTTTTAATAAATAATACGCTAAGAAGAGTAAATTCACGATCTAATATTAGATTAAAAAAGCAGCAGCTAAATTTTTTTATGGAAAAACCTTTTCTTTATTCTTGACTTTGTATATAGAAACAACAAAAATGCTTTCTCTAGTTTTATATGCATTTACTCGATCACCCTTCGAATAACTGTCATGTTTTGTAATAGACATTCTCTCTAGCCGAGAGATTGATTTTACTAAAGTATGTATATCCAGACATGCTTTATTAATGTTAAAACAGCTTATACGGCTGAAAAACAGAAATTTTTCTATTGCAACGAAAACTAGACAATATGTGTGCTATAACAGTGCAGACAATTCAATGAATGAAACACTATTTATGCCTTCCATAAAATAGTGATATAAGATTTTAGGGTGAATCACGTTGGAACTTTTATCTGGTGGTGAAATGCTCGTTCGCGCTCTTGCGGACGAAGGCGTTGAACATGTTTTTGGTTATCCAGGCGGCGCAGTATTACATATTTATGATGCGCTATTTCAACAAGACAAAATCAATCATTACCTCGTGCGCCATGAGCAAGCTGCTGGTCATATGGCAGATGCCTACTCGCGTGCTACAGGTAAGACTGGCGTAGTACTGGTCACTTCTGGTCCAGGCGCAACCAATACAGTAACTCCAATTGCAACAGCTTATATGGACTCAATCCCAATGGTGGTTTTGTCTGGCCAGGTTGCATCACATCTGATTGGTGAAGACGCTTTCCAGGAAACTGACATGGTTGGTATTTCACGTCCTATCGTGAAACACAGCTTTCAGGTCCGCCACGCAAGTGAAATCCCTGCAATTATTAAAAAAGCATTCTATATCGCATCAAGTGGGCGCCCTGGTCCAGTTGTAGTCGATATTCCTAAAGATGCGACTAACCCTGCAGAAAAGTTTGCATACGAATATCCTGAAAAAGTGAAGATGCGTTCATATCAACCACCTTCACGCGGCCACTCTGGTCAAATTCGTAAAGCAATTGATGAATTACTAACTGCAAAACGTCCTGTTATTTATACAGGCGGTGGTGTCGTACAAGGGAATGCTTCTGCGTTATTAACCGAACTTGCGCATTTACTTGGTTATCCGGTAACTAACACACTTATGGGGTTAGGCGGATTCCCGGGCGATGACCCACAGTTTATTGGCATGTTGGGTATGCACGGTACATATGAAGCCAATATGGCAATGCACCATGCAGACGTAATTTTGGCGATTGGTGCGCGTTTTGATGACCGCGTAACAAATAACCCAGCCAAATTCTGCCCGAACTCAAAAGTGATTCATGTCGATATCGACCCTGCAACCATTTCAAAAACGATTATGGCGCATATTCCGATCGTTGGTGCAGTAGAGCCAGTTCTTCAAGAAATGTTGGCACAGTTAAAACAATTAAATGTGTCTAAACCAAATCCTGAAGCAATTGCAGCTTGGTGGTCTCAAATCAATGAATGGCGCAAAGTTCATGGTTTGAAATATGAAAATCCATCTGATGGCACTATGAAGCCACAGCAGGTTGTTGAAACTTTATATAAAGTGACCAATGGCGATGCCATTATTACTTCTGATGTAGGTCAACATCAGATGTTTGGTGCACTTTATTATAAGTACAAACGTCCTCGCCAATGGATCAACTCAGGTGGCCTTGGCACCATGGGTGTTGGTTTACCTTATGCAATGGCTGCGAAGCTTGCTTTCCCAGACCAACAAGTTGTTTGTATTACGGGTGAAGCTTCAATTCAGATGTGTATTCAGGAACTTTCAACCTGTAAACAATATGGCTTGAACGTAAAAATTTTGTGCTTGAACAACCGTGCATTAGGTATGGTGAAACAATGGCAAGATATGAACTATGAAGGTCGTCATTCAAGTTCTTATGTTGAGTCATTACCTGACTTTGCCAAGTTAATGGAAGCTTATGGTCATGTAGGCATTCAAATTAATCATGCCGATGAACTTGAATCGAAGCTTGCAGAAGCAATGGCAATCAATGATAAATGCGTATTTATCAACGTTATGGTTGACCGTAGCGAACACGTTTATCCAATGCAGGTTGCAGGTCAATCTATGCGTGATATGTGGATTTCTAAAGGGGAGCGCATTTAATGAGACACATTATTTCTGTACTCGTTGAAAACGAAGCTGGTGCGCTTTCTCGTTTGGTGGGCTTATTCAGTCAACGTAACTACAACATTGAAACACTTAATGTTGCACCAACCGAAGATCCGACATTATCGCGTTTAACGTTAACGACTTATGGCGATGACCATAAGATCGAACAAATTACGAAACAGCTCAACAAGCTTGTTGAGGTGGTAAAAGTAGTTGATTTATCAGAAGGTTCACATATTGAGCGTGAACTCATGCTAATCAAAGTAAAAGCATTGGGTGCTTCACGTGCTGAAATTAAGCGTACTGCGGATATTTTCCGTGCGCAAATTGTAGACGTGACACCAACGACCTATACCATTCAAATAGCAGGGACAACTGAAAAATTAGATGGTTTTATCGATGCGCTTGCAGAAAACACCATTCTTGAAGTCGTTCGTTCAGGTGTATCAGGTATCGCCCGTGGCGAAAAAGTTTTAGCCATTTAATTTTTTAAAAAGTATTTTAGCGGAGAACACAAATGCAAATTTTTTACGATAAAGACTGTGACTTATCAATCATCCAAAGCAAGAAAGTTGCGATTATTGGTTACGGTTCTCAAGGTCATGCTCATGCACTTAACCTTAAAGACTCAGGTGTAGACGTAACTGTAGGTTTACGTGCTGGTTCAGCTTCTTGGAAGAAAGCTGAAAACGCTGGTCTTAAAGTTGCTGAAGTCCCAGCAGCAGTTAAGCAAGCTGACCTCGTAATGATTTTGACTCCAGATGAATTCCAATCACAACTTTACCGTGACGTGATTGAGCCAAACATCAAAGAAGGCGCGACTTTAGCATTTGCTCATGGTTTCTCTGTTCTATATAACCAAGTTGTTCCACGTAAAGACTTAGACGTAATCATGGTTGCGCCTAAAGCTCCTGGTCACACTGTACGTTCAGAATTCCAACGTGGTTCAGGTGTTCCTGACCTAATCGCAATTCACCAAGACGCTTCTGGTAATGCACGTAACGTTGCGCTTTCTTACGCTTCTGGCGTAGGTGGTGGCCGTACAGGTATTATCGAAACTTCATTCCGTGAAGAAACTGAAACTGACTTATTCGGTGAGCAAGCAGTTCTTTGTGGTGGTGCAGTTGAACTTGTGAAAATGGGCTTCGAAACTTTGGTTGAAGCTGGTTATGCACCAGAAATGGCTTACTTCGAATGCTTACACGAACTTAAGTTAATCGTTGACTTGATGTTCGAAGGCGGTATCGCTGACATGAACTACTCAGTTTCTAACAACGCTGAGTACGGTGAATACGTAACTGGTCCTGAAGTAATCAATGAACAGTCTCGTGAAGCAATGCGTAATGCATTAAAACGTATTCAATCTGGTGAATACGCGAAGATGTTCATCCAAGAAGGTGCGTTGAACTACCCATCTATGACAGCTCGTCGTCGTCAAAATGCTGCACACGGTATTGAACAAACTGGTGCTAAATTACGTGCAATGATGCCTTGGATTCAAGCGAACAAGATCGTAGACAAAGAGAAAAACTAATTCTCTTTTCTATTGTTTTTAAAAGGACCCTGCTAAATGCAGGGTTTTTTATTTTATTAGTCCCTAAAACAAGTTTAAAAAAACATCATTAAGGTCAATTGACCTAGACTTAAGAAATCCTATATTTTTCATATAATTGGATGCTTAATTTTTGTTTACTTTATTGATTTCTAAAGTAAAAAATACTTGACCAAATGTTAGATAATGTTATTGTTTATAACTGACTAAAAAAGTCGAATTTACTAATTTTTCTTTAACGTGTTTAATTGTATTTTGTGCAATGAGTTGAACAAAATAAAAAAAAGTATTGAATAATCATGGAAGTCCAATATGGGTCATGTTGATTACGATAGCACATTGATCGTCGGCTCTTTTATTACGGCTGGCGCTATTTGCTATATTGTGATTTCCATGGAGCAGTTAATATTTAAGCAAACTTATAAAAAGATTGAGCCGTTTATTCTATTACTCAATGGATTATTACTCGCAGCAGCGATTAGTATTGTCCATATTGTCGGCATGCATGCTTACCATTTATTTGAAGCAGCTTCTTCGAACGTTCCTTTAATTACACTGGCTTTTGGCATTAGTGCTGTACTTTCAAGTGTCGCAATTTGGCTGACTTCTCGTTTTACACTTCCTATATTTAGACTCATTTTAAGCTCAGTCATTATGGGAATTGGGATTTCTGCTTCTTATTATGTGAGTATGTTAGGCTGGAATATTGATATTTATAAGAAAGACTATACCTCTTTTCTTATTTTATTTTCTGTCTTAATTGCCATGAGCGGGTCGGGGCTAGCTTTCTTGCTGGCCTATAAATTAAAAGAAAGTGAACGTCACCGTATAAGTTTAAAATTAGCCTTTGCAGTGATGATGACCCTAAGTATTATGGGGATGCACTATACGGCACTTATTTCGACAAATATTACCGATAAGTTTGTAAGCCAATATCAGGCTGAACATGACTTGCTGCTATTTACAATTATCTTGGTGACGTGTCTGGTGCTGGTCGCGAGTTTTATTGTTGCCGTGCTGGAACAACGACTGAACCAGCGAAATCTAGAACTGCGTAAAGCCAATAAAGAATTAGCCAACCTCTCTATTCAAGATAACTTAACTAAATTACCAAACCGACTTTATTTAGTGGATTACGCCGAAGTTCTCCTGTCAGATCACCGTTATAAAGACCAAAAAATAGCTTTTCTCTATATTGATTTAGACCGTTTTAAATCGGTAAATGACGCGTTTGGACACCACATTGGTGATCAACTGCTTATACAAATGGCCAATCGTTTACATTGGCAACTCAATGAAAAATGTAAATTGCTTAGAATTGGTGGGGATGAGTTTTTACTAATTGCTGAAAACACTGATACTGAAGAGGCAATGCAACTTGCTGAGAAAGTATTACATCTTATTCAAGACAGTTACCAAATTTCCGGTAAAGAAATTAATATTTCAGCAAGTCTAGGTATCGCACTGTTCCCTGAACATGGGCAAAATGTTCAAGACCTGCTAATGAATGCCGATGCTGCCATGCTGATGTCTAAGGAGCAGGGCCGCAATACTTATACCGTCTTTAGTTATTCTACCCATCAACAAGAAACAAGAAGTCAGTCAAAACTGATCAATGATTTATACAAAGCAGTCGAAGAAAAACAATTTGTTCTCTACTACCAGCCAAAATTTAATACCAATCTTGAGATTTGTGGGGTAGAAGCACTCATTCGCTGGAACCATCCATCTTTAGGAATGCTGACACCGCATATGTTTATTGGTGGCGCGGAAAAGACAGGTTTAATTATTCCAATGGGATATTGGGCGCTTGAGCAAGCTTGCCAACAAATTCAGGAATGGGAACGTAGCAATACGCAGTTTTATCCAATCGCAGTCAATTTATCTGCCTTGCAGTTCGAAAATAAAAAGCTCTTTAGTACTCTCGAAGGTTTGTTAAAAAAATATCAAATTCAGCCGCATCACCTCATTATTGAAATTACCGAATCAACCGCAATGCGGCATATCGACTTAAGCATTCGTGCTTGTGAGCGACTGCGCGATATGGGCATTCGTGTGGCAATTGATGACTTTGGAACAGGGCACTCAAGCTTCTTATATTTAAAAGATTTACCAGTCGATGAACTTAAAATTGACCGTGGATTTATTGTCGATTTAAAACCGGGCTCAAAAGAAGAAGTCATTTTAGAAAGTATTATTCATTTGGCGAAAAAGTTAGGTTTAACCGTAACAGCCGAAGGGGTGGAAACACAGCAACAAGTTGAGATTTTAACACGCTTGGGCTGTCAGCAGTTCCAAGGTTATTTGTTGGGTATGCCTGTAAATGTAGGGCAACTGATTCAGTCGCAAGGTGCTCATTTTGTTTAACCCAGATATTTGGTTAAATTTAAAAACTACTACTTAATATAATATCTAAAACAATAATTTAGTTAATCTAATGAAAAATAATAAGAATTTTTAAAACTTGTCATAAATTCCACATTGACACTTCTAAACTCTCAGATTATCCTTTGCCTGCTGGCCTACATTGCCAGCCGGTTGTCGCAGACCGATTAGTAAAGGCATCAGATTATTCCCTCTGAGGAGTAGTCTTGTGTGTACAATCGTCCCTCGCTCGTTGCGGTAGGACGAGTGAGGGACACCTTTGGGTGTGCTGATTCTTTACTATCAGTCTGCGAACCCTTGCTCGTTCTGCCACCATAATCTTTTATTAATGCTTTGGCAGAACTCCCAAAATAAGGAGTTGGCTATGCATACTATTTTTACACCTCCCAGTTAGTCTTTATGCAGTTTGATCACCTTTAGGTTTTCAGGCATCAGTTCTTCACGACTAAAAAATCATATCAACAATAAAACTTGAGATGCGTTAGCGCAGTCTTTGGGGCCTTTGCATGCTTTTTTTGCTTAGAGCAAAAGTTGCAGTCGTTTTATCTCTATACACAACAAGAAATTATTTTATAACGGTAACTATATGCCATAGTCAGATCTCTCATTTCGCGCGTTAAGCGTACTCCATAAGTCTCGATATCTTTTTAATAAACATGGTTTTCATAACGTAGGAGTAGACCGCATTGTGCGAGAAGCAGAGGTGCCAAAAGCTTCGTTTTATAACTATTTCCACTCTAAAGAACGGCTTATTGAAATGTGCCTACACTTTCAAAAAGACGTCTTAAAAGAACAAGTGCGCTCAATCATTTACATACAAAAAGATTTAATCTTGCGTGAAAAACTCAAGAAGATTTTCTTTTTACATACCAGTCTGGATGGTTATTACCACTTGCTATTTAGGGCTATTTTTGAAATTGAGAAACTCTACCCCGCAGCCTATCAAGTGGTTGTACAATATCGGCATTGGTTAACTACTGAAGTTTATAAATTGCTTTTAACTGTGAAGAAAGATGTTACGAAAAGCGATAGCGATATGTTTTTATTTACATTAGATGGTGCCATTATTCAGCTGCTAGATGAAACTAGGGGTGATACGAGAGAACTGTTATTTACTTATATTTTAAAGGGTATTTTTCTTAAAGATTAATTTATTAAAATCTATATGTTTATTAATTAATATATTAGGGATAACTAAATTTATATAAAGTTCAGGCGGTTATGCTTTTAAAACATATCAACCTGAACTTTATATTGAACCAGATAAAAAACAGATCTGATCACCTGATAGAGCATGTATTACAGATCCTCTCATCTTCAAAATAAAACTTATAATATGGTAAAGGGCCGTAATAATTAAATTTTTTAAGCAGCTTCATATTTTTGTTTTGTTTCAAGCTCAATGAGTTTATTTATATAAGACCATGTTTCTTCAGAGTTAATTTCTGGTTTGTTAATAGTCCCGTCAATAATAAGCCCATCTATAATGTTAAGAAAAAGACTGCTTAATACTTTTGGATCTTCAATTTCTAACTCTAAAAATATAGATAAAACTAAACTGTAAATCCATTCACGGTATTTATTTACTTGTTTTTTAATAGAAGGATAGAGCTGCAGGACTTCTATCGTTGCTTTTTTAAATAAACAACCACTAAAATCTTCAGTGTTAATCCAGTCGATATACCAATTAAAAATACTTTTTAGTTTATTTAATGGGTCATCTACACTATTAACTTTATCTAATAAAGAAGTTTGGACTTCTAAAATTCTTCGGCGAAGACACTCTTCAATTAAAACTTCTTTAGAAGAGAAGTACTTATAAAAAGTCATTTTTGCAACTTTAGATTCAGCAATAATTTTGTCTACCCCAATAGAGGTATAACTTTTCTGATTAAAAAGGGTCATTGCTGTTGTTATAATCGTTTCTCTTTTTGACATTGGTTGCCCCGTCATAGATATTTTTTGATTAACTTTGCTATTGTAAAGTATGAAAGCTTAAATAAAACTTATTTAATGATATTTAAAAAATTATATTTATTCAATAGCTTGGTTTGCCTTGATAAATAAAGAAATAAATATTTTATTGGCAATAGTTTACTTTTTTAAATAATATTAATTAATCCATTGATTTGTTGAGATAATAAACATAATATCAATTCGTTAAGTATGGGTATACGGAATTTATCCTTTTTACGTTCGAATACGTAATGGAAATAGAGGGATAGCCTTTAGCTTAACTATAAGAAAAACTTTTTATTGAGAATGATTATGTCAAAAAAATTTGAAGACTTTAATAATCCAAGAGAAAAAGCATTGCAGGGGATGAAAGATAGTATTCCCGCTTCACAATGGGAAGAAAACTTACAGTTTCTCAAACAATTAAGGAATAAAATTGCGCAATTACCAGTAAGTAAACACCCTGCAATTGAAATATTAAATAACGGTTATCTTGATAAACAAACCCTGACTCGTATTCATTTAGAATATCGTCATGCCATTGTTCAGATTTTTACCGATGCTTTATTAAAGGCGCAGTTTCTGACAAAACAATTGGAACCAAAGCTTCACTCGGGCGCTAAAATGTTTCCACGGGTGTTGTTGAGCTTAAATATATTAGATGAATTTGGTTTTCGACCGGGTTTAGATAAAGATAATTATTATTTAGGCAACCCTGAATATGCACATTATCCATTATATGAAGATTTGCTAAATGACTATGGTTTGACTGAGGCTGACCGCCGTAATTATAAACCTTCAAAAATTGCAGATCAGGTGAGAACATTTTTAGAAGCTTCTTACGATCGTTATATTAATGTGGTGGCATTATTGGCGGTGGCAGAAGAAGAAGTTATTCTTTTTAGCCCACCATTGCGACAAGCAACCAAGTTTGTAAATATCGATGTTGAGGGTGGTGGTTATTACCATGTACATGGCGTTTCAACAGATGAAACAGCTGAAGCTGCTGATGATGACCATCAAGATGACCTTTGGTTTGCGTTGGCTCAAGCCATTACCAAAGATGACTATGAAAGCTTGACTCAACTATGTCTTGATTATTGTGCACTGTGGACTGAGTTTTGGGATGCACAAATTGCCGATGTCCAATTTATTGAAGAAAAGAAATTGGCATAAGCTGTTCAGTTCATTCGTAAAAGCCTGTTTATATTGAACAGGCTTTTTTAGTGGCTCAATTAAAAATATTCCAAATATGAAAACACGGATAGACAACTCAACAATCTCTAAACAGTACCTATAAATCTGCTACAATTACGCCAATTTTTATTTTGATCGACTTTAGATCTTTGGCACTGCAATCTCCGCAGTAGGTGTATTTCATGAGTTTTAAAGATGAGTTAGCGGCACAGGTCGCTCAACGACGCACATTTGCTATTATTTCCCACCCCGATGCCGGTAAAACCACCATGACAGAAAAACTGTTGTTATGGGGTAAAGCGATTCAGGTTGCAGGGATGGTAAAAAGCCGTAAATCTGATCGTGCAGCTACATCTGACTGGATGGAAATGGAAAAAGAACGTGGTATTTCGATCACCACGTCTGTTATGCAGTTCCCATATAAAGGTCACACGATTAACTTACTCGATACACCGGGGCACGAAGACTTCTCGGAAGATACTTATCGTACCCTTACTGCTGTTGACTCTGCACTGATGGTGATTGACGGTGCAAAAGGTGTCGAAGAACGTACCATCAAATTGATGGAAGTGTGTCGTATGCGTGACACACCAATTATTTCATTCGTCAACAAAATGGACCGTGAAATTCGTGAGCCACTTGAGTTGTTAGATGAAATTGAAAACGTCTTGAATATTCGCTGTGTACCAATTACATGGCCACTTGGTATGGGGCGTGACTTTGCTGGTGTATACAATATTCTTGAAGATAAATTGTATGTCTACAAAGCAGGTTTTGGTTCAACCATTACCGATATTGAAGTACGTGATGGCTATAATCACGCTGATATTCGTGAAAAAGTTGGTGAGTTAGCTTGGGCTTCTTTTGAAGAGTCACTTGAGCTTGTACAAATGGCAAATGAGCCATTAGACCGCGAACTATTCTTACAAGGTAAACAAACACCTGTTTTATTTGGTACAGCATTAGGTAACTTTGGTGTTGACCACGTTCTCGATGCATTTATGAACTGGGCACCTGAACCTAAAGCACATCCAACGCAAGAGCGTATGGTTGAAGCAAAAGAAGAAGGTTTCTCTGGCTTTGTATTTAAAATTCAAGCCAACATGGACCCTAAACACCGTGACCGTATTGCCTTCATGCGTATTTGTTCAGGTAAATACGAGAAAGGCCTGAAAATGAATCACGTACGTATTGGTAAAGAAGTTCGTATTAGTGATGCGTTGACTTTCCTTGCAGGCGAGCGTGAGCACTTAGAAGAAGCATGGCCGGGCGATATTATTGGTTTACACAACCACGGTACAATCCAGATTGGTGATACTTTCACTAGCGGTGAAAACTTGCACTTCACAGGTATTCCTCACTTCGCGCCGGAAATGTTCCGCCGTGTACGTTTGAAAGACCCATTAAAGTCAAAACAGTTGCAAAAAGGTTTGAAAGAGTTGTCTGAAGAAGGTGCAACTCAGGTATTTATGCCACAAATTAGCAATGATTTGATCGTGGGAGCTGTGGGTGTACTTCAGTTCGACGTTGTTGCTTACCGCTTGAAAGAAGAATATAAAGTTGACTGTGTTTATGAGCCAGTAAGTGTAAATACGGTACGCTGGATTCATTGTGATGATGAAAAGATTCTTAATGAGTTTAAGAAAAAGGCACATGACCAACTTTCTATTGATGGTGGCGGACACTTAACGTATCTTGCGCCAAGCCGAGTGAACTTGCAGATTATGCAAGAGCGTTGGCCTGATATTGAGTTCCGTAGCACACGTGAACACTAATCATGTAAATGTGACAAACAGCTTCGAATAGAAGCTGTTTTGTTTTGAAAAATAAGAAAGGATGATGAAATGAACTTGAGTAAAAAGACAATTATTGCGCTTGTGGTTGCAGCCATAGCTCTAATTTTGGCTATTTGTGTATTTGTCTGGAAAAAGCCTCAGTCTTCATCATCTTCTCAAGAAAATTCAGCTTCTACTCAAGACCATCCGGTTGAGAAAGCAGAGGTTTTACCTTATTTAAATTTGACCGAAACCAAAGCAAATTATGCAGTGCCGTTTTGTGAAAAGAAAAATTGTATTGATGTCGATATTCAAACCATAAAAACCCAAGACGCGTGGTTAAATAGCTGGATTGAAAAAAATCAGGCGAAAGTTATTCAGGCTCAAATTAATTTGAAAAAAGATTTAAGCCTTCAACAAGCGATTAATGCTTACGTGAAGAAGTCGGATGAATGGCAAGATAAGTATTCTAAAAATCGTGCTTATGAATTACACATTCGTACACGCATTGCCTCGCAGCGTAATCAGTATGTGTTATTGCAATTGGCTTTAGACAGTAAACAAGAAGAGATTACTATAAAAGACCGTTATTATTTTTTCGTGGCGGATCGTAAACTGCATAAAAACTTAACGTTGCTTGATGTGCTTAAAAAAGACCAGCAACCGACAGTACATCAAATTGTTCAAACTGCGTATCAGGACTGGTTGAAAAAGCAAACTGCCGATGTCAAAAAACAAGCACCAAAAACTTTATATTGGGGACAAGCTGACTGGTTCTTTGATGGTGAAGGGGTAGGTTTGCACTATCAGGCAAATCAGATTACGAAAGATGCGCCTCAACTTGATATTTATTTAACAACAGAACAAACGAAAAAAATATTGCAACCTCAGGTTTATGAACAAATGTTTTAAGTTGGTAGCAGAATTTGCAACCTACTTGTAGATGCGCTAACTTCATATGAGTTATGCATAATCTTCTCAGAATAAAGGCAAAATATGATGTTAACTTCTAAGGCTTTGCTACGTTTAACGCTACTTGCTTCTGCGATATTTTTGGTGGCATGTCAGCCTAAAAGTGATCCTAAAGAGTCGGAAGATCAGCAAAAACCGGCTGTGGTTGAACAAAAGCCTGTAGAACTGACTTTGAAAGGGGAAACAGTTCCAAGTAAAGTGACTTTACCGGATTGTGATGGTAAAACTTGCCCTGAATTTACGGTAGAACGCCTACAAAGTAATTTCCCTTTTATTGATAAGATTATTGATCAACAAGTTTTAAAAGCACTCGGACAGATTCTTGAAATTGCAGAACCAGATGCAAAAGCAGCACAAGCTGATAAGAAGACAGAAGCTTCAGTAGCTGCCGCTACAGAGCAACAAGATAGTTTCGATGCTCAGGTTCAGCGCTATGCAAATTCATTTATTGATTTGGACAATGAATTAAAGGCTCTAAGTAGTAATCACCAGATTAATCTGTTGGTGAAACCTAAAATCATACAGTCTCAAGGTAAAGTCGTAACTGTTGTTGTAAATAGTAGTAGCTATTTAGGCGGGGCACATGGCTCGGCAGCGCAGCAATATTATAATTTTGACTTAAAGAAAGAAAAGCAGGTCAAACTTGAAGACTTGTTACGTCCAGAGAAAAAAGCGGCTTTAGAAAAATTAGCACATGAAGCGTTTAAAGCTTGGGTGACAGACTCAAAACTTGCAAATAGTGTGAGTGAATATGAGCAAGCTTGGCCGTTTAAACTCACAGAAAATTTCCTGTTAGGTGACCAAGGCTTGATTCTTCAATATGGCGAATATGAAATTGGACCTTATGTGGTCGGGCTACCTCGTTTAGTCATTCCATATGACCAATTACAAGAAGTATTGAAAGAAGAATATTTGCCACAGCCTAAAGTTAAACCAGCTTCGACACCTACCGCAAAAAGTGCCAGCTAATGCATCTGTTTGATACTCACACCCATTTTGATGTTGCCGATTTTGATGAAGATCGGCACCAGTTAGCACGTGAAGCTAAAAAAGTGGGTGTGGATGCTTTGGTGTTAATTGGCTTTTTACAGTCACGTTTTGATGAGTTGGTACACACTCATTATCAGCTCAAGCAGTGGGAGAATGTACCTACTTCTTATTTAGCACCGGGGTTGCATCCGTTTTATATTGAGCAGCACAAACCAGAACATCTTTCTCATCTTGAACAGATTTTGCAGCAAGAAGACTGCGTCGCAATAGGAGAAATCGGCTTAGATACCTTCTTAAAGGAACACAAGCAGCCCGATATATATGCCAAGCAAAAACAGTATTTTGCTGATCAGTTAGATCTGGCAACTCAATACCAAAAACCGGTGTTGCTTCATATACGAAAAGCACATGGTGATGTGCTCGCACTATTAAAAGCGCATAAGTTTAAACTCGGTGGCATTGCTCATGCTTTTAGTGGCGGAGTAGAGGAGGCAAAAGGCCTGATTAAGCTTGGTTTTAAAATTGGTGTGACGGGACAAATCACGAACCCCAATGCGAAAAAGCTTCATACGGTTGTGCAGGCTATAGGTGCCGAGCATTTAGTGATTGAAACAGACTGTCCTGATATGACGCCACTTTGCTGCCAAACCTCAGCTGAGCATCGTACTCGAAATACGCCTGTGAATTTACCTTATGTACTAAAAAGTTTGGCTGAAAATTTAAATATGGCAGAGCCAGAATTAGCAGATTTGCTGTGGAAAAACTCTTTATCTGCTTTGAAATTATCGTAATAAAAATCAAAGATTAGAAATAGTAACTAAAACAAAACACAGCGATTAAAAAAGAAGCTTAAAGTAAGAAAACAACATGTAAAAACGTGAAAAATAACATTGCCAGACATGGGAGGATAACCCAATGGCTAAGTATAGCAATATCAATAGTTTTAATGCTTTACAGACGCTAACAGTAGGTTCCAGCAATTATCAGATTTTTAGCTTAACCCAAGCCGAGAAAAAGCTAGGTGACATTGCCAAACTGCCGAAATCATTAAAAGTACTGTTGGAAAACTTATTACGGTTTGAAGATCAGCACAGTGTTAAAACAGAACATATTTATGCTTTAGCTGAGTGGCTAAAAACCCGTACCTCAGATCAAGAAATTCAATATCGACCTGCACGGGTTTTAATGCAAGATTTTACCGGCGTTCCGGCAGTCGTTGACTTAGCCGCAATGCGTGCTGCAATGGCTGAAGCGGGGGGTGACCCTGAAAAAATTAATCCGTTATCACCTGTAGATCTGGTTATTGACCACTCTGTGATGGTAGACCATTTTGCCGATGATCAGGCTTTTGAAGAAAACGTTCAAATTGAAATGCAGCGAAATGGCGAGCGATATCAATTTTTGCGTTGGGGACAATCTGCATTTAATAACTTTAGTGTTGTGCCACCGGGTACCGGTATTTGCCATCAGGTCAATTTAGAGTATTTGGCTCAAGCAGTGTGGTTAGGTGAAGACAACGGACAAACCTTTGCTTTCCCTGACACCTTAGTGGGTACAGATTCACATACCACCATGATTAATGGTCTAGGGGTATTAGGTTGGGGCGTTGGGGGTATTGAAGCAGAAGCTGCCATGTTAGGCCAACCTATTTCTATGCTCATTCCTGAGGTGATCGGTTTTAAACTGACTGGCAAATTACAAGAAGGGATTACGGCAACTGACTTAGTGCTGACCATTACTCAAATGCTTCGCCAAAAAGGTGTGGTAGGTAAATTTGTAGAATTCTATGGCGATGGTCTAGCCGATTTACCACTTGCTGACCGTGCAACCATTGCCAATATGGCGCCTGAATATGGTGCAACTTGTGGTTTCTTCCCAATTGATGAAGTGACTTTGGGTTATTTGAAATTAACAGGTCGTCAAAGTGACCGTATTGCATTGGTGGAAGCATATAGCAAGGCGCAAGGTTTATGGCGTAATGCGGGTGATGAACCTGTGTTTACAGATACGTTAAGTTTAGATATGAGTACGGTTCAGGCAAGTTTGGCAGGTCCAAAACGCCCTCAAGACCGCGTACTTTTATCGGAAGTTCCTAAAACCTTTAATGCACTCATGGAATTAACGCTTAAGCCAGCTAAAGAAGCGAAAGAGCGTTTAGAAAATGAAGGCGGTGGTGGTACGGCTGTAGAAGCGACCAAAGCCAATATTCAGCATGAAAGCCCATCTTGTGTGATTGAAGGGCAAGAATATCCGTTGAATCATGGTGATGTCGTCATCTCAGCAATTACTTCATGTACCAATACTTCTAACCCAAGTGTCATGTTGGCAGCCGGTTTACTTGCTAAAAAAGCCATTGAAAAAGGCTTGCAGCGTAAACCGTGGGTAAAAAGTTCACTTGCGCCTGGTTCTAAAGTCGTGACCGACTATTTATTGGCGGCTGGGCTTACGCCGTATTTAGATGAGTTGGGCTATAACTTGGTCGGATATGGTTGTACAACGTGTATTGGTAACTCAGGTCCTTTACCTGAACCAATTGAAGATGCAATTCAGTGTCATGATTTAAACGTGGCATCTGTACTTTCGGGTAACCGTAACTTTGAAGGGCGTGTGCATCCATTAGTTAAAACCAACTGGCTTGCCTCACCACCACTTGTGGTTGCCTATGGTTTAGTTGGGAATATTCGTACCGATTTAACGACTCAACCAATCGGGCAAGGTAAAGATGGGCAACCTGTTTACTTAAAAGATATCTGGCCAAGTCAGGCAGAAATTGATGCCGTCTTACAAAAAGTAAATACCGACATGTTCCACAAAGAATATGCTGCGGTGTTTGATGGTGATGCAAGCTGGCAAGCGATTCAGATTCCAAAAAGTAAAACTTACGAATGGGCTGATGACTCGACTTATATTCGTCATCCGCCGTTCTTTGAAGGTATTGGTGAGCCACCAAAACCAATCAAGAATATTGAACAGGCACGTATTTTGGCAGTGCTTGGTGACTCGGTAACAACCGACCATATTTCACCAGCGGGTAATATCAAAAAAGACAGTCCAGCTGGCCGCTATTTACAAGAGCAAGGTGTAGAGCCAAAAGACTTCAACTCTTATGGTTCACGACGTGGTAACCATGAAGTCATGATGCGAGGCACCTTTGCCAACATTCGTATTAAAAACGAAATGCTCGGCGGTGAAGAAGGCGGTAATACCATACATGTGCCAAGTGGTGAGAAGCTTGCCATTTATGATGCGGCAATGCGTTACCAACAAGAACATACACCGCTTGTGATTATTGCTGGTAAAGAATACGGAACAGGTTCTTCACGTGACTGGGCTGCCAAAGGAACGAACTTGTTAGGTGTAAAAGCTGTCATTGCTGAAAGTTTTGAACGTATTCACCGTTCAAACTTGGTGGGTATGGGCGTGTTGCCACTCCAGTTTGTTGATGGCCAAACCAGACAGTCCCTCAACTTAACGGGTCACGAAGTCATTTCGATTCGTGGTTTATCGGATGGTATTCAGCCTCATGAAATTCTTGAGGTTGATGTGAAAGGGCCAAATGGAGTAGCTAGTCATTTTAATGTGTTATGTCGAATTGATACGTTAAATGAGGTTGAGTACTTTAAGGCAGGTGGTATTTTGCATTATGTACTTCGGAATTTGATTGCTTCATAAATCGATAAACTTAGCACAGCCTTATAATGAATGTATATGAGCTAATGTTGACTATATAGGCGTATCCTTACTTTTTAAGGATAAAAAGTAACAAAAATCCTTTGTCGGGCTGACGGTATATCCTTATACCGCAGCCCAACTGGGCGGCATCCATGCCGCCTGTCACGTTAGTAAATAATGACTTAAATCTTAAATAATATAATTTGATTTATAATGATAAGACTTGTCGTGAACTCAAATATCGCTATCTCAAGTTTTCTTTGATCTGAAATATACTTTCTTCTGAAAAGCAGTAAAATACCTCCCGTGTTTTATATCCCTTCAAAGAGTAGCAATGACCGATCTTCAACAAGATGAATATGACCGCCGTTTTGCAGGTGTAGCCAAAATTTATGGTGATTCATCGTTCCAGCACTATGAACAAAGTCATGTGATGGTGATTGGTATTGGTGGGGTCGGCAGTTGGGCGGTAGAAGCTTTAGCGCGTACAGGTATTGGTGAGATCACATTAGTCGATATGGATGTGGTTGCAGCGTCAAATGTAAACCGTCAGCTACCTGCAATGACCTCAACTCTGGGCTGTGAAAAAGTTGAAATTATGGCGGAGCGTTGTCGTCAAATTAACCCACGCATTAAAGTCAATATTATTGATGACTTCTTAACACCTGAAAATGTTGCAGAGCTTTTAAACCCTGTACCGGACATTGTTTTGGACTGCATCGATGATGTTAAGGCGAAACTGGCTTTAATGCTCCATTGTCGTTTTAACAAAATTCCTTTGATTGTATCCGGTGGGGCGGGTGGTAAACTCGATCCACTTAAAATTCGCGTAGCCGATCTATCAAAAACAGAACAAGACCCAATGTTAGCGAAGCTACGTAGTCAGCTTCGCGCTCGCGGCATTTGTAAGAAGCCAAAAGAGAAATTTGGCATTACCTGTATTTACTCAATCGACAATCCATTTTCAAGCGCAGATGTCTGCCCATCGGCGGGGTTGCGCTGTGGTGGCTATGGTTCAGCGGTGGTGGTGACTTCAAGCTTTGCTATGATTGCTGTAGCCGAAGTTTTGAAAAAACTCGATTTAAAGAAAGCCTAATTTAAATATTGAAAAGGCATGTGCTTATGTGAGTGCATGCCTTTTGTTTTGGAAAAAACTATTTAATCATATAGCTCTATATTGTCTTGTTTGGGCTGTGTGGGTAATTGCTGATCATAAAATTTAAAACACCATAAAATTAAAATAACGATGGTGCATATTGCGAAACCTTTTAAATACTTCATGAAGAATTCAATCAAGTGAATGGTCTTGATTAAAATTCTAGCGAAGGAGATCTATCTAATCTAATATAGAAAATAGACCAAATGATCTAATTTTGAGATGGTAATGCTCACATTAAAACAATTCCAATATTTCATAAAAATTGTTGAAGAAGGGAGTTTTACCGCTGCTTCCGAAAAGCTCTTTATTGCCCAGTCTGCTTTAAGTCGACAAATGAAACTATTAGAAGAAGAAATTGATTTTCTGTTGTTTGATCGCACGGATAAAAGAGTAAAACTTACGGCAGCAGGAGAGGTCTTCTATAAGAAAATAAAAGATAACCTGCTTTATTTAAATGAAATTATTGATCTGTCTAAAAGTGTTTCGGAAGGGAAAAATCGACAGGTTAAAATTGCTCATTCCAGCAGTATTGTCGTGGATAATACAAAGGTTCAGATATTAAAAGAAGTTAGCTTAACGCAGCAGTTGAGCTTTGAGATTAATACCTTATCATCCGAACAGCAAATCTTAGCGTTATTAAATGGTGAAATTGATATCGGTTTGATCCGCCCGCCAGTTCGGCATACTTTAGATGGTATAAATACTCTTAAGTTATATGAAGAGCCTTTAATGGTGGCTGTGCATATTGATCATGCCAAGTTTGCTAAATCAGAAAAGGTTTATTTAAAAGACTTAAAACATGAGTGTTTTGTATCAACGCCTCATGCTGAAAGAGGAGGCTTAAGTTATTTGGTCGCAAATCTGTGTTTAGCCGCAGGATTTACCCCACAAAAAGCCTCCATTCAGTCGCGTAAGATTTCACAGTTACAGCTCGTGGCGGCAAATTTAGGGGTAGGTATTGTTCCTGCGGAGTTTCAACAAATCTTACCTGCCAATGTAAAACTAATACCTTTGGCAGATTCTCTATCTCTTTCGGAAGTTTTACTGGTCTATAGAAAAGGCCATGATGAAATCATTCAGCACTGCGCCGAGCAAATTCATCAAATGTTTCTATCTTAGAAGTGAATTAGCCTAATCTATAGTAAGTATAGGTGACGTTATCATCTTTATAGACGTCATAACTACTTTGTTTAAAGTCCGACACCCATTCACTTCCTGTGTAACCAGCGATATGACCGTAAATATGGTTACGGGTTCTGTGAATGATATAAATATCGCCTTCTTGTGGCTCATCAAAGGCTGGATTTATTTCTTTATAGCCAATTTTCTTGAGGGTATCGCCCCAATCTGATGCTGCAATCGGATGGTTTTCAACATCGGCACCAGCAGACTCAAGCGCAATACGGATGCTACGTGCACAACGCGCTTTACTGCGTCTAGAGGTAATACTTTCTAATTTAGCTACGAATTTTTCTACATCAATGGCTGGAGGAGTGTTGGTTTCAGTGGAGTGATTATTGGGTTTCATGGTGAATGGATAAGGGAGGCTTGGTGTGCTGTGGGATACAACAATGGCTGCCTGATTTGAATCCTGATACATATAGTTATCAGCTACTTGTCCGTCATAAATAATCATCGTGAAATCTCTACCCGTACTACCTATATCCGTATTTAGAAAATCACCACCTACCTGTGGCGTTCAGAGATACTAATGGCCCAAACTTAAAAGTTTTGTTTATGTTATGTAATAACGTATCTTTTTACCAGTTTTTATTTCTGGCTATGGTAAAAAGAGCTAATTAAAAGAGCTTTTGAAATCATAAAAATTAAGTTTTTGATATTATTGAATATAAATAATTAATCAGAGCTTAATTTTGAATATTTCGAGCCAACATTTGCGAATATACTCAAAATCTAAGTCTCTGATTTAAAATGCCACATTTTCTTACAATTTTAGAAACATGGGCTGGCTTAAAATTGGTGTTCCTTTAAATAATCTTCAGTACGGATAATGGCAGCTTGCATATTATGGATTGCATTCTCGACATCAGTTAAAGTTTTTGCATTTCCACCACTTAGCGCCTGACGCCATTTGCGAGCGCCAGGTAAATTTTGGAATAAACCTAAAATATGACGCGTAATGATAGAGAGTGGCGCACCCTCAGCTAGACGTTGTTCAATATACGGTAGCATTTGTTCCATAATATCGAAGCGATCCGGTGCTTCTAGGTTCCAAAGTTGGCCGAGCTCAGCAAGTAAGTAAGGGTTGTGATAGGCTTCACGGCCAATCATGACGCCGTCAACGTGCTGTAAATGAGCTTGAGTTTCGGTAAAAGTTTTAATACCGCCATTAATTTCAATAGTCAGATGCGGGCGTTCTTGCTTTAAACGGTAAACATCTTCATAGCGTAGCGGTGGTACTTCTCGGTTTTCTTTCGGAGACAAACCTTTCAATATTGCAATACGGGCATGTACGACAAAGTGAGTACAACCTGTTGCTGCTACAGTATCTACAAAGTGCAGCATTTCTTCGTAAGACTGCATGTCATCAATACCGATACGGTGCTTAACCGTTACCGGAATATTCACCGCTTTTTGCATGCTGTGAATACATTCAGCGACCAAGTCTGGTTCTGCCATTAAACATGCACCGATTTTATTGTTCTGTACACGGTCACTTGGGCAGCCTACATTCAAGTTGACTTCGTCATAACCCCAGTCTTCAGCCATTTTTGTGCAAGTGGCAAGCTCTTGTGGGTTTGAGCCGCCAAGCTGCAATACGATTGGGTGTTCTTGAGCGTTATAGTCCAAATGGCGTTTCGCATCGCCAAATAGAATTGCGCCCGTAGTCACCATTTCTGTATAAAGCACAACGTTCGGGTTAAACAAGCGCGCAAAGAATCGATAATCCTTTGTAGTCCAGTCCATCATTGGGGCTACACTGATTCTTGGAGATTTAATAGTTTCAATGGTTTTGTTAATAGTCATTAAAAATCATACCTTTAATCAGTGTTTTGCAACCTGTTTGAATCTGTGGGAACTCATGTTTAGCTGCGTTAATCGGTTTGCATTTACACCAGAATTTACACCATAATGAAAAAAATGGTTCATGGTGTAAAATTATGGGGTCAATTACTGCCAGAAAAAGTGCAGATGGAAGTGTTAGTTACCGAGCTGCTATCCGGATCAACAAAAAAGGTTATCCTGCTTATTCTGAAAGCAAAACATTTTATTCAAAAAAAGTGGCAGAAAACTGGCTTAAAAAAAGAGAAGTTGAGATTCAAGAAAATCCAGACATTTTACTTGGCAAAGAACAACTGATTGATCTAACTTTGTCAGATGCCATAGATAAATATTTGGATGAAGTTGGGAGCGAGTACGGCAGGACGAAACGCTATTCTCTACTCTTAATTAAGAAGTTGCCAATTGCGCGCAATATTATCACAAAAATACATTCGATACATTTGGCTGAGCATGTGGCTCTAAGACGAAGAGGCGTGCCTAATCTTGGTTTAGAACCTATTGCAACAAGTACACAGCAGCATGAGCTTTTACATATTAGAGGTGTTCTATCTCATGCATCTGTTATGTGGGGTATGGAAGTTGATTTAAGTAACTTCGATAAAGCTACAGCACAGCTTAGAAAAACTCGTCAAATCTCGTCTAGTAAAGTGAGAGATAGGCTTCCTACAAAGGAAGAGTTAATTGCTTTAACAAAACTTTTTGCTGAGCGTTGGAAGTTAAATAAATACGGTACTAAGTATCCAATGCATTTAATTATTTGGTTCGCAATTTTTTCATGTAGACGTGAAGCAGAGTTAACACGCTTATGGCTGCAAGATTATGATTCTTACAACTCTTCATGGAAAGTTCATGATTTGAAAAATCCGAACGGTTCTAAAGGTAATCACAAGTCTTTTGATGTGTTGGAACCTTGTAAAACAATAATTGAACTTTTATTAGATAATGAAGTGCGGAGTCGTATGCTTCGATTTGGATATGATGAACAACTCTTATTACCTTTGAATCCCAAAAGCATAGGAAAAGAGTTTCGCGAAGCATGTAAAATATTGGGAATAGAGGATTTACATTTTCATGATTTGAGACATGAAGGTTGTACGAGACTTGCAGAACAAAGTTTTACTATTCCTGAAATTCAGAAAGTAAGTTTGCATGATTCTTGGGGGAGCTTACAGCGGTATGTTTCTGTGAAGTCAAGGCGAAATGTAATTCAATTGGAAGAGGTGCTACGCCTCATTGATGAAACGTAGCAAAGTCTTTAGCAGCTTCAGAATACTTCTTATCTAAGATATCAGCCAAGTCTTTAACGTGCACCAGAAATGGTGCGCGTTTGCTTGAATCTATTTTAAAGACAGAGAAAGGAAACTCTTGATTATTTGCCTTTCTCAGCGCCTCTGCCTTGCTTAAGTGAGGATAGTAGTCTTGTACTATGCTCATTAATTCGACAGTCATAGAGCGATATTTCATAAATAGGTAATCAGCGGTGTTTAACTGGAATGCACCCATTGTGAAATAGCCTCTTAACTAGTTAGTTTTAAACTTTGAATACAACACATCAAAATTGGACTGTGTATCCCAAATTCGAAGGACTGCATCACTGCCTATCAGGTACGTTTTGAGCAGCTTAATAAGATCTTTGCACCTTGGATCACTTTTAAAAAAATGATTAGTTTGCATAAACCCGTTTAATGGCATAGATACAGGATATGCTTTGCAATTAAATAGGCCTTCCAGATTACCTCGTAAGGCAATGAAAGCATTTTCATCAGAAGAACCAACAGGATCATCTATGAACTGGCGTTCCAGTAAAAACACCAGCCTAAGTGCTAATTGTCCTTGGGGTGTAAGTTCCCATTTCGAAAATACGGCAATAATTTCATTATTTCCACCTTCATTAAGGAAAATGGCGATCATCTCTTTTTTCTGCTGATCTAAATATTGTTGTTTCGAATACATTGGAGTATTCGCTGAAAGCGTAAATAGCATTGGCAAATATAGCTCATGTGTTTCGAAGCCTGCGTAGTCTCTGAATAGAACCTTCATTGTCGAATCAAATAACTCTTCAGCACGACTTTGTTCTGTATTCCAAGCTGTTAAATCCTCACTAAACTGCCTAGTGTTGAGCATATATTGGTAGCCCGTAATTTGATTAGAAAAATACTGATCGTGGCAGTAAATCCCCCCATTAAGCATAGGCCCCATATGTTTAATAAACTGAATAAACAATTCGTTCTCTGGCTTTAGTCGAACAGATAACATCCCATTAGTGACAGGGGAGCCTGTCACTAATGGATATGCTGATCTAATCAACTCAACAGGTTTACTGAGAGATAATGCCTGATTACTATTTTGAGAATTTTGTTTTGCAAACATGCTCGTAGTTTTTGATCTCCCAAGAGCTTTTGCTGACTTCTCAGAACCAATCAGATCGTAAGCCCAAATAGGTTGAATGCTGCATGACGAATGTGTAGCTGCAAGTAAAGCATCTGATGCGTACTTAGTCATGTTACTGTCCTCCTACTTGAGCATCATCTGATTGATCAGAGTCTAGAAGGTTAAGTTGTTCGAACTTACGTGGGCGTCCAAGTTTAGTATCAGGTACTTTGGGTATTTGGCTTGTTCGGAAGCTCCGAATTTGTTCTCCATTAGTAAAGGCGAAGTACTGATCATTTTTGCATATGTAGTCAAACGTAGCCTTGAGATTTTTAAGCATTTCATGGTCGGTATACTCCAAAATGCCTAAGGCACGATAGCGGTACTCATCTTTCTTCATATTGCAGATAAAAGCAGTCCCAAGATTGTTTGTAGCAACCTTCCATTTCTCAGCAATATATTGTCCCCACGTGATGTCCTCACGATGGTCATTGGCATTGAAGAAGTAATAAAGATGTCCATGAAATCCCTTAGTCGGGGTGTGTTCAATACGCAGGATATACCCGAGCGCATGCTTAAGCTGATTATGCTTAGATGCATCATAGAACCGAATAAAAGACTCTTGTATAAACCCACTATCATGTTCAACCTGAGCAAAATTAGGTGAGATAGCAAGCTGTTGAAGCTTAGCTGGATCGCGTATTAATCCTAGGTCTACTCGAACAACAAGGATTCGAGAATGGATCTTGAGTAGCGTATCAACAAGCTGAACACAACGTTCTTTAGAACGGCGTCGATTACTAGCACGATTTGAAAGCTGTTTACGAATTGAGGTACTCTGTATTCTTACTGCAAACAACTTCTGAAATTTAATCAAAGCCCTAACATAAGCCTGAGCTTGTTCAGATGTGTAACACTGATTGATTAGAGCAAACTCATAAAGGGCATATTGTTCTTCCTTTGTTAGTTCTGAGAATGTGTCCTCAAAAGCTTGTAACTCAATGCCCATTTTATAATTGCCAGAGCGAGCAGACACAAAGATTGTTGTAAGCTGGCACTTAAGCGAAAGAGGAACATCCTTCGCATATTCAACACATAGTTGCTCTTTACCCTTAAAACTCTTAATAGGTGTAAGTATAGCGATAGGGCGCTGCTTCTGAAAAAACTTGATCAACTCAATACGACTGATCATTTTCTCAACTTCGTGGTTTATACTCGTCTTGAAAGTTTTAGTATTACCATTCTCTGTTGTCCACTCAAAAGTTGAAAAATCTTCTTTGAGCTGTTCTAGGAATGCATCTCTATCTGCACCTGAGAACTGTGCGATAGGTGGAAGAGAAGGTTTAGCTGTAGCGTTAAAAGATTTCATAATATACCTCAATACAAATAATTAATTACGTATCAGGCGTCATGAGGTAAAAGCTCTCCCTATGGACATCGTTTAGACATGTCCATTAGAGGTAGGCGTAGAGTGGGTATTGGCTAATCTATCTGGAGTGTATTCAAATCAATCTAATCCATAAGCAGTATTTGCTAAGGCATACTGCTTATGGCAATAAGTATCTATCAGAATAATTACATATATCTAATATTACTTATTAATTGTATTTAAGCCGAAAAGCCGATTGCCCTTTACTTCGAGAATGCTCTACCAAAAAATGACGGTAATACGAGAACTTTTTAAAGGTTGCGATGTCCCGCGTTACGCAGCATTTAAATGGCTTTGTGGAGTTATTTTTGGGTTGACCCACACCTGTAAATTGCTAAGCTTCCAATTGAATGTACTTATTAATTTGATGTGTTGCTGGCTTAGGTTTGAGTTGGTCATATTGGTTCCTTATGTAGCAAGTTTTGTATGCTTGATTGCATAAGGGGAATTCTAGAAAAAATTGACCACCCCAAAAAAAACTGCGAAGAATTTCTTTAAGCTACTGATATTTATATTTTTAAAAGCTTTAAAATATAGAAATTTCATTGTAATTATTACTCTTTTAAAAATTTATTAATTTTTTTTAAGAGCATGTCAGTGTAGAACTAACAGGCTCTAAATAAACTATGTGAGTGATCGGATTTTTATTGGGGTGAGAGGGGAATTCTAAAGTTTTCTACCTTTCTTTTCTATAAAAATGTTCAGCGCATTATATAGGCTTGGTTCGCTTTCCTTTAACCAAGATTTAGCTCCATTCAGTAATTTTAATCTTTGGTCGAAGTCTCTAATTTTACTTTTTTGAGTTTCTAAGTCAGAAATCTTTTTCTGATAAAATACTCTTATTTCCTTATAACGTTCGATAGGGCGACCTGCAAAAGAAGTTAGGGGTTGATCACGGTTCTGAGCTTGTATGATTACAGTTTTTTTACCATATTCTTCAATTTCTTTGACTTCAGCTGTAGATAGATCATTTCGAGCTGCAAAAAGAAAATATTCAGCTTCTTCTTTTTTTCGTAAACAATGTTCTATTTCAGCATTGTATTCTTGAGTGAGGTATTCTGGAATTTTTGAGATAGCTTGCTGCTCAATGGCTCCTAGAACCGTATCCATACTTGAGTAAGTTTTTTGATTACTGGTAATAAAACGTTGAACAAGTGAGAGGTAAGTTTTTTTTACCCTCTGGGATTTTTTATGGCTGTTTCGGGCTAATTGAGATTGTCTAATCTGTTTATAGATATCTTCTGGTAGCGTGTAGATATAGAAAGAACAATCATAATGTTTGGAGTAGAGACGAAATGCTTCTTCAAAATGTTTCTCAGCTTGTTGTGCTGTTTTTTTGAATATTCTGGTTTTAGTTGATACCAAGTTTTTGAATTTACGAATTTCAGTCGCGATTTCGCCATAGTGTCGGGCAAGTCGGTCCTCTTCGGGAATGTAGATGTAAATTTCCGATTTACCTCGAAGTAATGGTGGGGGTAATCTCCATGCCTGTTGACGGAGAGCATTTTGTTCTGGCGATTCTTTTAATAAGCCTTGATCAAGCTGTTCATAAAACCACTTTCGGTCATTATCCGTCATTTCTTCACTGATAGGTTCCATTTGTTCGGGTAAATAAGCTTTGTAGTGTTCGGCATAGGCTGATGGCAAACCATAGGGAAATTTATGTCTTTTAATAATATGTTCTTCAAGTTGGTCAATTAAGCCAATAAGTTTTTTGATGTTACTCGTAGATGTGGTTTCTTGTTTAGCCTTAGCATTTTTTTTAGCTGAAGTTGCCATGTAATCAAGTTCACTTATTCATTTTAAAAGAAGTGCATATATTATAAGTCGTAACTACTTATAATTTAAAAATGATTTAGCTTAACTTGAGAGTGAATTATGAGCATTTGTAGAGGGGTGTTAGGTGTTAAACTGCACTCCATTTATGTACCGACTTATGATGATTCTGTACCGACTTGCGATGTTTTGGGTGAAAAGTAGTCAAAATCAAAATGTAGCTTAGAGTTATAATTGTTGGACTAAACTTGTAGTACTGTGAAGCATTCTACTGGATTATAAATTTATTATGGACTGAATCAAGTGCTAGAAAATCACTCATTATTGGTTAGTTAATAGTATGTCTTTGTATTACTAAAAGGTCTCAATAGCGTTTCATTAATTGCAATGCAAGATTGTAGGCTACGGTTGTAGAAATTGACTCTGCTATAAAGAACTCTTGGGGTGGGGTGAAGTTTAAAGCCTGCTTTCGATAACGCGTCTGCTTTCCTGTCTGTTTGTCTTTGAAAATAAACTCATCCTGAGCATGAGAATATTCTTGTCCATACAGTGGACCACCAAGACACTTTAACCGAAACACTGAATCATCCTTAAATTTACCTAATGGTTAGTTTAAAGAATTAATCTAATGAAAAACAATAACAATCACTTTACAACTTAGTCGATAGATCATTGACACCTTAAATTTTGCACATTATCCTTTGCGTGCTGGCCTACATTGCCAGTTGGTTTTGACAGACCATTTCTCAGAGATATTAAAAGATCTTCTTTTAATGTCTAGCTTCTCGTTCCCTTCCGTAGCGGTAGGACGGAAGTGGGACACTTTCGAGTGTGCTGGCCTCTGAGACCAGTCTGTCAACCCACTTTCGTTCTGCCACCATAATTCTAAATTAATGCTTTGGCAGAACTCCCAATATAAGGAGTTGGCTATGCATATTCTTTTTACACCTTCCGACTAATTTTAATCGAGTTTGATGAACTTACTGTTTCTCAAGCTTTAGTTTTTTTCGTCTAAAAATTTAACTTTAAAAAATGTCATGTGAGCTACACCGTGGCAGGGCTTTGTATTGCCTAAAAAAGCCTGACCTCCATGACCATGTCACTGGATATAACGATGAAAAATAAAATTTTGATGGGTGTGGTGGGTATCAGTTTTCTGATCTTGAATGGCTGTTCTTCCGATTTTGAAAAGGGCGTCAAACATGGCTGTTACAACATGGGTGGCAGTCGCAGCTATTGCTCTTGTGTCTATGACAAGGTCGAAGAACACTATGGACGTAAAGTCATGCGGCAAGTTGAGCGTATGAGCTACCTTCCTGCCGATCTGGACCGTGTGATGTACCAGTCTGGTGAGCAATGCGTAGACAAGTTTTAGTACCAGATATTTAAAGCCTTAAGCAAATCATTAAAGCACTCATTTCCTGTTGCCTGTTCGGGCAACGGGAAGGGCTTATGCAACTCAATTTAGGAGTTTTGATCATGAAACATCCATTTTTTACCTTCTATTTCACGATTGTCATTGGTTACTGGCTGTATTGCATTTGGGAATATCCGGGACATTACTCTGGCGCTTATTTACTAGGACGTGCTCTGGTCTGGCCGGTTATCTTTATACGTTGGTTCTTTTAGGGGGATTAAGAGTGATGAGCATATCGGATCGAATCCAGAAGAGTCAGTGGGTGCCCTTATTGCGATGTAGCGATAATATTTATTTTTCACCAGTCATTCCCAATAAAAAGTTGCAAGGTGCCATGACCTATCTCCCACATGGTGTAAGTCCCAATGATGTCTTGATGCTGATTGATGACACTGTATTTGGTAGTGCCAAGGCTGGAATGTGTCTCACGGCAAAGGGGCTTTTCTATAAAGAAAGCTTTGAAGATGAACAAGCTTATCCGTTTGAACACATCCAGCGAATAGAGGCTGATATTGGAATACTTACCAGTTCTATTTTGATCAATGGTCATGATGAACTGAACTTTAGTCAACTCGATAAAGGTGTGGTAAAAACTTTGGTGGCATTCCTAAATGAATGTTGTCAGGGCAAGCAAGCAACCAAGCAAACGAATGTAAATATTGATGCCGAGATGCAGATCATGATTGATCTGTTTGCTTACTTTATTACCTTTAGTGCGGGTCAGTGGAATAGCCGATCAAAAGCAGCGGTATCCGATCATTTTACTAAATTGAATGATAAGGGTGTGCATCAGTATGTTGAAAAACTACTGAATGAACAGACGCACTTCGATTATGACGACCTGTTGCATCGTCTGGCAGACCTGAAAGATAAGCTGGCCTATAACTTCCGTAGAGAGATGATTGAGCAACTGGTCTATGCAATGGCACTGGGACAAGTTGAGCAGAATCAGGCGGATCTCTTCATGACCCATTTATGTCGTGTATCCAATGTTTCTAAAGCCGTATTTCCGGATCTGGTCAAAATTATTTATCAATGTCTGGCTGATGAAGTGAATCAGTCTACTACTTCTACTTTCAACGGTGAACAACTTCAAGCGTGCAAACTTCTTGATATTCAGCCTAATTCACTGACTGAACAAACCTTGCAAATTGCTTACCGAAAAAAGATGGCTGAGTTCCATCCCGATAAATACCAGAACTTACCTGAATCTGTTCGTCAGTTGATTGAAAGTCAGGCACAGCAACTGAATGAAGCAAGAGCAGTATTAAAAAGCTATTTGGACAATAACTGAAAATAAAGAATTTTTACTTACATATTACCCCAGTGAAGGCAGCACTAAAGCGCCGTATATCCTCTATTTCAAGGTAATGATATGAATATGATAAAGAACAGCACTAACTCAACTAAAAAGATACCACCGTTATATTGGTTGTTAACTGTAGTCATGATGGCGGTGTTAATTGCAGGCGGTATTTTATTTAATCAACATCAAAAACGACAAACTGAACTTCAGTTAGCACAACTCGCTTTAGAACAATCTAAGGTACAAAATCAATCTGCCACAACACAAGCAGCATCGGAACCCGTTGAATCAGGTTTCACTGGAATTGAAAGTATGGTGGAAAACCCGGAATCAGAATCTGCTCATTCACAAGCTGAAGATGAGGTGGTTGCGGGGGCAATAGCCGCGGTTGATCAGGCAAAAGCACAAGATACAAGTCTAGGTAATCTCAGTTCAGAAGTTGATGGTGAGTACCATGAAGGGAAAACCTTAAGTTCCAATGCTTCTCGCTATGGATTAAAGCCAATCAAATCTGCTCCTAGTGATTTAAAGTCAGCCATCCCGAATATTGATCAAATGTTAGCTTCACACCTCATGAATGTATGGGGCCGCTCAAGTCCAGATCAGGTGAGTAAACGAGTTGAAGGATGGAGCCAGCAAGGTAATACCATGACCTATCGTACTGCATGGGACTCTGACCGTTACCAATGTACTTGGTATGTGGTGAGTTGGGATAAGAACAGCAATCAAGTCCTGAATGAAGGATACCAGCCATGTTTTGGTCACTAACTTAAATAGCCTTTTAGCATTTATTGAATGATTACTTTTATTTACATCAGAGAAAAGATTATGAACTTTATCAAACTTATCACTTGTGGCGTTTTAAGCCTTTCAATCAGTTCTATTGCCTTGGCTAAAACTGAGCAGGTTACACTTAAAGCCAATGTCTATTACGGCGAAGAATCAGTGGTATTTCCAACCACTAAAGGCGAAGTCATTTTAAATAGCTACGCCATACCAGCCAAAGTTGTTCCTCAAGTTAAACCTTTTAAGAAGGGGCAGTGTTTAGAAATTAAATCAAAACATGGTTTCTTTAAAGACACTGGAGATGGTCAATATATTGAAAGTATCCAACCATGTAGCAAGAAAGGTTTAGCGACTCCAAAAGTAACTCGTTAATCTGACATTCATCAAAACGACATAAATCTCAATCAAACCACAAGCATTTGCTTGTGGTTTTTTTTATGCCTTTTATTTAGAGGAAACGACTATGCATCAATGTCCTTACTGCCATTCGAGGCATCTGAAATTACTACGGCAGTCGGAGCAAACTCACCAAAGTGTATTTGCAAAGCTCTCATCATTCTCACCCATGTCTCTAGCAGCGGCCTGTATGCAATTGTCAAAGCGCAGTCCTATTCACCCACTAGTCGGTGGCTTTGTTGGGTTAGTTGTAGGGGGCATGTTTCTGCTCTACGTCCAGCATCAAGACAACACGGTGACCTTGCATTACCAGTGTGAGCAATGTCTGGAGCACTTTGAAATCAAGCAGTCGGGTTTTTAGTAACTCTCAATTTTACAGAATTCAAATTATTTAAATCATTTAAAGGAAATCAATCATGGCACATCAAGTGGAAAAAATGGCATTTGTAGGTCAAACCCCTTGGCATGGTTTAGGGAATCAATTGACCCGAAACCAACCTATAGAAGTATGGGCGGAACAAGCAGGTCTGGACTGGCGAATTGAATCATCCAATGTCAGCTATATGGCAAAAAATGAACGTGGACAAAGCATCATCATGCCGTATGAAGATCAGAGAGTCCTTTATCGTTCAGATACTCATGCGCCGTTATCGGTAGTGAGTCAGCGTTATCAGGAAGTCCAGCCCAAAGAGATTTTAGAATTTTACCGAGACCTAACAGAGCAATCAGGCTTTGAACTGGAAACAGCGGGGGTACTTAAAGGTGGGCGTAAGTTCTGGGCATTGGCAAGAACAGGGCAATCGGCAGCGTTGAAAAGTAAGGATGTCAGTAATGGCTACATTTTGTTGGCAACTGCATGTGATGGCACATTGGCAACCACGGCGCAATTTACCTCGATTCGTGTGGTATGTAATAACACTTTAGCTATTGCCTTACGTGGGCAGAATAGTAGTGCTGGTGTAGTTAAAGTTCCACACAGTACCAAGTTTGATGCTGAGAAGATCAAACAGCAATTGGGTATTTCAGTTCGTGCATGGGATGAACACATGTATGAAATGAAGCAACTCAGCCAACGCAAAGTCACTCAGCAGGAAGCAGCAGCTTACTTTGATGCTGTGTTCAATAACACGAATCTGAGTATTGCCGAACAGGATGATAGTATCATTCAGTTCTACCGTAATGTAGCTACGCCTAAACAGATCAACTCATCCAGAGCCGATAATAAAACTGAACCCAATGGGCGCGCCATGTCAAAAGTCATGACCATGTTTAACGGACATGGACGTGGGGCAGAGTTAGCCTCAGCCAAAGATACGGCTTATGGCTTGTTGTGCAGTATTACAGAATTTGCAGATCACGAGCGACGGGCGATTTCAACGGATCATCGGATGGATTCGGCATGGTTTGGAGCTGGGGCCAACCTTAAACAACGTGGATTGGAACAGGCATTAAGAATGGTTGTATAAGGTATGATTATTTATTTAAGTTCATTTATACATTAATTACAGAAAATCATGTAATTAATGTATAAAAACATAGGCAGATTATGGGGTAAGTAATTTTACCCCTATATTTTAAAAGATTTGAGACTCTATAGCCGTACACTACACTCTACTTACAATAGTAAAGCTTATGGAGTTAGAAAAAATATCAAGAATTGAACCAATAATGAAATCAAACAGAATCAGATAATTTTTTCATTTTACTTTTTAAATTTCTATATACCTATTTAATCAATTCCCACTACAGTTGTAATATATCCAGTCGTTAAAAGGATCATTAAGCCTAATGATATTTCAAATAAAATGGCATAACCCAACTGTCCGGCAAATTTCGGGTCTTGTAAGCGAGGGGTAAAATACCATTTGTTAGAGGCAGCTAATAATAAAATGCTTAGAACAAATGCGATTTTAATAATAAAACCATGTCCATAAGGAGTATTTAGTAGAGTATTAAAATCTTTAATGAGTAACAGCGCAATACTGGCACCACAAGCGAGTAGTATTCCTACAACAAATGCTGCGATTCTTCCAAATAAATGCATGCGATCTTTTAATGGAAGACCAGTAATTTTTTTAGTTGTTCTCCATAAAGGGAAAAGTGATCCCATCCATAAGGACATTACAAGTACATGTATTGATAATAAGAATTGAGCTAATAAAGGTAAATTCGTAACATGGCCTAGTTGTGAAAAACTAAAAACTATGGGGATGAGCAGGATGGTAAAAATTGTCCCTTCTACTTTGGAAATCTGGATAGTCCCTTTACTAAGCTTTACGAGCATAAATAACAGTAAAAATGCGAAGCTGACTGAACGGATGATATGGATATGCCCAGTAGGTGTATTTACTAAGATATTAATGTAGTTACTGTCCCACATCCCAGAAAGATCTGTATTGGCAAAACTTCCTATAAGAACGAAGAAACCTAAAGTACTTGAAATAAAGCCTAATCCGGCACCAATAGTAATGTACTTTAGGAGAATTTCCTTGATTTCTACATAGCGTCCCAGTAGAAAATAGCTAAAGGCGCCCCCAACGACAAAGGCTATTCCTAAATATAAAATGACTTTAATCAGCCACGTTGCATATATCCAAGTTTCAGGATTCATATTTATCCCCCGCGATAGCAATATGCCAGCAAGCTGCTGGCATATAGACTACTGGTGTTTTATGGTTATTTCGCTGATTTAATGGTGAAGCTATATTCACCATTCATGTTATGACCATCAGCACCCATTGTGGTCCAAACCACTGTGTACTTGCCTTTCTTAAGTTTAGGTACTGCGACTTCAAATGATTTTTTTAAATCATGAGTTACCTGGTAATTTAAAGGGATGTCTTTACGTTGAGCGTCAAGTAATTTGACATTCATTAACATGACTTCATCACCAAAATTCAAAGTTATATTTTTGGGCTGGCTTGCTACAGATGCATTAATAGCCGGAGTAGCACTTTCAAGTTTGACATGAGCAAATGCGCTTGAAGCAGCTACAACCATAGTCGCACCTACTAGTACATTACGTAGAGCAGACACTTTATTTTGGAAAATTTTCATTTCATCACCTTTTTAAAATTAGTACTTGCTAAGTAATGACCCAGTGAAATTCCTAAATTGATAGAGTTGGTCATCACTCTTTGTATGCCTATTATTCAAGAAAGAGAGAAACGTCTTGATGACTCCAAAATTACATTTTTGTCATTTTTAGAATTGAAAACTCACAAGTGCTAAACTGACTTTATCAAGAAAAATGTTCATTAAATATCCAAATAACCGGAAATTTATTTCTGTCCGAAGCTAATTGTTTTTTTTTAAATTAAATATGAAGGAGGTTTATATATGAACCATCATCATGAAAAGAAAAGTATAAATGAAGCACTTAAGGATCCTGTCTGTGGCATGGCTGTAACAGAAGAATCTAAATTTCATGAACAAGTTGGTATTAAGACTTTTTACTTTTGTAGTGAAAAATGTCAGATAAAATTTAAGCATGATCCTGCTTTGTATATTGCTAAAGAAAATGAATCTGCTTCCGCAAATGCCTCTCTAAATAAGATGGATACACACTCAGATAGTGTAAATACCTTATCAATTTATACTTGCCCAATGCATCCAGAGATCCGGCAAAATCATCCCGGTAACTGCCCCATATGCGGTATGTCACTAGAACCATTACTACCCAATCTAGATGAAGCTGATGATAATCCTGAACTTAAAGATTTTAAAAGAAGATTTTGGTACACCTTACCGTTGACCCTAATTGTAGTATTTTTGGCGATGTTTGGTCATCAACTGAATTGGTTTGAAATGAAGGTGCAAAGCTGGATTGAACTTGTCCTTACTTTACCAATCGTTTTTTGGGCAGGTTGGCCATTTTTTGTAAGATGTTGGCAATCAATTTTAAATCGTAGTCCGAATATGTGGACTTTAATCGGAATTGGGACTGGGGCTGCATTTATATATAGTCTCGTTGGGACTTTGGCCCCACAAGTATTTCCAGATTCTTTTGTTTCTATGGGGCGTGTCGCTGTGTATTTTGAAGCTACAGCCGCCATTATTTCATTGACCTTATTAGGTCAAGTACTTGAATTAAAAGCTCGGTCACAGACTTCGGAAGCAATTAAGTCTTTACTTGGGCTGGCTCCAAAGACTGCAAGAAAAATTAACGAAGATGGCCGAGAGGAAGATATCCCACTTTCCCATGTACATGTTGGAGATTTACTGAGAGTGCGGCCAGGTGAAAAAGTACCTGTTGATGGAGTAATTACAGAAGGTTCAAGTTCTATTGATGAGTCGATGTTAACGGGGGAGCCAGTTCCGGTAACAAAACGTATAGGTGACCAAGTCATTGGTGCGACAATGAATATGAACGGTTCATTAGTGATGCGCTCGGAAAAGGTCGGCTCTTCAACAGTACTTTCACAGATAGTTCAAATGGTGGCACAGGCTCAGCGTTCTAAAGCCCCTATGCAAAGAATGGCAGATCAGGTAGCCGGTTGGTTTGTGCTGGTGGTGATCGGTATATCTATCCTTACTTTTTTTGGTTGGGGAATATTTGGACCAGAACCAAGTTGGGTATATGGACTAATCAATGCTGTCGCAGTTTTAATTATTGCTTGCCCGTGTGCTTTAGGATTGGCTACACCCATGTCAATCATGGTCGCAACAGGTTGTGGTGCATCCAATGGCGTACTCTTCCGTGATGCCGCAGCAATAGAAAATTTACGTAAGATAGATACATTAATTATTGATAAAACAGGCACCTTAACAGAAGGTCACCCCTCGTTTGATAAGGTCATTGCTTTATCCGGATATGAAGGGAATGAAGTTCTCAGACTAGCTGCGAGCTTGGATCAAGGTAGTGAACATCCCTTGGCGGATGCAATTGTACGGGCTGCCCGTGAAAGAAACCTTGTACTAACCACACCAACATCTTTCGAGTCAGGTTCCGGAATTGGTGTGAAGGGCGAGTTAGAGGGGCAACAATTAGCATTAGGCAATACCGCTCTAATGGAACAACTCGGCATATCAGTTGATACATATATCCCTCAAGCTGAGCAATTAAGAGCAGAAGGTGCGAGTGTTATGCATTTGGCTGTTGATGGGAAGCTCGTAGGATTATTGGCTGTTTCTGATCCAATCAAAGCCAGTACACCTGAGGCTGTGCATGCTCTGAAGAATTCTGGTTTAAGAATTATAATGGCCACAGGAGATGGTTTAACTACTGCAAAATCAGTTGGAGCTAGATTAGGCATTGATGAAGTTTATGGAGAAGTTAAACCGGCAGATAAACTGGAACTGGTTAATAAATTACAAAAAGAAGGAAGAATGGTTGCAATGGCAGGTGATGGCATCAATGATGCCCCAGCTTTAGCTCAAGCGGATATTGGTATTGCAATGGGAACAGGAACAGATGTGGCCATGAATAGTGCTCAAGTCACTTTAGTCAAAGGTGATTTACGGGGTATAGAGATCGCTCGTTCCCTGTCAGAGGCCACTATTAAAAATATGAGGCAAAACCTGATGTTTGCATTTCTTTATAATGCTTTAGGCATCCCTTTAGCTGCGGGTATTTTATATCCATTTACCGGTTGGCTACTTTCTCCTATGATCGCAGCTTTAGCAATGAGCCTAAGTTCAGCATCGGTTATTGGTAATGCTTTAAGGTTACGTAGTTAAGAAAGAATCATTGTCTGACTACTCATAACTTTTTAGATATAGAAATGAGTAGTCAGTTATTTTTTATTCACAAATATTTATCTTTTAAAAATTATTTGAAAAGCTATCCGACCGTTGTTATAGTCCGCTAGAATCGTTGCACCATGTACATCAAGAATTGACTTGGTAATTGCTAGACCTAAACCTGTGCCTTCCTCAACTCTTTGTCTGGACGCATCCGTACGGTAAAAACGGTCAAATAACCGATTCAGCTGCTCAGATGTTATTGGTGAGCTTTCATTTTCGATTGTAAATATAGTGGTATCAATATTTTGTCGGCAGTTAATCTTAATTACTGTATCAGGTTTGCCATATTTGATCGCATTTGATAGTAAATTACTCAGTGCACGACGTAACATTGAAGGATCGCCTTTTACATATCCTTGTCCACTTTGTTCTAGGGACATTCCCTTTTCAGCAGCGATAGCATCATAGAAGTCAAATAAAGCAGAAATTTCTTGTACCAGGTTGATCTGCTGCAGGTTTGGTAAGTGTAGGCCATGCTCTGCCTTTGCAAGAAATAACATATCTGAAACCATTCGAGCCAAACGTTCAAACTCTTCCAGATTAGAAAAGAGGACTTCCTGATAAGTATTAATATCCCGACTACGAGATAAACATACTTGAGTTTGAGTCATTAAATTATTAATTGGCGTTCTAATTTCATGGGCAAGATCAGATGAAAAATCTGAGAGTTTTTCTACAGCAGTTTCTAATCGATCTAGCATATCGTTAAAGGCTATGGCTAATGATTTTAGTTCAGTAGGAGTGTTATCGACTGCTAAACGTTCAGATAGATGCTGAGCTGAAATACCTTCTGCAACTTTTGCCATTTTCTGAACTGGACGTAAGCCCCTCCATGCGGCAAACCAACCTAAAAACATTAAACAAATTGTGCCCACCACTCCGATATATAACAATTGTCGTCTAAAGTCGTTTAAAAAATGTTGATGTTCGGAGGTATCGATTCCAACAATAATTTGAGCAGTTGGAACACTCATATTTTTATCAAACGACTTCTTATAAACTAAACCGCGGTATGTTTTATTTTGAATTTCCCACTCTATCCAAGGGATATGTTTGGACTTTACTAATGTTTTAGCCTTTATAACGGCAGGTGCTGAACTAAAAATGATTTGGCCAGTTGGGCGTTCAATCTGGACAATTAGGTCATGATGGCCAACTAAAGCATCTTTTAAATATATCTTTAGTTCATCGGTATTTTTCGGATTCTGTTCCAGTAAATTTTCTAAAAGCTGAATTTTCCCTTCTAGCTGAGTGCGGTCCTGAGTTTCAAAATGATGCATAACAAGCTGATGAATGACCAGCCCCATAATCATTAAGATAATAATGGTAGATAATGAGAAGATGAGAGCAATACGGAAACTGATCGCATTAAACAGTTTATGAGTCATCTTCTACCTCTAAGACATACCCCATTCCGCGGATGTTTTGAATCAACTTAGGACTAAAATTACTATCTATTTTATTTCTTAGACGTTTAATAGCGACTTCTACAACGTTTGTATCACTATCAAAATTCATATCCCATATTTGAGAAGCAATGAGAGCACGAGGCAGAATCTCTCCACGTCTACGCATGAATAATTCCATCAATGCGAACTCTTTAGCTGTAAGGTCAATTCTTTGTCCAGCACGTGTGACACGGCGTTTACGAAGATCAAGTTCAAGATCAGCAATAGTAATAATATTGCTATCTTCCTTTTGTTGACCGCGACGAAGTAAAGTTTTAATTCGGGCAAGAAGTTCTGCAAAAGCAAAAGGCTTAACGAGATAATCATCAGCTCCTAGTTCCAGGCCTTTAACTCTATCTTCAATTTGATCACGTGCTGAGAGAAAAAGGATAGGCATAGTTTTGCCACTTTTGCGAATATCATTAATGATATTCCAACCATCTAACTTCGGTAACATTACATCTAGTATAATTAGATCATATTCTTCAGAAAGAGCTTGATGTTTACCTGATAAGCCATCTGTAACCCAGTCTGTAATATATCCTGCCTCAGAAAGACCTTGCTTTAGATAATCACCAGTTTTTTGTTCATCTTCAACTAGTAAGATTCTCATTTATTAAGCCCCGTATCGCATATTAAGACCATAATAACGTTATAAATACAGGATGCGATGTAGATTACAAAAATGTCATTTTCAAGTCACATAGATGTCCGGTTCCAACCTATAAGTTAGTTATATAAAATTTATTTTTGGAGCAATCAATGAAAACTCTATTCCGTCGTAGCTTTACTGCTTTTATGTGTGTTGGGACTTTAATTGCTGGAAGCCAATCTTGGGCTGCGGATGCTCAACAGAAAAATATTGTAAGTACAGAAGTTAAAGTAAATTCAAAAGCACAAGAGAAATGCAAAAAGCCTTGTGATATGAAAGATGGCAAGGAAAATCAACAAAACCATAGTCAGCATGATCACAGCCAAATGTCTGATATGTCCCAAATGGATCATTCTAAAATGATGAACATGGATCATTCTCAAATGGGTGAGATGGACCATTCTAAAATGAATATGCCAAATAAATAATTAATACGCGAAATAAGATATTGAGGGAAAGTATTTTATCCACCTGCTTAGCCCTCAATTAACTATAGATAGGTGAAAATAAATGTCTAGAAAATTAAGTCATGTCCTTTTAATAGGAGTCGGATTGTTTTCGTCGACTTGGGTTATGGCAGCGGTTAAAGAATATGATTTAACAATTGCTGAACAGACGGTGAATATTACAGGAAAGCCTCTAAAACGAATTACTGTAAATGGTAAGTTTGTTGCACCTCTTCTTGAGTTTGAGGAAGGTGATGATGCCGTTATTCGCGTACACAACAAGTTGAAAAACCAAGATTCATCTATTCATTGGCATGGTTTAATTTTACCTGGCATTATGGATGGAGTACCTGGGTTCAACAAGTTTGATGGTATTGCACCAAATAAAACCTATGAATATAAATTCAAGGTTCGTCAGAATGGAACCTATTGGTATCACTCGCATAGTAAAGGCCAAGAGCAAGATGGCTTGTATGGTCCTCTAGTTATTTATCCCAAAAATAAAGTTCCTTTAACGGCTGGAGAAAAAGCTGATAGAGATTACGTAGTCTTACTCTCTGATTTTCACAATTCTACTAGTGGTCAGATTATGAGTAATCTCAAGAAAGAAGCTGATTATTACCAGAATCGAAGAGAAACGGTTTTTGATGTTTTCAGGCAGATTAAAAGAGATGGTTTAAAAGCAACATGGAAAGATCGTTCCATGTGGAATCAGATGCGAATGCTTAAGACAGATATGTCTGATGTAACAAACTATACGTTTTTAATGAATGGTAAGACTCCAGAACAAAATTGGACTGGAAATTTTAAAGCTGGAGAAAAAGTACGTCTTCGTTTTATCAATGCTTCTGCAATGTCTTTGTTCGATGTAAGAATTCCTAATCTGAAAATGACAGTAGTCAGCGCGGATGGACAACCAGTAAAACCCGTGCCAGTGGATGAGTTCCGGATAGGAACCGCTGAGACTTATGATGTTATTGTAGAACCGAAACAAGCAAGTTATCAGATTGAAGCTGAATCTATTGATCGAAGTGGTTTTTCTATCGGTACATTACATGATGAAAATACTTCACCTGTAAAAAATATAATGATGCCGACACCTCGTCCCCGTGCTTTACTGACGATGGAAGATATGGGAATGAACCATGACATGTCTTCGATGGAAGGTATGGGTCATGACATGTCTTCAATGAAAGGTATGGGTCACGACATGTCTTCAATGAAAGGTATGGGTCACGACATGTCTTCAAAAACAATGGGCTCTTCTGGATCAGATGAGGTGGTTTACGGATGGGCGAATGCCTCAACCCCAGCTGGACTAAAAGCACTTCAATATAGTGATCTACAATCTTTAACCCCTCAAAAAGATACTCGTGCTCCAGAACGTGAAATTGAAATCCGCTTAGGGGGAAATATGGAGCGCTATATTTGGACAATTAATGGTAAGAAGTTTAATGAAACTGAACCATTTAAAGTGAAATATGGTGAGCGTATACGCTTGAAATTTGTTAACGACAGTATGATGGCTCATCCAATGCATTTACACGGCATGTTTATGCAACTGGAAAATGGCCAAGATCCAAGTAATATGCCGAATAAACATACAGTAATTGTTCCACCAGGTAAAACAGTTACAACTTTATTAACTGCTGATGAGTTAGGTGAATGGGCCATCCATTGTCATTTGCTCTATCACATGTCTGCTGGAATGATGAATAAACTTATTGTGGCAAATGTCGATAGTAATAGTACATCTTCGAAAGATGTTGTTACTCAACCTAATACTAATGATAAGGGGGTAAATCAACATGCGCACCACTAAAAAAATATATTCTAAGACACTTTTATCTATAGCTTTAATTGGATTATCAGGTCTAGCTTTTGCAAATAATACTGATGTTCAACGCACGGATAATAGTACTAAATTCTGTCAGTCCGAGAGTATGAAAATGCTGTTAAAAGAGCCTGGTGGGCTAGGTTATGTTGACCGTAATACTTATCAAAATTCAACTTCTGGTAATGATGGAGATAACAATGCAGGTCTTGAAGTTGAAACATCTAATAGCCGAAATCATGATAAGCATCTGAAAGAACATGGTGGACAAGTTTTTCAAACGACTAAATTTGAGAATGAGTGGACTGTGGATGAAGATGGCAAAGGTACTTTAGGATCGAAAATTGAAACATTGATAGGCACAGATGAAAATCGCCTATTTATTGAAGCAAATTTGGATAAAGTAGAAAGTCATGATCCAAAATATGATGTGTCTGCACTTTATAGCCGTAATGTAGCACCCTTCTGGGATGTGCAGGCGGGGGTGAGATATAGTGAAGATAAAAATAACAGCAATAGTGATCGGGTTGATGGTGTTATTGGCGTATTGGGATTAGCTCCCTATTTCTTTGAAACCCAAGCTTATTTGTACGGTGGTGAGAATAATTTCTGGGGGGCAAGCTTAGAAGTCGAGCGTGATTTCTTGTTAACCCAGAAATTGATCACACAACCTTATCTCGAAGTAGATGCTGTGTTTAGCGATAATTCTAACTATGCTGCAAAATCAGGTTTATCTGAATTAAAGACAGGTATTAAAACCAGATATGAAGTTACTAAGAGAATCCGACCTTTTGTAGATATTGCTTATCAATATGAAAAAGGAAAAAAAGCGACTAATATGCAAGAAGCAACTGAGTCCGAAAAAGGATGGAGATATGGTGCAGGCATCGAATTGGGCTTTTAATGTACTATAACTTGGAATCATGAATGGTAGTTTTAGCTACTATTCATGAAATTGTTGCTATTGCCTTTCAATTCTGTAAAACTAAAAAAGCTTAAATTTTGGTCTTATCATTATGCAGTGGTTAAAGACATGCCTATCGCTGTTTTTATCGTTTGCTATCCTGTTAGTAGGATCGGCTGCTGCTGCTTCATCTGTACATAAGCGTTGTTTAATGCCATCTGAACAGATACAAACCATGCAAATGGAGCTGTCCGAAGTTCGGGGTATGATGCATACTGACTGTATGAAAACCGAGGTGAAGGTAAAAAAAGATGTACATGATCCATCATGTATGTCTGAGCAAGATTGTATTATGTCTTTTGCCAAGATTGCTTATGCCAACACTGCTCAAGATATTTCGCACTCAATTGTGTTCTCTCCAATAGAACGCTCTATTTTTTATTCTCCAGATCAAAACCTTCCTTCTCCATACCCTTCTGGTTTATGGAAACCCCCACGCTCTAACTAATCTGATGATTTTTTATCATTCATAGATTTTTCTATGGATGTTCTGCACGCGCGCGTGTACATCTTTTTAGAGCTAGAAATATGGACTTTTATAAAGAAAAACTGTCTCGAAAATGGGGGGGATGGTCAATAGCTGTGGTCTGCTTCTCTTTGACCTATGGTCATGCTTATGCCCAGCCACTGACCTTGGATACAGCTTTGAATCTCGCTGAGCAATATTCACCTACCCTAAGAGCAAATAGCGCCCAGATTGAAGGGGCCGAGAATGTAGTTTCAGCTTCAGGTATTTTACCCAACCCTAAATTATTTGTAGGTTTAGATAATTACCCTGTATCCGGCGATGCCGCATGGTCAGTCACACGCGAAGGTATGACTATGCAAAAAATTGGCGTGATGCAAGATTTTCCAAATCGTGCCAAAAGACAAGCTGAGGTCGATTTAGCAAAAGCTGAACTAGGTTCGGCCAATGCTCAAACTGAGATTCTGCGTATTGAGTTACGTCAGAAAGTCGCATCTGCTTGGCTTAAGCGCTTTTATCTTGAACGTAAATTAGCACTATATGATGAACTGTTTTCAGAGAATCGATTACTTTCTCAAATTACTCAAACACAGGTCATCTCTGGTCGTACAATCATTGCCGATGCACTTGATCCAAGACAAGAAGCCACGGTATTGCTTGACCAGAAGGATGATTTACTTCGTGATTTAAATAAAGCCAAGTTAGAGTTGCATCGGTTAGTCAGTGCAGAACCTACTGAAAATCTCTCTCAAATTGAAACCTTACCTGACCAAGCACCATCTATCTACCTTGATACATCAAAGCTATATCATCATTTGCATCAACATCCTGAATTAAAAGCATTTCAGGCAGAAAAGCAAACTGCTGAAGCAAAACTGAAGCAAGCTCAGGCTTTACAGAAACCAGATTGGACTTCGAATTAAAAATAGAGGGTGAGAGTCAGATTATTGTTGCTGTGAAAAAAAGCTCATAATCAGTTTGATACTTAAAAGAAAAATGGATGCGAAGGCATCCATTTTTCTTTATGAAATATTCTTATTTTGATTAAAGTCTACTAATAAGCTGATATGTAATGAAGGCAAAGAAATACGCAAGCCCAAATAAGTAAGTCGCCATAATAACAGGCTGTTTCCAGCTACCAGTTTCACGACGAATGGTCGCTAATGTTGCAAGACAATGTGGTGCGAAAATGTACCAAACTAATAATGACATCCCTGTAGCTAGCCCCCAACCATCAGGACCAGAGATTTGACTCAACAATGTTTGAGTTACAGTATCTTCATCTCCAGACATAGCATAAATTACACCTAAAGCAGCAATGACAACTTCCCTTGCAGCCATAGCAGGAATTAATGCGATACAGATTTCCCAAGTAAAGCCAATAGGTGCAAATATAGGCTGAATAATGTGTCCAAGTTGTCCAGCTAAACTATAGTTGATAGCAGGCATCGTGGCATGCTCAGGTGGTTGAGGGAACGTCACCAATACCCAAAGCAATATAGATAATGCTACGATAATACCACCAACTCTTTTTAGAAAGATCGTAGCTCGATCATAAAGTCCTAATGCAACGTTTCGAATATCTGGCAATCGATAAGTAGGCAACTCAAAGATAAAAATACTTTCTGTTTTATCTTTTCTAACTAGTTTCAAAAATAAAGAAACACATAATGCTGAAACAATTCCAGCCATATATAGTCCAAAAAGAACTAAACCTTGTAGGCTCAACCAACCATAAACTAATTTGTTTGGAATGAATGCCGCAATTAGCAAAGCATAAACAGGTAATCTTGCAGAACAAGTCATTAATGGCGCAATCATAATGGTTGCTAGACGATCTCTTTCCGAACTAATGCTTCGTGTTGCCATGACACCAGGAATAGCACAGGCAAAACTAGACAATAGTGGAATAAAGGAACGTCCACTTAAACCAGCTTTGGACATTAATTTATCCAAAAGGAATGCTGCTCGTGGCAAATAACCTGATTCTTCTAAAATTAAAATAAAGAAGAATAAGATAAGGATCTGCGGCATATAAGCCAAAACACTACCCGATCCAGCGATTACCCCATCAACAATAAGACTTCTAAGTAATGGATGAGTAATAAGCGGGCCAATTGTATTACCTAACCAAGCAATTGCATTTTCAATTAATGAGATAAAAGGTTGTGCCCAGATAAAAACGGCTTGGAACATGACAAACATGGTAAGCGTTAGGATGACTAAACCAAGTACAGGATGTAAGAAAATTTTATCCAAGAAAGCTGTTCTTGCATCACCGTTATCATTTTTTAAAATTACCTGTTTAGTAATATTTTTAATCTGATCAAAATGATTCAGATCAGAATGATAAGGAGTGACAAATAGATTTTTTTGATCTAATTGATTTAGTAGTTCTTGCACGCCTTTAGTTTTAACGGCAACAGCCTCAATAACAGGGATACCCAACAATTCTGATAGCTTATTAATATCTATCGAAATACCACGCTTTTTGACCTCATCCATCATATTTAAAACAAGAAGCATTGGTCGATTCAATGCCCTTATTTCAAGCACAAGACTTAAATGTAAATGTAAATTAGTGGCATCAACCACACATACATATATATCAGGTAGAACCTCACCCTCAAGCTCACCTAAGCATACAGCCCTTGTTACCTCTTCATCTAGACTCGTAGGCTTTAAGCTGTATGTGCCGGGCAAATCTAAAACTCGAACTGATTCACCAGAAGGTAGTTTAAAAAAACCTTCTTTCCGCTCAACAGTAACACCAGCATAATTAGCTACTTTTTGACGAGTACCTGTTAAAGTATTAAAGAGAGATGTTTTCCCACAATTTGGGTTACCAATAAGTGCAATATTTTTACTGTTCATTTGAAACAATCTCTACAAAAATTCGTTCAGCTTCATTCTTTCTTAACGCAAATCGAGAAGTTTCAATTTGAACCAATACTGGATCACCACCGAAAAGTCCCTTAGCTAGAACTTGTAAAGTTTCACCAATTCTGAAACCTAACAATTCAAGTCGTTCGAGAACTGGATCATTTTTATCTAAATATTGGTTACCTTTTTTTAGGTCAACAATTTTGACAAATTCGTTTGGTTTAACTTGGAATAAATTCATTTTTAATACTCTTATTTCAATGCCAAAATTTTTCGAGCACCGTTAAGTACGAAAAGTGAAACAATTATTCCTATAACAAGATCTGGATATGCGGAACCTGTCAAAGCAACTAGTATCCCTGCACAAATCACACCAAAATTGACTATGATATCATTGGATAAAAAGACCCAACTAGCCTTCATGTGTGCACCATCATTTTTTTGATGAGACATTAGGTATATACAATAAAAATTGGCAATTAGCGCTAAAGCAGCAATTCCAATCATCAAGAAAGACTCTGGCTCACTACCATAAATGAACCGACGCACAACATCTACAATTACAGAAGTAGCGAGAATTAACTGTAACCAGCCTGAAAGATGCGCTGCTTTTAATTGTTTTTTTACACTTTTACCAACAACAAACAGTGCTATACCAAACACTGTGGCATCAGCAAGCATATCCAATGAGTCAGCAATCAAGCCTGTAGAGGCAGCTACCAAACCACTGATAAACTCTATAAAGAATAATAGGAGATTAATCGCTAAAAGAATTTTTAAAACTTTTGCTTGTTCAGACGTATCTGCTTTTTCAGGCATTTCACCCACAGAGGCAGCGGTACTTTCAAGTTTGGCTCCAAAACCAAGTGCTTCAAGTTTGCTAGTAATTTCATTAAGACCATCATTATGAAAAACTTTTAATTTCCGATTAGGTAAATCAAATATTAGTCCTTTGACCTCACTCACTGGAGACAATGCCATACGAACCATTTGCTCCTCAGCAGAGCAATCCATTTTCGGAATCAGAAACGTACTGATTTCTTTTGCATGCTCTTTATTTACATAGGCTTCAGTTTTATTTAATTTAGCGCCAAACCCAAGAGCTTCAAGTTTTGCAGTGATTTCATTACTTTCACCATTATGCATAACTTTTAGGTTTCGATTCGGCAAATCAAAAACTAGCCTCTTAACATTTACCAAAGAAGATAAAGTCATCCGAACCATTTGTTCCTCTGCGGAACAATCCATTTTAGGGATTTTATAGTCACTGATGAAAGTCGCTACACCCTCATTATCACTGATTATCTCAGGTGAACTTATTGAATCTGGGGTGCAACATGAGTTTGACTGCGTAGAACATGGCTGAGTACTAGCACAAGAATCTTTTTCATCTGGCTTAGATTGTTGTGGTACTTCATTACCACAACAAGAGCTTTTACTTTCTTCAGCAGTTAAATCTTTACTGTTACCAGAATTTGTTTCTGATTCATTTTGATTTTGCTTAGTGTCTTCACAAGAACTTTCTTTATTACAACCGCAACCACTCATTGATGTGCCCATAGTCATATCTTTACTTATTGCATATTAAAATCTCTATAGCTACTATAGAGTCAAGTTGGATTTTGAGTATTTCTAATGTTTATGAAGATAGGAGAGCTCTCTGAGAAAACGTCGTGCTCAGTACTGACAATACGGTTTTATGAAAAAGAAGGTTTAATCCCGCAACCTGATCGAACTCAAGGTAACTATAGACTATATACTGAAGATTACATTGATCGGTTGAAATTCATTGTGAATTGTCGTTCTTTGAATATGAACTTAATTGAAATCAAAAAATTACTAAATTATAAGGATCTGCCTAATCTAAATTGTTCTGATGTGAATGAGCTTATCGATTCACATATTAACGATGTAGAGGAAAATATTCGGAATCAGCAGAAACTCATACAGCAGCTATTAGAAATAAGAAAGAGTTGTGATGGGTTATGTACAGTGGACAAATGTGGTGTACTGAAGAAGTTAGCCTGAATAAAAAGTTAGTGATCACATTTGTTTCTCAAACTTACTGATACGTATATTGGCTTATTTAATATTATTGCTAAATTCTTAATCTAAAATGAATTGTTTACAGCAGTTTTTCAAATTTAACTAGCTTATTTAATGGATTGTATTTTGCAGACCATCATATATGAAGTTGCATATATATGCTAATTCATATATAAAGATATTAATATATTAGAGGTCCCAGTTTCATGACAACTTCATTAGATGTAAAGATTTATCACAATCCTGCTTGTGGCACCTCTCGGAATACTTTGGCTTTGATTCGCAATACAGGAATTGAACCAACCGTTATTGAATATCTCATTACACCACCTAGTCATGACGAATTAGTTAAATTGATTCAGGATGCAAACTTAACAGTAAGAGAGGCTATTCGTCAGAATGTAGATCCTTATCGGGATTTACAGCTTGATCGTAGTGATTTGAGTGATGAACAACTACTCAGTTTTATGCTTGAACATCCTATTTTGATTAATCGACCATTTGTTGTTACTGAATTAGGTACTCGCTTAAGTCGTCCTTCAGAAGTTGTCTTGGATATTCTGCCATTACCACAAAAAGGTGCTTTCACTAAAGAAGATGGTGAACAAGTGATCGACGAAAATGGTCAGAGAGTAAATTAAAAAATTTAGTTCTTGTATGTGATTATCTGCATATCCAAATTTATAGGTAGCAAAGATGGATCAAGTTAATTTTTTTAAATGCTTATCAGATGAAACCCGTCTCAATATTGTCACTTTAATTGCTGAGAATAAAGAACTCTGTGTTTGTGATCTGACAGAAAAGCTACAACTGAGTCAACCAAAGATTTCTAGGCATTTAGCTTTATTACGCTCTTCTGGTCTCTTACAAGACAGACGACAAAGCCAATGGGTGTACTACAGCATTAATCAACAACTTCCAGCATGGTGTTTTGAAATTCTAGATACTTTAAAAAAAACATCATCTAGTCAAGTTGTAAGCAATACCAACACGCTTTCTATAAATAGTTATTGTGAGTAATAGATTATGAAATTCCTTTTTTTGTGTACTGGAAATAGTTGTCGTAGCATTTTGTCTGAAGTGCTTTTTAACAGTCGTGCTCCTCATGACTGGAAAGCATACAGTGCAGGTAGTAAGCCATCAGGACAGGTGCATCCATTGACTATTGAAACTTTGGAAAACCTTGGTCTTTCAACAGAAGGTTTATGGAGTAAAACCATTGATGACTGTGAGCAATATAAACCTGATGTAGTGATTACTGTGTGTGATTCAGCAGCTCAAGAAGCTTGTCCTCTTTATTTGGGGGGAGCGATCAAGGCACATTGGGGCTTGGCTGATCCATCACATTTAGACTTGCCTAAAGAGGAAAAATTAAAAGCTTTCCAAGTGACAGTAGACCATATCAACCGTCGTTTAGATGCTTTATTTGCACTTGATACAGCAAATATGTCTCGTCCTGAATTAATTGCTGCAATCAATCACATATCAGATATTGAATGAGAAAATCATGGCTCAACAAAGACTGTCATTTTTAGATCGTAACCTGACGCTATGGATTTTCATTGCGATGGGGTTGGGGATTGCGATAGGTGTCTTCTTACCTCAAGCTTCCGTTACTTTAGACAAAATGAGTGTGGATTCTGTCAATATTCCAATTGCGATTGGTTTGATTCTGATGATGTATCCACCGTTAGCCAAAGTGGACTATGCAGCTCTACCACAAGTATTTAAAGACAAAAGAACATTAACTTTGTCTTTAGTACAGAACTGGATTATTGCTCCTGTATTAATGTTTGCATTAGCAATTATTTTTTTGCATAGCTATCCAGAGTATATGACTGGACTAATCCTGATCGGATTAGCTCGTTGTATTGCAATGGTTTTAGTTTGGAATGGTTTAGCCTGCGGCGATAACCAATATGTAGCAGCATTGGTTGCATTCAATAGTATCTTTCAGATTTTGTTCTTTAGTACTTATGCTTGGTTATTTCTTACCTTCTTACCACCTTATTTTGGTATTGCTGGGCAAGTAATCAATGTGGATTTTTGGACGATTACCCACGCGGTATTAATTTACTTGGGTATTCCTTTTTTTCTTGGTTTCTTGACCCGTTTGATCTTAGTCAACGCCAAAGGCTTAGAGTGGTACCAAAATGTCTTTTTACCGAAGATCAGTCCATTAAGTCTATTGGCATTACTGTTTACTATTGTTGCTATGTTTAGTCTCAAAGGTGGAGATGTAGTGAGTCTGCCTTTGGATGTAATTCGAATTGCGATTCCATTAACAATTTACTTTATCGTAATGTTCTTCATTAGTTTCTTTATGAGTAAGTGGATGGGTAATGACTACCCAAAAACTACAGCAATTTCATTTACTGCTGCGGGTAATAATTTTGAGTTAGCACTGGCTGTAGCCATTGCAACCTTTGGTTTAGCATCGCCTGTGGCATTTACTACAGTCATTGGGCCATTAGTTGAAGTACCAGTTTTGATTGCTTTGGTCAGTGTCTCTTTATGGCTAAGAAAAAAGTATTTTGAATCGGTGTAAATCTATGAATCTCCCAAATGTTGATATGAATCTTCTTGATCGACCTACTTTAGAGAAAGTTCAAGCTAAAGCACTGGATCATGCACCACGCATCTTATTGTTATATGGCTCGAATCGTGAACGTTCTTATAGTCGTTTAGCGGTGATGGAAGCAGGACGAATCTTGGAGGAGTTTGGTGCTGAGGTGAAAATCTTTCATCCGAAAGGATTGCCTTTGCCAGAAGATGCCGATACTGAACATCCAAAAGTAAAAGAATTGCATGAACTTTTGGCTTGGTCAGAGGGTATGGTTTGGTGTTCACCTGAGCGTCATGGTTCTATGAGTTCTATTTTTAAATCCCAAATCGACTGGATTCCTTTGGCTGGTGGTGCAATACGTGCGACGCAAGGTAAAACTTTAGCACTTATGCAAGTTAGTGGTGGTTCACAATCTTTTAATAGCGTTAACCAGATGCGTATTTTGGGGCGCTGGATGCGGATGATTACAATCCCGAATCAATCTTCAATTCCTAAAGCCTTTTTAGAGTTTGAAGAAGATGGACGTATGAAAGCATCTTCTTATTACGATCGTATAGTAGATGTGATGGAAGAACTCTATAAGTTTACATTACTTACGCGTGGACAAAGCCTGTATCTAACTGATCGATATTCTGAGCGTAAAGAATCTGCTGAAGAATTATCTAAACGTGTTAACCAGCGTAGTCTGTAACACATTGGAGAGAACTAAATGCAAAGTAGACATTCACGTCTGATAATTCTCGGTTCTGGCCCTGCGGGCTATAGTGCAGCTGTCTATGCAGCGCGTGCAAACCTTAAACCTACTTTAATTGCGGGTTTACAACTAGGTGGGCAACTTACAACAACAACCGAAGTTGACAACTGGCCGGGCGATCCTGAAGGTTTAACTGGTCCTGCATTAATGGATCGTATGCAAGCACATGCTGAACGCTTTGGTACAGAACTCGTCTATGACCATATTAACGAAGTGGACTTAAACGTACGTCCTTTTGTTCTAAAAGGTGATATGGAAGAGTACACATGTGATGCTTTGATTATTGCAACTGGTGCTACAGCTCAATATCTTGGCCTAGAGTCTGAACAAAACTTTATGGGACAAGGCGTAAGCGCATGTGCAACATGTGATGGTTTCTTCTACAAAAACCAAAAAGTAATGGTTGTAGGTGGTGGTAACACTGCTGTTGAAGAAGCGCTTTATTTATCAAATATTGCTTCACATGTAACGCTAGTACACCGCCGTGATAGCTTACGTTCTGAAAAGATTTTGCAAGATCATTTATTTGCTAAAGAAAAAGAAGGCAAAATCAGCATTATCTGGAATCACGAAGTTGAAGAAGTATTGGGTGACAATACTGGTGTAACAAGTGTTCGCCTTAAATCAACTCAAGATGAGTCTAAGCAAGACGTAGAGGTTCATGGTCTATTCGTTGCAATTGGCCACAAACCAAATACTGGAATGTTTGATGGTCAATTAAACTTACGTGATGGCTATATCCAAGTACAAAGCGGTACTTCTGGTAATGCAACAGCAACTTCTGTAGCTGGTGTTTTTGCTGCTGGTGACGTCGCTGACAGCATTTATCGTCAAGCGATTACTTCAGCTGGGTCAGGCTGTATGGCTGCTCTAGATGCTGAAAAATATCTAGATCAATTGAACGATTGAAAAGCTAATTCAATCACTTGAAAGTTTTAAGAAATAAGCCCAGTCTGTTAAACAGGCTGGGCTTTTGATTTTGTTTATGACAATAAAGAAGAGGGAGAGATAATTTGTCTCAATTACAAGCTGAAGTAGATGTAGTCATTATTGGTGGTGGACAAGCAGCTCTTGCTACAGCCTATTTTTTAAAACGTAAGAAAATTCCATTTGTGATTTTAGATGACCAAAATCAGGCAGGTGGTGCATGGTTACATGCTTGGGAGTCTTTACGTCTTTTTTCTCCAAATACTTGGAGTTCGTTGTCGGGCTGGATGATGCCAAAAACTGAACAAACTTATCCAACGCGGAATGAGGTGATTCAATACTTATCTGCATACGAACAACGCTATCAATTTCCTGTCATTCGACCTATACATGTTGATCATATTGAGAAAAAAAATGACTGCTTAGATGTATATGCGGGTGATAAATATTGGCGAGCAAAGGCCGTTGTCAGTGCTACAGGTACATGGAGTCAGCCTTATATTCCACATTACGAAGGATTAGAAAGATTTAAAGGAATACAAACCCATTCAGCACATTATGTTAATCCAGAACCTTTTATTAATAAAAAGGTTCTAGTGATAGGAGGAGGTAACTCTGGTGCTCAAATTCTTGCTGAAGTTTCAGAAGTTGCAGACACTATTTGGATCACAGTAAATCCTCCTCAATTTTTATCGGATGATGTTGATGGGCGTGTTTTATTCCTTCGAGCAACAGAACGTTTGAAGGCACAACAGGAGGGACGAATAGTTGATCAACCCATTGGTGGTCTAGGGGATATTGTCATGATTGATAGTGTCAAAGATGCACGTGAACGTGGGGTATTACATAGCAGAGAACCCTTTAAAGCATTTAAAGAATATTCGGTTGTTTGGGAGGATGGTTCAACACAATTGGTTGATGCTGTGATTTGGTGTACAGGCTTCAAAGCATCCCTAAATCACTTAAGGAGTCTAGGAGTGATAGAACCTAATCAGACTGTTGCTGTCAATGATGGGCGTTCAATAAAAATAAACAACCTTTGGCTAGTTGGTTATGGTGAATGGACAGGCATGGCATCGGCAACATTAATTGGGGTTTCTAGAACAGCCAAAGCAGTAGTCGATGAAATAGCTGTTTACTTAGCTATAGATTAAATAGTTGAAGGGGGAGATAAATTACTTACTCCCCAGAAAACATCTCATTTACTCATTGTTAAATACCTAATCGACGAAAACTAGATTATCAAAGGTTTGAGTTCTGTTAGGTGGGAGGGCTTGAAGGTAATTGGTATCCAAAATTTATAAATCGAAATTTTCATACCAGCTAGCCCAACTGTTTAGCTTTTTACCTGCATACTCCACAGTACCTTCAGCCCACTTAATATCATGCTTATCTCTCAGGAGCTGCCCAACGAATGATGCAGTTAATTTTTTAGTTCCTGAATACAGTTTCTTTATTAATATGGTTTCTTGGATACTTAACTCATTTGAAATCGCATCGTAAAGATAAGATTCGATATCTTCAACCTCTCTAATTTTATTATCATCATCAACTAAATTATATCTCTTGAAAATTTCCACAGCTTTGGCATTACTACTACCATTTTTGTATTCAGAAATTTTCTTACCCTTAAGTTCATTATAAATATTTATAGTTAATTGAGGACTATTTCTTGGTATGAAAAAAGAAGATTGCTGGCGTCTAACGTTACTGACAGATGTTTTTACAGAACCTATATCTTTATAAAACCATGTGTATGTTTCAATTGACCGAGATAAAAAGCCTGTAATTTCTAGCCATTTACACATTCTGATAGCATAGTATCTCCATGTTTTATCTGCATAATCATTGTTAGAGTAGATACTTTTCATTAAGTCTATAAAGAAAGCCAAAGTAATATTTGTGCCATTAGGTAAGTCCTTTAAACTTAAAGTAATAATATGTTTTTTAAATTTTTCTCTCATTAATGAGAGAATACTTTCCATGGAATTCCCTGTAGCTAAGATTTCCTCTGACAATGAATATTGGCTATTCTCCCTTACCGCAATGCCAAATGTCAGTAAGTCTGTACCAATATTTTGAATAGTACCATCAGATAAATTCGTTTTAATTTCCAATTCGGGAATGGAAATTGGAGTGCCTGTTAAATGTTGCGCTACATTCCAGATTGCTAGAAAATCATTTGATGGTAAATAGCGAAGAGAAATAATAGGAATACTCTCTGTTAATATATATTCTCTAAAAATATCCCAATAAATATTTAATCTAATACCACTTTTAATGATTAGTCGTTTATGAAGCAGGTTTGTGACTACATCTTCTCCACATGTATCAATTGTATCAACAAGATCAACAGGTGCTCTTTGAGCAATAAATTTTAAAGCTCTAACTTCATTAGGATTTAACTCTTCTAAATCGCTAGCAAAAAGACTTGAGATATCTAATTTATTCTCTAAAAGCTCCTCTTGTTTTTGGCCTGACAATATTTTTTCATGTAAATGAATGCATAGTTTCTTTAACAACCATGGATAACCCTGACTACTTACAATTAAGTTATGTCTTAAGTCGCTATGAACTTTTTCTCCAATTGCTTCCTCAAACTTATTTATGACAGCATTAGATTCTCTAACAGAAAATGGATTTAATTTTCTTACAATTCGATAATCTGACAAACGATGCCAGAAGAAATAAGCAGGATGTTCCGAGTGGGTTGTACTATCAGTCTTCCATGCAAAACCTATGCATAAATTTGTTTTTAAACTAGCGGCATCTAATAGAATGTTCGTTGCATTATTAAATAGTTCGAATAGCTCTGGTTTGCTAAACAATTCTTCAAATTGGTCAAAAACTAATACTACTAATTGCTTTGATCTTTCAAGGCTATTCAAGTATTTAGCTATAGATTCAGACTCTAAAGGATGGTTTACGTTAGTTATTTGTAATTTAATAGTTGGATCACCAAAACCTTTTATTTGGGCCTCTTGTAAAGTTTTTAACAATGCGGAGTAAATATATTCTGGTGATTTAGCCGCACGAACATCAATAGCGTAAAGAAATAATTTTTGTTTTTGATGACGATTTTTAGCTTTTTCAGAAAGAGTAATAATCAAAGAACTCTTGCCTAATCCAGAATTACCAGTAATAGCAAAAATCCTAGTATTTATTTCATTTGCTCTAATCTTCTTAAAAAAATCAAAAATCTCTTGAATATCCTTAGTTCTTCCTACGAAATCCTGTGGACGTGCAGGTCGATAGTCATTCCAATCTTCGCCTCTTTGAACTTCTACAACTTCAATTTGAGAGTCAAACAAAGGTTTCATCTCTTTTTTTGTATTTATAATTTTAGAAAAATCTAACTTAGAAAGACTACTATCTGTAGAGGCAATGTTATCTAGTAGTTCTTGATCTTCAACTAAGACGCCTGTTTTTGCATAATAACATACAGCATTTGTTGGAATGCCTGCACTTAATATTGTACTTACCCAAAAATTTCCAAAAGTTGTAATTAATAAAAACCATTCACCAATGCTGTTTATATCAAGGTGTTGTTCGAGATGTTCACGAGGTATTGAGCTAATAATTTTAGATGCTTGTAGTGATTCAATAATATCTGTTGATGAATAGACTACTATACGATCACCAAGTGGTCGACTAGGTAGCTCCTCACAAAATCCTTTCGCATCTTTACTAAATTCTGAAGTACCTATTAACCAGCCTTCACTATAGTTCTCAAATACAACTGTACCAAATAATTGTCTTATGATTGGGGCATCAATTTTTTTATCTCTATATGCTTTACACTCAACATAAATTTTTTTCCCAGAAACTTTATGTTCACATAATAAATCTAATTCACTGCCAGTCTTTCGCACTTCCTCTGTCACTAGATAATTTTGTGCTTCAAGCATTTTTTTACACAGTTTTTCTAGTAAATCACCCTTTTCTTTAGTTGTAGCGGAGTTAGGAGTACAAATTTCAATATTCATTAGAAATACTCAAGATTTAATTATTTTCTGCTGTCATAACCTTATCAAAACTTTTACTACTCTTAAATACTTTAAAATTAATAAATTTCTTATTAGGTTATGGTTAGATTATGAGATATATAAAAAGTTTATTATCTAAGTAATTTTATTAAATTTTTTAAAAAACAAAAGGTTGTATGTTTTTTTGTTTTTGCACTGTGGCTACTTCGAGGTGTGTTGGTATCTAATATATTGTAGTAGGATTGCTTGGTCCTTAAATCTAATATTAGTCTTAAAGATTTACTCTTATATAGATATGCGATGACATAGGTTTAGCGAGTATTCGTAGGAATCTTCACTCGTTTCAGAGATAGATAGTTATAATTGAATCAAATAGTTTTTTAGTTAAGTTGAAATTTACACCTAATTTACACCATGAAATCCTAAAAATTGTTTAAGATTATGATAATTTAAAAAATATTTTAATTGTGTGTCCAATCCATCATTGGGGCTACTGAAATACGAGGTTGTAACGATTGAAGTGATTGCATAACCGAAAGACCCAAAAGTCGCTAAATTAAAGAAAGGGCAGCATTATACGGGGTTTAGCCCTGAATCGACAGTGGCATTTAACTGCGTAATTTATAACCGCCCTAATGTTAGATATAGTAAGATGATTTTTAACAAATTACCTTATAGCTAAGCCATTTGCTTTTTTTGTAAGAAAGCATCAATCATGCTAAATAAAATACAAAACACAACGAGTCCTACACCTGCAAGGCAAGTCATGGTCCATCCACCACGATTCCATGCAAAAATCCCTAATGCCGAGCCAGCTGCACCACCAATAAAGTAAGTAGTCATATAAATAGCATTAATACGAGATTTAGCATCGGGACGTAAACGGAAGATAATACTTTGGTTGCTAGTGTGAACAAGGGCAAGTGCCAATTGAATTAAAGCAAAACCAATAACATAAGCTGAAAGTAGAGTTTGTCCGAAATAGAAACAAATCCAGCTTACCAAAAATAGCCCGCAACCCATCCAGGTGAGTAAACGTGTGTAGCCTTGGTCGGCATATTTGCCGATATAACGTGTTGATAACGCACCAAAGATACCGACTAAAGGTACCAGTCCAATAAATAGATCGGGTAAATGATGTGCCGAGGTCAGTAGTAACGCGATTGTTGAATACAAAATACTCACTGACGCAAAGGCGAATGCACCTGTAAGTGCTCTTAATAATAGTCGCTTTTCCTGCTTTAAAAGCTGAGCCATGGAAACAAAGATTTGTCCATAGTTCAGTTTCATACGCATGACATAAGGCAGGCGGCTTTTTAAGGTATAGGCCAACAGAAGCATTAATATACCGCTTATGGCATAAACGACTTTCCAGTGGAAAAGGTTGGAAAATAAGCCAGCCAGACTGGTAGAGAGTAAAATCCCGACCAATAAGCCACTCATTAAGAAGCCAATAATCTCACCAGTTTTTTCAGGTTTAACCGTCATTGTTGCAAGAGGAATAAGCACTTGAGCTGCAACTGAAAACAAACCTGCTAAAATTGTACCGATCCAGAGCATAGGTAAGTTAACAGCAAAAGCAGAGGTAAATAGGCCAACTGCACAAAGCATCATCAAAAACGGAATAGCTTTGGCTTTATTGACAATATCACCCATCGGAACAATAAAGAGTAAACCTAAGGCATAAGACACCTGAGCAAATGTTACTGTTAAAGCAGCTTGTGCCTGAGTTACAGCAAAATCTTGCTGAATAGAGTGAATAAGGGGTTGGCAATAGTAATTCACACCTGCAGATAGGCCACATGCTGCTGCCATCAACCAAAGTAAAGGTTTATTTTGACTGATATCTTCAGGGGTAGACATGATGTTCTCTCGATTTTATTAAGTGTATGCCGTTGCTTCGACTTCAATGAGCATATGTTCTAGTGCAAGACGCGGCACAGGAATGAGTGTGCAGGCTGGAAAAGGATGATTTTTCCATAAATCCTTCATAATTTTAATCAAAATCTCATGTTTTTCTACCGAATGGTCAACAACTAGAATTCTTAAAACAGCGATATCCGTAAGCTCTGCATTGGCAGCTACTAAAGCATAGTTAATATTTTCAAATGCTTGTAGGACTTGTTCACTGAAATGAGAACTTAATTGACCTTGTTGGTCTTCGCCACCTTGACCTGCAATATGAATAATATTGTTAAAATTGCTTACTACAGCGACATGACTATAAGCGTTAGGTATTGGGTCATATAAAGTAGAAGGATTTATGATTTTAAAAATTTCTTTGTTCATGGAACTCAACCGTTTAATAAAATTTAGATGAGTATCCAACCTCAACTTAAGTTGAGGTCAAGAGCATTTAGTGTTTTAGTCTTTTCTTTCTTAAAGTAATCATCATTACGCCGACTATATTGAGGAAACAACCGAACCATTGCCATATATTTAGGTTTTCATTTAAAAAAGCAACGGCAAGCAAAATCGTTAAAACTGGTCCGATCGAAGCAATCATTGCAGATTGAGATGCTCCGAGTCGCTCAATACTTTGCATAAGCATAACGGTAGGTAAGACAGTGACTAAAAAGCCTAAGCCAATCCCGTACCAAATTACACTTGAGGGAAGTTGTAATAGGAGTTGAAACGGGTGAGTGGTACTTAAAGTGTAATGGGTTAATGTACCTATACAGGCAACTGTTAAAGCTAAACCTGTGAAATTCCAAGAACCAAATTTTTTAATTAATGGTGGGGTCAGCAGTAAATAACCGGCAAAAGCTACAGCGCTAGCAAATACAAAACTTGTTCCGAGCCAAAAGTTGCCCTGAATTGGTGCATTGTTGTGCTCTTGCAGCATCACTAACACGGTTCCACCATAACTAAGAAAAATGGCGAATAAACTTTTTACATCTAATTTTTGTTTGTAGAGCAGACTTGAAGCGATCACGGTAAGTGTGGGATATAAAAATAGGATGATTCGCTCTAAAGAAGCGCTAATAAACATGAGGCCCATGAAATCGAGCCAGCTGGCAAAGTAGTAGCCTAATAGACCGGCAAAAATTAAAATTAGCCAATCCTTCTTTTTTATGCCCTGATTATGATGCCTATTGAACCAGCAAATTAATAGAAAAAACGGTAAAGCGCTTAACATCCGTAAAGCCATCAGGACTGTACCGTCTACTAATGGAGAAAGGGCATAAGTTTGTTTAATAAAAATCGCTTTTGTGCTGAATAGAAAAGCAGAGCAAAGCGCAAAAAAAGACCCAATTTGAAACGAAGATAAAGAAATTTTCATATACAGGACTGTATAAGAGAGACTATTGTCTGCAAAAAAAAGAAAAATCCTCCTATATTACACCTCATGTCAAACATCGTGAATCATCAGTTCAAAATATGGGTATTTATTAAATAAATAGTGGGTGGTATTTTCAAAAAGTTCAATTAGAATCCAAATTCTGTACAAAGAATACACATGGGGGAAACATTGCGGGTTGCAATGTTTTTGACAATGAGAAATTAGCTTGAGGAACGCTCATGCAGATCGGAATCCCAACCGAAACTGTCGTCGGTGAAAATCGTGTAGCTGCTACGCCAGAGACAGTAAAGAAGTTGATTAGCGCTGGTCATAGCGTTGTGATTGAACGTGGTGCTGGTGTAAAGGCTGCGTACATTGAAAGTGCTTATGAACAGGTCGGTGCAACCATTACGGATGATGCCTATACGGGTAGTCAAATTATTTTGAAAGTTCGTGCGCCACAAGGCGGGGAAATTCAAAAACTTGCAGCAAATACAACTGTTGTAGCAATGTTTGATCCTTATCGTAATACCGAGCTAGACCAATTTGCGAATCAGCAAGTGTCTGCTTTTGCTCTGGAATTGCTTCCTCGTACGCTTTCTCGTGCACAAAACATGGATGTGTTGTCTTCTCAAGCAAACTTAGCTGGTTATAAATCAGTTTTGCTTGCGGCTGCTGAATATCAACGCATGTTCCCAATGCTTATGACTGCTGCTGGTACTGTAAAGCCTGCACGTGTTGTGATTATGGGTGTTGGGGTTGCAGGCCTTCAAGCGATTGCTACTGCAAAACGTTTGGGTGCAATTGTTGAAGCAACAGATTTACGTCCAACAGCAAAAGATCAGGTTGAGTCTTTAGGTGGTAAGTGGTTAGACGTACCAATGTCTGAAGAAGAACAGCAACGTGCAGCAGATGCAGCAAAAAATGGTTATGGCTGGATGCCGGGTGAGCAATACATCAAAGACCAAGCTGCGATTGTAGATAAAGCTGTGTCGAATGCCGATATCGTGATTACAACAGCATTGTTGCCAGGTCGTGATGCACCGCGTCTGATCAAAGCTGAAACTGTTGCCAAAATGAAACCAGGCTCTGTCATTTTAGATATGGCAGTTGAAACAGGCGGTAACGTTGAAGGTTCTAAAGTTGGCGAAACTGTTGTCACTGAAAATGGTGTAAAAATTTTGGGTATTCCAAATATTCCGGCCACTGTTGCGACAGAAGCTTCTGCATTATATGCACGTAACGTTTTTAATTTCGTAGAGACTTTATTCGACAAAGAGAAAAACTTTGCGATTAATCAAGAAGACGAAATCCAAAAAGCCCTATTGGTCACTCATGGCGGTCAAGTGCTGCTTAAGCGTGGTTAAGGAGATTTCTCATGGTTGAAACTATTACAATTTTCGTCCTTGCCATCTTCGTAGGTTATTACGTTGTTTGGGGTGTTACACCAGCTTTGCACACGCCACTTATGGCGGTAACCAACGCATTGTCATCGATTATTGTTGTTGGTGCGATGTTACAAACAGTTGGCCTGCCTGTACTTGGTGTAGATGCAAATGTTGCATTTCAAAGTGTGAATGTTGTGAGCGTACTTGGTGCGATTGCAGTATTTTTAGCAAGCATTAATATTTTCGGCGGCTTCGCAGTAACTGCACGCATGTTGGAAATGTTCAAGCCTAAGCAAAAGAAATAAGAGGGCTTTGACATGGAATTTATTCAAGCAAATGCAAACTGGTTGTACCTTGTAGGCGCAATTCTCTTTATCTTGACGCTTCGCGGTCTATCTGGTCCTAAAACAGCAATTCAAGGTAACCGTTACGGTATGATCGCAATGGCGATTGCAGTTGTAACAACCTTCTTTGTTGCCAATAACCCAGTTATTTGGATGATTGGTGGTGCAATGGTGCTTGGTGCGATTGTGGGTATTGCACGTGCACGTACTGTACCCATGACTCAAATGCCTGAAACTGTTGCACTTATGCACTCATTGGTGGGTTTGGCTGCGGTTTTGATTGCAGTTGCAGCAATTTTGCATAACAACCAGCTTACAGCATTGTTTGCTCAAAATGAGGCAGCATTAACAGCGGCTGGAGTGCAACATGCACACATGAGCAAGGTTCACCTATTTGAATTGTTTGTTGGTTGTTTCGTTGGTGCTATTACCTTTACAGCCTCTGTGTTTGCTTACGGTAAATTGGCTGCGAAAAAATGGGCTAAAACAATCTCTGGTGCATGGGTTAAACCTGTTCAAGCACTTATCTTTGTTGCGATGTTGGCTTGTGGTTTTTACTTCTTCACAACTGGCAATATGACTGCTTTCTGGGCAATGACCGCACTTGCACTTGCATTTGGCTGGGTATGGATTGCACCAGTAGGTGGTGGTGACATGCCTGTAGTGGTATCGCTTCTTAACTCGTTCTCTGGTTGGGCAGCAGCAGGTATTGGTTTTACCCTTGAAAACAACATGTTGATCGTTGCGGGCTCACTTGTGGGTTCATCTGGTGCGATTCTGTCATACATCATGTGTAAAGCAATGAACCGTTCAATCATCAACGTATTGTTTGGTGGTGCAATGGGTGGTGCAGCAGTTTCTACAGCTGCTAAAGGTGAACAAGTTCAGCGTAACTACCGTTCAGGTTCTGCTGATGACGCTGGCTTCTTAATGTCAAATGCAGACAGCGTTGTGATTGTACCGGGTTATGGTATGGCGCAAGGTCGTGCACAAAATGCTGTAAAAGAGTTATGCGAAATTCTAAAAGAGCAAGGTGTTCGCGTCCGTTTCGCAATTCACCCGGTTGCAGGTCGTATGCCTGGTCACATGAACGTATTGCTTGCTGAAGCAGACGTAGCATATGAAGACATCTTGGAAATGGATGAGATTAACTCAGACTTCCCGGCAACTGACGTAGTACTTGTTATTGGTGCAAACGACGTTGTGAACCCTGCTGCAAAAGATGACCCAGGTTCACCAATTTATGGTATGCCGATTCTTGAAGCACATAAAGCACGTACAATCATGGTGATTAAGCGTTCTATGGCGACAGGTTATGCTGGACTTGATAATGACTTGTTCTATAACGAAAAAACAATGATGATCTTTGGTGATGCTAAGAAAGTTGTTGAAGATATGACGAAAGCAATTAATGGTACAGGCCACTAAGTTGCTTTGATATAAAAAAACCACCTTCGGGTGGTTTTTTATTTTTTGAGGGTTAGAGGAACTTTTCCACTAGATTCATAGATTGCTGATAGAGGTCGCGTGCTAATTGCTGGTTTTTGGCATGAGAGGATTTCCAGTCAGGCATATGCGCGCTGACATATTCACCATTGCGGTTTTGCCATGTGTCGCCAGTCGCCATTTCTGTAATGAGCTTTGCAGGAACCGATGTTGGAACTAAACCTACTTTCATGGCTGCATAAACTGGTTTTGGTAAATCACGATAAATATCGGAAGCAACACCACCGGGGTGTAATGCATTATTGGTAATTGAACTGTCTGCTAGTTGTTCAGCTAATGCATTGCTGAACAGTAAGTTTGCAAGCTTGGATTGTCCATAATAGAACAGGGGATTGTAAAAACCTTCCGCACGAAATTTATTAGGCTTAATTGAGCCAACCCAGTGAGCAATAGACGCTAGATGAATAATACGTGCTTGAGGAGACTGCTTTAAAACGGGGAGTAGTTTTTGAGTTAATAAAAAGTGACCTAAATAGTTAACACCAAATTGCTGTTCAAACCCATCTACGGTGAGTTGCTTTGTTTTTGAAAATAGACCGGCATTATTAATAAGTACATCAAGGCTGCCATATTTATCTGCAATTTCTTCGGCAGCTTTTTGAGTTAATTCAAGGCTGTTTAAGTCGAGAGAAACGACATCGACTTCTCCTTGGTCGAGTGAGCGTAGTTTGTTTTGTGCCTCTTGTGCTTTTTGAGGATTTCGGCACGCCAAGATCACATGTTGCCCTTGTTTTACAAGTTGTTCTGCTGCGGCAAAACCAATACCTGTGTTGGCGCCTGTAATGAGTATCTTCACTTTTTAGTGCTCCGGTTATGCTATTTATTGATGAGACTATAAGAATTAGTATAGTGCTGGAATTCTGACAATTTGTCATGTCAAATTTAAGTAGGGCTGATGACTTGCTTGTTAGTGTTATTAAAGTTTTGTTGAGTTAACAGCTTTTCATAGGAAGAGAGGGTAAAGGTGGCTGTTTAAATAATAAAAGTTTGAGTAAGTATATAAACAAAAAGCGGCTCAAAAGAGCCGCTTTTTTTAAAAGCAAAATTTTATGCGACCGACTCTGGAGCAGTACGCCATAAGCTTTCTAAATCATAGAATTTGCGGGCAGTTGGTAGCATCACATGTACTACAACAAAGCCAAGATCGATTAAGATCCATTCGGCATCTCGTTCGCCTTCAACGCCAATCGGGCGGAAACCAGCTTTTCGAGCTTCTTCTGCAACATTGTCAGCAAGTGCTTTGACGTGACGAGTAGAAGTACCACTCGCGATGACAATAGCATCAGCAACATTGCTAATAGAACTAACATCTAACTGTAGAATATCTTTTGCTTTTACATCAACTAAAGCGTCATGGACGACTTTAAGACAAGCTTGTACGTCTTTATTTGAGGTGTTCATTGCGAAATCGTGAGAATTAGACACGCTGGGCGATGGTTCTAAATTCATATAGGGTATATTTTCCTGACAATTACTCACTATCTAATATAGTGGTTTTCACTCAGAATTTCAAACAAAACTAGTAACAGTTTATATATTTACATCATCGGAAAAATATTTCTTTTTCCATGTAAATGACTGATTTGAGCCATTTTTAGGTTTATATTCTGCCGCAATATAGCCCTCATAAGCACTTTGCTTAATCCATGAAAAAATTTGCTCATACGGTATTTGAGCTGTATCGGGTTCATGGCGTCCCGGACAATCTGCAAACTGAATATGGCCAATCTGGTGAATATTTTCTTGTAACCCTTCAAGTACGTCTTCACCCATCATTGCCATATGGTAACAGTCGTATTGCATTTTTAAGGCAGGGTGATTGACTGCTTCTAGCATTTCTTGGGCTTGGGCAATGTTCTGTACCAAAAAGCGTGGCATATCTGTGCCATTAATCATTTCAAATACAGGTTCAATATCGTGTTCTGTCAGTAAATCACAGGCTAATTTTAAGTTGCTTGCAAGTGTCTTAAGGCAAGGAAGTAAGTCAGAGTCTTGAGGTTGCTTGCCTGCCAAAATGTTAACACGTGGTACTTTTAATGCTGTGGCATAGTGAATCGCTAACTGTAATGCTTCACGAAATGCTGCCTCTTGACCCGGTATACCTGCTAAGCCATTTCCACCTTGCATAAGGTCACCAGCAGGAACGTTAATTAAACATAAATTTAGGTTGTAACGTTCAAGTTGGTCTTGAATATCAGAAATGGCAAGCTCGTATGGGAATTGAATTTCTACATGTTCAAAGCCCTCTGCATGGGCTAATGCAAAGCGTTCAATTAAAGGAACTTCGGTAAAAATCATGGATAAGTTAACGGCAAGACGACCCATACACAAACTCCGTTTATTATTGCTCTACTACTTGAATCATAGTAGCTAAATCTTTCTCAGCAAAGCCATTTTTTTGGTGAGTTTGTAGCTGTAATAGAGCTTTTTGTGCAACGGGGATGTCTAAATTAACATTGTTAGCCAATGTTACTGCGTTGTTAAGGTCTTTCGATAATGTTTGAACTTTCCACTGAACAGGTTCGAAAGTATGAGTCGCCATACGTGGTGCCAGTATTTGAAAAGGTTTTGAGTCGGCAAATCCGCCAGCTAGGGCAGGAGCGAGTAAAGTGGTATCTACGCCCGCGCGGTCTGCCAGTGCAACTGCTTCGGCAATCAGGGCGCTGTTTGCTGCCACAATGAGTTGATTGCAAATTTTAGTTGCTTGTCCTGTGCCTGTATCTCCCATTCGTGTGACACGTTGGGAAAGAACATTATAAACAGGACTTAAAGCTTCAATAGTTTGAGCATCGCCACCTGCAAAAATGACTAGCGTGCCTTGTTCCGCCCCAGCTGTACCGCCTGAAACAGGGGAGTCAATCCATATCACATCTTGTAAAGCAGCAGCCTGAGCAAGTGCTTTTGTCGCAGCAACAGAGAGACTTGAGAAGTCGACAATGACCTGACCCGCTTTTAAGTTTGTTTGAATTTGATCAAATACTGCTTGCACAGCTTTATCGTCGGCTAGGCAAGTTAAAATGAGAGGGTACTGTCCGATGTTGGAAAGATCGAGTGCATGCGCGCCAATATCAATAAGTTCTTCACAAGCAGATGCTGTTCGATTCCATACTGCGACCTGAAAGCCGGCTTGTATAAGACGGCTTGCCATACGGCTTCCCATAAGTCCTATGCCTAAAAAAGCAATAGGAGTATTACGATCAAAATTCATAATAAAGCTCTTATCTATATTGGCGTGGTAAAAATTTAACTTCCGGATGTTTGTCTTTTTTACGAGCAAGTTTGCTATTTTTACCAAGTAATAATTTAAGTTGCCAGATTTTTTCTAAGCGTAATGATTTTTCTGGTTGATGTTCCATTGCATCTAGTACACGTTTTGCAGCAGTCAATGCATCAGGTGAGCGCTGCAACATTTCTGAAGCGATCGCATTTGCTTTTTCTAATGGATTCTCACTTAAGTGAGTCACAAGTCCAATATCTTTTGCATAATTTCCGTCAAAAACACGGGCAGTTAAAGTCAGCTCTTTTGCAAGGTCAACTCCAATCAAGCCTTTGAGCGAACGGGTAAGACCCATATCTGGTACTAAGCCCCAGCGGCTTTCCATAATCGACATTTTAGTGTCTGGGTGGGCAATGCGGATATCGGCAGCTAGTGCAAGTTGCATACCTGCCCCAAAACAATAACCTTCAAGAGCGGCAATAACAGGGACGGGCAAATTTTGCCAAATAAGAAAGGCTTTTTGGAAAAGACTTTGTCCTGGTTTAACAAGTTCCCAAATGGCAAATGCAGAGTTCTTAGGATTGTTTAAGTCAGATAAATCAATACCAGCACTAAACACTTGTGCTTCACCCGTCAAAATTACACAGCGGATATCTCGGTCTTTTTGTATAGCTTTAGCCGTTGTTACGAGTTCTTTGAGTAGAGCAAAACTCATAGCGTTACGTTTATCAGGACGGTTTAGATAAACTGTTGCAATGCCATTATTTTTTTCAATACGTAATAGTGCCATGAAATTCCCGCTTATTTTTTTATCGATAAGCGGAGCATAGCATGGCTGGAAATTGGAAACATGACAGGTCAGTCATGCCTATTTAGCAACTGTTATTTAATCTGGTATGACTAAAATTTGATGAGCTGCACTCTCAACTTCTTTAATGACGAGACCTAATTCATCGAAACGTCTCATGACTTCTTCAATGAAGCCATCGTCAGCTCTACGGCGTTCTTTGCGTAGCGTAGAAATAAATTGTTCAAAGTCACCCGTCACTTGTTGAAGTTTTGGTGTGCCTACATAGCGTGTTGCGCCATAGAGACGGTGTAGTACATGCTCAAGCTGAGGAAAGTCTTCAAGCTCAATGAGTTGTTGCATTTCTTCTAGCTCGGTTGGGAAGCTATCTACCAACATTTTGAGAAGATCTTGAGCTAAATCTTCTTTGTTTGCTGCCAGTTGTAAACTTTGCTGCCAATTTAAAATTTCTGGATCTAACGCTTCTGCAACCACATGATGATCTTTAGCTAGATTTTGCGCAGTGAAGTTGTTTTTCGTCCATTGCGTTAAAATTTGAATGATTTGCTCCATTTGAATTGGTTTGGTGACATAGTCATTCATACCAACTTTAAGAAGCTTTTGCTTTTCATCTGCAAGTGCGTGGGCTGTTAGAGCAATAATTGGAAGTTGCATTTCCCCATCTAAAGTGGATTCTAAAGATCGGATCGCACGTGTGGTATCAATGCCCGACATAACTGGCATTTGAATGTCCATAAATACCAAATCAAATGGTTTAAGCTTCTGATCAATTCTTTCTTGAATAATATTAAGCGCTTCTTGACCACTTAAAGCCTTAGTGGTTTTGACATTTAACTCACCTAATAATGCTTCTAAAACAATTAAGTTAGGTAAATGGTCATCGACCGCCAAAATATGTAAACCCTGCCCATTAAAGTCTTGTTGTTCCTCTTCAAAGATAGGTTGGTCACTTAATAATTGAATGAGACCACTACGGCTTAATGGCTGATAAAGAGGGCGAGCGCGATATTCGGTGAGCATGTTTGGCTCAAGCGTCATTTGATAGCCGTAAACTGCTAAGTTACCTTGATAGCGGCTACGAATTTCTTTGAGTAGAGCTTCAGTATCACCACTATGATCAACAATGAGCCATGTATTGTCTTTCTGGTCGAGATGTTTTAAACGGCTAAACAAGTCCAGAATAGATTGAGTTTCAATATGTGGTACTTGATAATTTTCAAGATAGTAGCGTAAAACACTGGCTGTCGCAGGGTGGGCTAAATAAGACACCACCTGTAAATGTTCGAAGTGAGGATGTTCAATCTCATGTTCTTCATCTACAGCAAACTGTGCAGTAAACCAGAATGTTGAACCTTTTTCTGTTGGAGCACGTTCTTGGTTATCTTCAAAGCCAATTTGGCCATGCATGAGATGAACCAATTGTTTAGAAATTGCCAGACCTAAGCCTGTACCACCAAATTGGCGGGTAACAGATGCATCGCCTTGCGAAAACGACTCAAATAATTTTTTACGGTCTGTACCACTTAAACCAATACCACTGTCCTGAACACTAAAATGAAGCAAGCACTGACCGATGTCATCATGTTCCATACGTACACGAACAATAATTTCACCGTCTGGCGTGAACTTGATGGCATTGGAAATCAAATTGGTCAAAATTTGCTTAAAGCGTAAAGCATCACCAATCACTTGTTGAGGAATATTGTCTGCATAATAAAAAGCCATGGCAATATGCTTTTGTGCAGCCAAAGGTGACAACATATCCATGACATCAAATACAGCTTCCTCTAAGTCAAAAGGTGCCGTTTCAAGTTCCAGTTTACCTGCATCAATTTTTGAGAAATCTAATACATCATTAATTAATGCTAATAAATGGGCGGAGGACTTGCGAATAGTTTGTAAATAAAGGTTCTGTTCGTTACTTAAATTTTGTTGGCGAAGTAATAAATGAATAAAGCCATCAATACTATTAAGCGGTGTACGAAGTTCATGACTGATATTGGCAAGGAAAACCGATTTTGCCTGATTAGATGAAATGGCTTGGTCGCGTGCTTGACGGTAAGTAATGTTTTGAACTTCTAAAGTATCTAAAGTTCTGCGTAAGTCTTCTTCTGTTTGCTCGGTATGTTCTTTTAACTCTAAAAAACTAAAATGTAAGCGTTTCACCACGTTTGCGATATCGCGCTGGAGTAATCTTAACTCACCGGAACTGTTAATCACGATGTGTTGGTCTAAAGTGTCTGCATTGAGACGCTGTAATTGCATACGTATTTCATACATGGGTGCAATCCAGCGGCGAGAATAAAAGTTAAGACAGAGCAAAAGTAATAATAAAGTCATCAGGCCAGTAATGACTAAAGCAATCAAAATGCGATAACGCGCTAATTCAAGTGGTTGATTATCCATTTCAATCAAGAGCCAGACAGGAGGCTTTCCTGCGGTATCAATGATACGGACTCCATAAATATTATTATGGTTATAAGAGATCGGACCAAAAAAGTTATTGTTTTGTGTGAAGTTAGGCCAGTAACGATTATCTCGATAACCGATACTTAAATAAGTCTGACCATTACTATCAATTAAAGCAGCACGCTTTAGGTTTTTCTCGCTAAACATACTTTGCATAATATGTTGAGCATGATCATATTCGTCTGGTTGTAGTTCTACTAATGTGTAGAGATCTTTAGCAATTTGATTGTAGCGTGCCAAAATCGCTGAGGCATGATGCAATTGTTGTTGCTTTGCAGAACGTGATGTTTCAGTTAAAACCAGAAAAGCCCCAACACACGTTAAAATCATAATGGGCACAAAAATAAGAGCAATTAATTGCCCATATGCATGATTCAGACGTAAGCGTTTCGATAAGGTTTTATTGAAATTAGACATAGCTACATCAGATTGATCTCTCTGTAGGGCATATTATCACGCTTTATTTTAAAACAGACGGCATTTTATAACTGACTGGGCTTTAATCACTTTCATTAAAAAGCATAGTGAAATGGATGCAGTACCGATCATTTTTTCATACAATAGTGCCACCCCGATTTAGGTGTTGATCATGAGTAATACACAACCTGATTTTTTAGCCGACGAATTTTTGTTAGATCACTATGTAGGTAAAACACCTCTGGTCCGTTTGCAGCGCTTGGCTTGTCATACGCAGGCAACGGTTTTAGCAAAATTGGAAGGTAATAATCCAGCAGGTTCTGTAAAAGATCGTCCTGCATATAACATGATTATGCAGGCTGAAAAGCGTGGTCAAATTAAACCAGGTGATACATTAGTTGAAGCTACCAGTGGTAATACAGGTATTGCTTTAGCTATGGTTGCGGCGATGCGCGGCTATAAAATGAAACTGATTATGCCTGGGAATTCAAGTCAGGAGCGTAAGGACGCCATGCGTGCTTATGGCGCAGAATTGATTGAAGCACCAAATATGGAAGCTGCACGAGATATGGCTTTGCAAATGCAAGCTGAAGGTCTAGGTTTGGTCCTCAATCAGTTTGGCAATCCAGATAATGTCGAAGCTCATTACCTTACGACTGGCCCTGAAATTTGGAAACAAACAGGTGGAAAGATTACCCATTTTGTAAGTTCAATGGGTACAACCGGTACCATTATGGGTGTTTCTAAGTATTTAAAAGAACAAAATCCAGATATTCAAATTATTGGTTTACAACCTTCTGAAGGTTCAAATATTGCCGGTATTCGCCGTTGGCCACAGGAATATTTACCTACGATTTTCGAACCAAAGCGTGTTGATCAAATTATGGATATTCCGCAAATTGAAGCGGAAAAAACGGCTCGCCGTTTAGCACGTGAAGAAGGAATTAGTGCAGGTACATCTTCTGGGGGGGCGGTATGGGCTTCAGTAAAAATTGCAGAAGAAAACCCGGATGCTGTGATTGTTTGCATTATCTGTGACCGTGGTGATCGCTACTTGTCTACAGGCCTGTTCTCAGTACAGGACTGATGACTCATAATTGAGAGAAAAAATGCGTTTTCCTACTTTAGTTTTTGATATTGAAACTTTAACTGATTTAAAAGCGGGAGCGCATTTATATCATCTTGATTTGCCAGAGGCAGATGTTGAACAGGCACTCACAAAAATCCGTCGCCAAGAATCCGGCATGGATTTTCAGCGTTTGCCTTTACATGAAATCGTTTGTATTTCTGGTTTGTGGATTGATGAATCAGGTTTCAGATTATTTTCTTTTAGTCGGGAACACTATTCGGAAGCTGAAATTTTACAGAAATTTCTATCCATTTTTGATAAGCGCCATCCAACTTTAGTGAGCTGGAATGGTTCGCAATTTGATTTGCCCGTCATTTTGTTCCGTGCCATGTATCATGGTCTTTCGGCACCCGGGTTATTTGATCAAGGCGAGCTTGATAGTCAGAAGCGTTTTAATAATTACCAAAACCGTTATCACCACCGTCATATTGATTTAATGGATGTTATGGCAATGTTTAATGGCCGTAATTTCCAGAAACTCGATGATGTAGCCTGTATTTTAGGTTTACCAGGTAAACGTGGTGAGTCGGGTTATCATGTGCCTGAATATGTACGTACAGAACAATGGTTAAAGTTAACCAGTTATTGTGAAGGTGATGTGCTCAATACATGGTTTATTTATTTGCGTTGGCTATTGCTCAAAGGCCAAATGAATGTAGATGAGCATAACCACTGGATTAGTTCGAGTATTGAGTATTTACAGACTATGCCTCAGCAAGCCGATTTTCTTGAGGTGTGGCAACGTACATCGAAACATACCGAATTTACGTCCCACTATTTTAATCCTTTAAATTTTTAGGTTCATTCTTTGAAACAGCAAGCCAAATCTCGTAAACCTCAACAACCCGAATATATTTTTCAGGTTGAAACTCTTTCTCATGAGGGGCGGGGAATTGCGCATTATGGTTCTCATCCAGACCATCCGGCAGATAAGCATGGTAAAAAAGTGTTTATTCGTTATGCGTTGCCTGGAGAAACAGTAAAAGCCCAAATTACGCATGAGGCTAAGCGGCTTGACGAAGCTGAAATGGTAGCGCTTTTAGCAGAGCCTTCAGCAAATCGTGTAGAGGCAGTTTGTCCTCATTATGGTATTTGCGGGGGGTGTAGCATGCAGCATATCCACCCCGATGAGCAGATCCGTTTAAAGCAAAATGTCCTTCAGTCACACTTGCAACACTTTGCTGGTATTCAGCCTGAACAATGGTTAGAACCAATTCGTTCTTTGCAAAGTGATTATCGCCGTCGTGCTCGAATAGGTGTGCGCTATTTGCCAAAACAGGACCGTTTGATTCTAGGTTTCCGTGAGCATCATAGTAATCGTTTAACATCTATCCATACTTGTAGCGTTTTGGATAAAAAGTTATCAGATAGTCTGCCGGAATTGCGTAATTTACTCCAAAGTCTAAAAGGCAAAGCGCATATTGGTCATGTAGAATTAGCAAAAGGTGATCATGAAACATCTTTATTAGTTCGTCATATCGAAAAACTAAACAATGCTGATGTCAACCAATTAAGACAATTTGCGTTACACAAAGGCTGGCAGTTGTATTTGCAACCTAAAGGACCCGAAAGTCTTCGTCGTATTGATGAAGAACAAGGAGCTATGCGATTACATTATGCTTTAAATGCATTTGATGTAAATTTTGCTTTTTCGCCATTGGATTTTACGCAGGTCAATGCCACAGTAAATGAACAAATGGTGCAATTGGCATGTGAATTGCTTCAATTGCAACAGGGTGAAAGAGTACTAGATCTGTTTTGTGGGTTAGGTAATTTTTCGCTTCCACTTGCACGATGTGTTGGTGCAAAGGGTCAGGTTGTTGGTGTGGAAGCAAGTGAAGAAATGGTGCAGCGGGCAACAGATAATGCAAAGCGTAATAATCTGGTGCAGGCAAGCTTCTTTTCACAAGATTTAACAAAAGATTTTTCGCATCATTCTTGGGCAAATCAAGGATTTGATGCATTATTGATTGATCCTCCTCGTGCTGGTGCATATGAAATTATGCAGTATGTACCGAACTTTGGAGCAAAAAGAATCGTTTATGTATCATGTAATCCAGCAACATTAGCAAGGGATGCCGGTGTTTTGGTTCAACATGGTTACCAGTTAAAAAAAGCAGCGGTTATGGACATGTTTACGCACACAGAACATGTTGAATCGATTGCTTTATTTGAGAAAATTCAAGAGATAAACGATTAAAAACATGAGTTACATATCCAGGAGAATGGTATGGTCACAGTACGTGAACAGTTACCTGAACAACTAACTGAGTTGTCAGAGGAAACGACTGTAGAGCATGCCGCCGAAACACAAGTCGGTTTAGCCTCATGGTTGGATCGGGTTCGTGAAATATTAGATGGGGCAGAGCTTAAACAACTCGAAGAGGTTGCGCATTTAACCCTACAAAAAGAGTTAGATTCAACGGTTAATCATCGTTCCAATACATTTGCTACTGGTGTTGGAATGGCTGATATTCTGGCGCATTTACATGTAGATGAAGATACTTTATCTGCTGCAATGCTTTATCGTAGTGTTCGTGAGGACATTACTGATATAGAAGAAGTAAAGCGAAAGTTTGGTGAGCAAGTTTATAACCTTGTCAAAGGTACTTTGGCAATGGGTAAGCTTTCAGAGCTTATTGAAAAAAATAAACGACTAGAAGACCATTTTAATAACAACCAACGGGAACATTTAAGCGGCATTTATAAAATGCTGATTTCAGTGACCGAAGATGTTCGTGTCGTTTTAATTAAGTTAGCTGAACGTACTTACTCTTTACGTGAGTTGGCAAACTCATCACGTGAACGTCAAGAGCGTGTGGCGCGTGAAATTTTAACTATTTATTCGCCATTAGCGCATCGCCTTGGTATTGCACAGCTGAAGTGGGAACTTGAAGACTTAGCGTTTCGTTATTTGGCGCCAGACCGTTATAAAGAGATTGCTTCATTACTCAATGAAAAACGTCTTGAGCGTGAACATTATATCCAGTTCGTGATAGACCGTTTAAAAAGTGAATTGGCGGCGCATGGTATTGAAGCTGAAATTACAGGTCGAGCAAAACACATTTATTCGATTTATCGAAAGATGAAAAGCAAAAACCTAAGTTTCGATCAGCTTTATGATATTCGTGCTTTACGTGTATTGGTGAATAGCGTACCTGAGTGTTATCACTCATTAGGTATTGTTCATCAGATTTGGCGTCATATCCCACATCAGTTCGATGACTATATTACTAACCCGAAAGCCAATGGTTATCGCTCATTACATACTGCTGTTATTGCTGAGAATAAATCTTTAGAGGTACAAATCCGTACTCATGAGATGCATGACGAAGCAGAGTTAGGGGTATGTTCGCACTTTAACTATAAAGAAGGTTCAAAGAATACCGACCACTCTTTTAACCACCGTTTGCATTCGCTTCGTGCTGTTTTGGAACATTATCAAGAACGTAATGAAACAACAGTACATCAAAATGAAGATGAGACGGAAGGTTTTGATCAGCTTCAAGACTTTGAAGGTTTTGAAAAGATTTATGTCTTTAGTCGTGATGGTGATATTAAAGAACTACCACGTGGCTCAACAGTTTTAGACTTTGCTTATCATGTGCATACAGAGGTAGGAAACAAGTGTTATGCAGCACGTGTTAACCAGCGCTATGTACCATTAACCTATACGTTAAAAACAGGTGAGCAGGTTGAGATTTTAACCAAGAAGGATCGTGAGCCTAACCGTGACTGGTTGGTGAACTCTTTAGGTTATATCAAGACAGCTCGTGCCCGTGACAAATTACGTCATTGGTTCAGACAGCAAGACCGTAGTAAGAACCTTGAAGTTGGCCGTGAGTTACTAAACAAAGAATTGTCTCGATTGGCGATTCACCCTAAGAGTATCGATCTCAACGATTACTCGTCACATTTTAATGTGAAAACAGGGGATGATATTTTGGTTAGTCTGGTCAGCGGCGATATTAGTTTGCATGCTCTGATTAATCAGATTAATCGTCAAATGCATCTGGATCAGGATGAACCTGAACTGGTACTTAAGCCAACATTAAACCCACGTGCCAGCCACACCCTGTCTGCGCATGGCATCTTAATTGATGGTTTAGACAATGTTGAGCTACATATTGCGCAGTGTTGCCAACCAGTTCATGGTGAATCAATTGCTGGCTATATCACGTTGAATCGTGGGGTAAGTATTCATAAAGTCTTGTGTTCTGATTATCAACGCATGATCAAGCAAGAGCCAGAACGTGCTGTTGAAGCGGATTGGGAGATGCAGCCAACTCGTGGTCAAAGTGTTCAAATTGTAGTTGAAGCTTATGATCGTCGTGGCTTACTCAAAGACTTAACTCAAGTGATTTTCTCTGACCAGATTAATATTCGTCAGGTGAACACAATTTCTGAGGCAGATGGTATTGCTAATATGAAGTTGCTCATTGAGGTGAAAGGCTTGGCTCAGCTTTCACGTTTGTTAGCTCGTTTAGAGCAACAACCTGGAATTATTAGCGCACGACGCATGATTCAAGGTGTTTAACTAAATTGAGAAAAAGGCCGTCAATTGACGGCCTTTTTTATGAGCTACTTTCTCGATAAATAAATATTAGTTAAACGATTTAAAAACTGGGGGTTTATTGTTGAGAGTTGATAAAGCAATTTGGTTTTTATGCCAACTGGAGTGTGAGTCGGTGTCCAGAAATGAGCTTTTTTCTCGACAAGTGAAAGCACCTGTTGAGCAATATCATTAGGCGTTAAATCGACTCCCATGTTTTGAATAGAACCTGCATCCATATTGTTGACCATTGCGGTTTGTACAAATAAAGGCATCACATCTAAAACACGAATACCGTATTTTTTCCATTCCACATCTAAACCTTCGGTAATTCCTCTCACTGCAAATTTACTGGCCGAATAAGAAATGAGGTCAGCTTGCCCGTAAATTGCAGAAGCTGAAGAGAGATTAATGACTCGTGCAAAAGAAGCTTGCTTTAAATAAGAGAGAGCAGCATGGCAACCATTGATTACGCCGTTTACATTAATATTGATTGTTCTTTGATGTGACTTGATATCGATATTTTCAAAGGCTCCGGAATATAAAATCCCTGCGTTATTCACCAAAATATTAAGCTCGCCAGCCCAGTCGGTAAATTCTTTCAATATATGTTGCCACTGGCTGTAGTCACTGACATCTAGATAGCCTGCGCATGCATTCGGTCCTAATTCCTGCGCTAAATTTTGAGCAAGCGACTCATTAATGTCATAAATGCCGACTTTATAACCCCGCTGATAAAATACCCGTGCAATTTCTGCTCCAATACCTTGAGCTGCGCCACTAATCAGAATGCTATGTTTCATCTTTTTTTCTCTTTATCGTTACAATATGACGAATGATTTGCCGCTTTAATTTTGATCATAGCAAATTAAGATTTTAAAGTTACTGACCAATTTTTTGAACTTGAGGGTTACATGGATAAATTGCTTAAAATTATGCAAGAGCTACGTGAAAAATGTCCGTGGGACCAAGAGCAAACTCCAATGTCACTGACTAAATATGCGATTGAAGAGGCATATGAAGTCGAGGCTGCCATTCGTCAAGGTGACATTAATGAAATTCGGAATGAATTGGGTGATCTGTTATTACAAGTGGTATTTCAATCGCAAATGTTTAGCGAGCAGGGGGCGTTCAATTTTCAAGATGTGGTTGAGGCAATTAGCGAAAAATTAGTACGACGTCATCCGCACGTTTTTCAAGCAGACCAATTTAACAACTTAACACCAGAACAAGTAAGTGAGTTATGGAAACAAATTAAACAACAAGAAAAGCAAGGCAAACCACAATCAAGATTAGATGAAATTAAACATGGACCAGCACTATCTCAAGCGCAAGAAATTCAAAAAAATGTCGCAAAAGTTGGGTTTGATTTTGAAACGGTAGAAGATGCTTATACAAAATTAGAAGAAGAATTAGATGAGTTTAAACAGGCACTTAAAAATCAAAATAGTGATGAAATTCAAGATGAATTTGGAGACTGCCTGTTTTCATTAGTCAATGTAGGACGTAAACTTGGCATTTCAAGTGAAAGTTCACTTTTATCAACCATACATAAATTTAGAAGTCGTTTTGCTTTTATTGAAGAGCAAGCCATAAAACAGCAAAGAACATTGGAAGACATGACCTTGTCCGAAATGGATGAATTGTGGAATCAGGCAAAACGACAATTAAAATCAGGGGAAAAACCACATGCAATACAGCATGAGATTTTGGAAAAATAAGTATTTTCTTTTAATAATGTTGTGCTTGGGGGTAATTTCACCTTCGGTTTACGCTCAATCTTTTGACAAAAACTTTCAAGAGTGGAAGGCTAAACAGCAGATGTATGACCAAAAGTTAAACATCTCTAAGTCTTCTCATTCTAATGGTTCTAAAATTTCTCAAACTAAAAATTTTAATGACTCTACAGGGCAAATTCATTTGAATCAGGCGAATGTAAATGAGTTTCAGCAGTTAAAAGGTATAGGTGAGAAAAAGGCTCAAGCGATTGTAGAATACAGACAAAAGAACGGTAGCTTTAAAAATATTGACGAAATTAAAAACGTTAAAGGAATTGGACCAGCCATTTTTGAAAAAAATAAATCACGTTTAGCCTTATAAAAGTTCTATTCGTCAATTATCATTTCCTGCGCAATCTAAGAGAATCAAATTGCCCTTTGTGTGTGTTAGAGCTATGATTAGCGACAACTTGTTATTTACGTCCTGACGTAGGAGACAGCGTCTTTTGCAAACCTTGCGAGCGTCAAAATGTGGTTTGTCCACAGCCCAACTTCCTTCTTCGATTTTAGATGTGATCGATAGTCTGACTAAAGCAGGCTATGAAGCTTATATTGTTGGGGGTGGTGTCCGTGATTTAATGCTAGGACTCAATCCTAAAGATTTCGATGCAGTCACCAATGCAACACCTTCTCAAATTAAAGAAGTTTTTGGCCGTCGATGCCGAATTATTGGCCGTCGATTTGAATTGGCACATGTCTATTCAGGACGTGAGCTAATCGAAGTTGCCACTTTCCGTGCTCCTCCTAAAAAAGCGGTGACCAGTGCTTCGGGCATGATTTTACGTGACAACAACTGGGGAACCATCGAACAGGACTTTGCTCGACGCGATTTTTCTATCAATACTCTGTACTACCAGCCGCGTAAGGGTATTGTGCTCGATTTCTGTAAAGCAATTGATGATGTCAAAAGTAAGACTTTACGTTTATTGGGCGATCCTGTGCAACGTTTTGAAGAAGATCCGGTGCGTATGCTTCGGACATTACGTTTTGCAGCTAAACTCAACTTTAAAATTGATCCGGCAATTCTCGACATTTTTGATGTTGAGATGACGCAATTACTTCGTGATGTTTCACCACACCGTTTATACGATGAGTCTCAAAAGCTTTTCACAATGGGGCATTTGGCACGCGTATTACCAATGTTGATTGACTTTGGCGTGTGGAAACAGCTTTTTGCTGATATTCGTCCGGATCTCACTCCATTTATTCAACGTGCAGCAAAAAATACTGATCAACGTATTCAGGTGGGTAAAACGATTAATCCGGCATTTTTCTATGCGGTTTTATTGTGGCAGCCATTTTTAGAGCGTTGTGATTTTTATTTATCAAAAGGCGTTGTTCCGGCCGAAGCACGTGCTCAAGCAGGTTTGGATGTTTTAAAACGTCAAGCAACACGCACAGTTATTCCTCGTTTTGCCGAAACTTTTATTCGTGAAGTTTGGGAAATGCAAACCCGTTTGCTTAATCCAAAACCACAGCAAATTGAAGCATTGGCAAGCCATGCTCGTTTCCGCGCTGGGTTTGATTTCTTATTACTTCGTGAAAAGTCAGGTGATGACACAACACAGGGAATGGGAAGCTGGTGGGAAGCTTACCAAGAAATGTCAAACGACGAAAAAGAAGCTGCGATTAGCCAATATAATCGTCAGAAGGCGAAAAGTCGTCGTAAGGTTGCTGCTGAGCCTGTTGAAAGCAATAAAGTTGATACGGAAATTGAGCCTTTGGTTGATGTTCCAGAGCCTCGAAGCCGTCGTGGTAAAAAAGAGCGTGCACGACAAGAGCAGTCTATTGACCGTTTTATTGAAAAATCTTCCGCAGCACAAACGAATGTGATGAGTGATCATCCAATTTTAAAGCGCAAGCGGGTACAACGTGATTTGAGCCAAGTTATTTTTGGGCCGACACAATGACAGTAACCACATATATTGGCTTAGGAAGTAACCTAGGTGACTCACGCCAGATTCTATCTGAAGCGATAGCCAAACTTAAATCTCTTGGTGAAGTGAAAGTATCTAAACTTTACCAAAGTCCCCCTATGGGTCCCCAAGATCAGCCGAATTATCTAAATGCAGTCGCTCAGCTAAAAACCGAGTTACTTCCGCTTGAATTACTTGACCAGTTACAGCGTTTTGAGCAGGAAGCTGGGCGGGTAAGACTCCGTCATTGGGGGGAGCGAACTTTAGATCTTGATCTACTGATTTATGGCAATGAAAAAATACAAAATGAGCGCTTAACGGTGCCACATGTAGGAATATTACAACGAGATTTTGTTGTGATTCCTTTATTAGATTTAGATGCTGATCTACATATTAATGATCAGCCACTTAAAAATTTAGAACTCATACAGCAGCCAACGCTGACTGTACTTGCTGATGAGTCTTGGGCTTAAAGCCGGACTTATTACGTTCTGCAAACTCCTGTAGAGGATACCATCATGATTAGTCTAAGTGACTTAAGAAAATTTAAAGCCGAAGGACGTAAGTTCTCTTGCCTAACTTGTTACGATGCAAGTATGGCAAAAGCAATGGAACTTGCTGAAATTGATACGATCTTAATTGGTGATTCTCTTGGAATGGCAATTCAGGGGCGTGACTCAACTTTACCTGTAACTGTTGAAGACATGGCCTATCATACAGCGGCAGTCCGTCGCGGTAATCAGCATGCTTTAATTATGACTGACTTACCATTTATGAGTTATGCCACTTTAAACGATGCTTTGCAGAATGCGAAAACAGTTATGCAAGCTGGTGCCCAAATGATCAAAATCGAAGGTGGTGCATGGCTAAGTGAAACTGTCCAAGTGTTAACACGTAATGGTGTGCCTGTATGTGTACATTTAGGTTTAACTCCTCAGTCTGTACATGTATTTGGTGGCTACAAGTTACAAGCTAGAACGCGTGAAGCAGCCGATCAGCTTATTGCCGATTGTACGGCGGTGGTTGAAGCGGGCGCGGCAGTTTTATTACTTGAATGCGTTCCGGCACAATTAGGTCAAGAAATTGCCGAATTGTTCCCAAATACTCCTGTGATCGGTATTGGGGCAGGTAATGCGACTGATGGTCAGGTATTGGTTGTACAAGACATGTTAGGACTAACGTTTGGTCGAGTTGCGCGTTTTGTACGTAACTTTATGAAAGAGCAATCTGGTGAAACAGCGATTTTAGATGCTTTTAAAGCTTTTCATGCTGCTGTACAAGATCAGTCGTTCCCAGCTAAAGAACACACTTTCCAAGTTGAGCTGTAATTCATGAAAACAGAAACCACTATACAAGGCTTAGCTGCTTCTTTAAATCCTGCTAGAGCTGCACGTAAAATCATTGGTTTTGTCCCAACGATGGGAAATCTACATGAAGGCCACCTCACTCTTGTTCGTGAAGCGAAAAAGTTATGTGATGTTGTGGTTGTGAGTATCTTCGTGAACCCAACACAGTTTGGTCCGGGTGAAGATTTTGATAATTATCCGCGTACGTTAGAGCAGGATAGTCGTCTACTTGCAGATGTTGGCTGTGACATTATTTTTGCACCATCAGTTGAGCAAATGTACGGTACACAACCTCGCTTAACTAACATTAGCGTCAGTCAAATTACTGATGATTTATGTGGAAGCTCACGTCCGGGGCACTTTGATGGCGTAGCACTGGTTGTCACCAAACTCTTTAATATTGTGCAACCGAATTATGCTTTCTTTGGTCAAAAAGACTACCAGCAATTAGCAGTGATTCGCCAATTTGTACAGGATTTGAATATTCCGTTAGAAGTTATTGGCGTACCAATTGTTCGTGCAGAAGACGGTTTGGCACTGAGTTCAAGAAATGGTTATTTGACTCCTGAACAGCGCCAGGTTGCACCAGTCATTTATCAAGGTTTAAAACAAGCCGAAGAACAATTACACCAAGGTAAAGATTTACAACAAGTCTTGGCAGATTTGAAAACACTGTTGACAGACAATGGTTTTGTTGTGGATTATGTGGAGGCTCGTCAACCTAATTTGTTAGCTGCTTCTCAATTTGATCGTGATATTGTGTTGTTTGTCGCGGCAAAGTTAGGTGGAACGCGCTTAATTGATAATCTACAAGTTGCCTTTACACCTCAATAATATATAAAAGGACAGCCATGCCATGAAGCGTATACTTATCGTGACAGGACAGTCTGGTTCAGGAAAATCTTCAGCTCTTCAAGTATTAGAAGATTTGGGCTACTACTGTATTGATAATTTACCTTTGGCATTGCTGCCTGAAATTGTGGCAAAGCTAGATCATGAAAATAATCTTGAGCAGCTTGCTTTAGGGGTGGATGTACGAAGTACTCGGGCAGATATGCAAGAGTTCGACCATGTTTTTGAGCAATTACAAAAACATGGTACGGTTGATGTGATTTATCTGACGACACAAGATCAAGATTTGATTGCACGATTTAGTGCTTCACGTCGTCCACATCCGTTAGCAAATCGTTTCAAAAGTCTTTTACAGTGTATTCATGAAGAAAAGCAGTTGCTGATTCCAATTCAGTTTCGTGCCACTGTTCACATTGATACCACAGATAAAAGTGTTCACGATTTAAAACATATCTTGCTATCAAAATTAGGACAATCAGATAATCTGATTGTTATATTGCAGTCATTTGGTTATAAACATGGCATTCCTTTAGATGCTGACTATGTTTTTGACGTACGGCATTTACCAAATCCGCATTGGGATTTAGAATTACGCCGCTTTTCTGGTTTAGACGAGCCAGTTAAACAATTTTTAGAAGCAAGTCCACAAGCAAATGAAATGTTTGAGGACATTCTCCACTTCTTAAAAAAATGGCTGCCGGCATTTGCTGAAGGGCATCGTCACTATATGACGATTTCAATAGGTTGCACAGGCGGCCAGCATCGTTCAGTTTATATGGTAGATAGACTAAAACAAGCACTTGAGGCAGAATGGTCTGTTCAGGTCTTACACAGAGAAATGAAGCACTGGTCATGATAGACACAACTGTTGATGTAATTAATAAACTCGGTTTACATGCACGTGCATCAGGAAAACTGATAGAGGTCACTACAAAGTTTCGTTCGTCAATTCAAATTGGTAAGGGCGATCATTTAGTAGATGCAAAGAATATTATGTCGTTACTGATGTTAGGTGCAGGTAAAGGGACTACTTTACGTTTAGTCATTGATGGCACTGACGAAGAACAGGCATTAAATGAAGTACAGGCGTTATTCGCCGCAAAATTTTATGAGGCAGATTAATCGTGGCACGTCGTCCCAAGCGTTATACTGAAGAAGATTTTGATTCTTTAGAAGGACGTGCAAGTAAAACCGAACAGAAAAAAGCAGTTCAACGTATGGCTGCTTTAGGTGAGCAGTTAGCACAACTTTCTATCAAACAAATTCAAAAACTTCCTGTTGATGAGCGTTTAATTGATGCTCTTTTGGAAGTTCAGAATATTAGTTCATTCGAAGCGCGCCGTCGTCAGTTTCAGCGTGTTGGTAAACTCTTGCGCAATGAAGATGAAACAGTCATTTTATCTTATTTGACTCCTCAGCAAGGCGCGAAGAAACAAGCTCAACTCATGCGTTGGGTAGATCGTATGATCGAGCAGGGCGACCCTGCAATCAATGAATTTAGCAAAATCTATAATGCATCAGAGCGACATACTTTACGCCAGCATGTGTTAAGAATTAATCGTGATAAAACCCAGCAAGTTGCAGAAGCAGATCTTGAAGCAACTAAAATGAAATTTATTAACTATGTACAACAGGTTGCTCTATTGTCAGATCAAGGTTAATACAGTTTTAAATAAAAAGCGGCGTTAGATACGCCGCTTTTTATTTTTATAGGATTCAGATTAAGCGCGTTCTTTTGCCCATTCACGCAAGATGAATTTTTGCAATTTACCTGTTGAGGTTTTTGGAATTTCGGTAATCACCACATCTTTAGGAACTTTAAAGCGCGCCAGTTCTTTTTGACAGTGCTCAATAATTTCTTCAGGCGTGACACTAGCCCCAGTTTTTAATTCAATAAATGCACATGGTACTTCTTGCCAACGTTCGTCAGGTTTTGCCACAACAGCGGCTGTTAAAACTGCTGGGTGTTTATATAAAACGTCTTCGACTTCTAAAGATGAAATATTTTCTCCACCTGAAATAATAATATCTTTAGAGCGATCAGTAATTTTTGCATAACCATCTGGATGGCAAACAGCTAGGTCACCCGTGTGGAACCAGCCACCTGCAAAAGCTTCCTCAGTTGCCTTTGGATTTTTTAAATATCCTTTCATGACAATATTGCCACGGAACATGATTTCTCCCATAGTTTCACCGTCATTTGGAACTGGCTGCATCGTTTCAGGGTCTAGTACTCGCATGCTATCTTGAAGTGGATAAGGCACGCCCTGACGAGAATGCAGTTGTGCTTGTTCAGTAATTGAGAGGTCGCTCCATCCCGCTTGAGATGCGCAAAGTGCAGATGGACCATAGGTTTCAGTTAAACCGTAAACATGGTTGACATTAATCCCAATATTTCGCATACCTTCAATGACAGCGACAGGTGGTGCAGCACCTGCCACCATAACTTCAACATGATGTTCTATGCTTGGCTGTTTTTCTTTCGGTAGGTTAATAATCATGGATAGGACAATAGGAGCACCACAGAAGTAATCAACCTTATGTTTTGCAATAAGCTGCATCACCAGTTCTGGGTCAACTTTACGTAGACAAATATTGGTTCCGCCACTTGCTGCAATACTCCATGCAAAGCACCAACCATTACAATGAAACAGAGGAAGTGTCCATAAATAAACGGCTCGAGGTTTCATGCCACAAGCTAAAATATTACTAGCCGCATTTAAATAAGCACCTCGGTGGTGATAAACCACTCCTTTAGGATTTCCAGTGGTTCCAGAGGTGTAATTTAAACTAATTGCATCCCACTCATCTTCAGGTAATTGCCATTCAAAATTGGCATCGCCTTGAGCTAACCATTCCTCATATTCGAAAGAACCAAGGAATTGGTTTTCGCCTTCATACTCTTCATCAGCAACATCAATCACAATAATATGTTGGTTAGGAATGAGTGATAAAGCTTCTCTTGCTAAATTAACAAACTCGGGGTCAACTAAAAGCACTTTAGTTTCAGCATGCTCTAGCATAAAAGCGATGGTTTTAGCGTCTAAACGGGTATTTAGGGTATTAAGAACAGCACCCGCCATTGGTACAGCAAAATGTGCTTCAATCATTGCTGGTACATTTGGCAGTAAAACTGAAACCGTATCATTTTTAACTATGCCTAATTGTTGAAGCTGAGATGCAAATTGACGGCAGCGCTGATAAGTTTGTTTCCATGAAATCTGACGGTTGCCATGAATAATAGAAGCTTGGTCTGGGTAGATATAAGCTGCGCGCTCTAAATAGCGCAGAGGGGATAACGCAACAAAGTTTGCGGGTGTGCGTGGTAATTCGTTATAGGCACTAACCATGTGAAACAACTCCATGTTCTATTTTTTAATTCATTCTTTGAAAATATGGCTTAATAGTAATCAAAGCATTAATGCTTTAGTCTTAAAGAGAAATACCTCCCAGTCAGAAAATGAGCAGAAATGCTATTTTCAACATCTTAAATCAGTTCTGATGAATAATTATCCTATTTATGTATTTCTGAAAATTTAGCTAGGTCTTTATTAAAGTCATTTATTGCTGTTTACCGTATAAGCAAAATGTATTTATGATTTTATGAGTACAAAGGTTTTCACTTGGCTTGAACAAGTGTAAAATCTTTCAGGTTTTTTAATTTTGATTTACACCGTTTTTATATTTTGAGGCTTGCCTCGATCATAATCTCGCGGTGAAATGCTCCTTCGTATAGGGCATCACTCCTTAAGGATTTTTTTATGCCAATTATCACATTGCCAAATGGCGATCAAAAGAGTTTTGATCACCCTGTATCTGTTATGGAAGTCGCTCAAAGTATTGGGCCTGGTTTAGCAAAAAATACCGTTGCTGGACGAGTAAATGATCGCTTAGTTGATGCATGTGACTTAATTACCGAAGACTCGACCTTACAAATTATCACTCCAAAAGATGAAGAAGGTCTTGAGATCATTCGCCACTCTTGTGCACACCTTGTAGGGCACGCAGTAAAACAGCTTTTCCCTGAAGCAAAAATGGTGATTGGTCCGGTCATCGAAGAAGGTTTCTATTACGATATCTGGATGCCACGTCCTTTTACACTAGATGATATGGCAGCGATTGAAGAGCGTATGAAAAAGCTCATCGATCAAGATTATGATGTTATCAAAAAAATGACACCGCGTGATGAAGTCATCAAAGTATTCACTGACCGCGGCGAAGAATATAAATTACGTCTTGTGGAAGACATGCCTGAAGAAAAAGCAATGGGCTTGTACTACCACCAAGAATATGTAGATATGTGTCGTGGTCCGCACGTACCGAACACAAAATTCTTAAAATCATTCAAGCTTACTAAAATCTCTGGTGCTTACTGGCGTGGTGATGCGAAGAATGAACAGCTTCAACGTATCTATGGTACTGCTTGGGCTGATAAAAAACAGTTAGCAGCTTACATCAAGCGTATTGAAGAAGCTGAAAAGCGTGATCACCGTAAAATTGGTAAAGCGTTAGACTTGTTCCATATGCAAGAAGAAGCACCGGGTATGGTGTTCTGGCATGCAAATGGCTGGACTATTTATCAAGTACTAGAACAGTACATGCGTAAAGTTCAGCAAGACAATGGTTACCAAGAAATCAAAACTCCGCAAATCGTAGATTTTACGCTTTGGGAGAAATCTGGTCATGCGGCAAACTATGCAGAAAACATGTTTACGACTCATTCTGAAAGTCGTAACTATGCTGTAAAACCAATGAACTGTCCTTGTCACGTTCAAGTGTTTAACCAAGGATTAAAGTCTTACCGTGATTTACCAATTCGTTTAGCTGAGTTTGGTTCTTGTCACCGTAATGAGCCGTCTGGTTCTTTACACGGTATTATGCGTGTTCGTGGTTTTACTCAAGATGATGCGCATATCTTCTGTACTAAAGAACAGATCGGTAAAGAAGTTGCAGACTTTATTAAACTCACTTTAGATGTTTATAAAGACTTTGGCTTTGAAGAAGTTCAAATGAAATTATCTACTCGCCCAGAAAAGCGTGTAGGGGATGATGCACTTTGGGATTTAGCTGAAAAATCTTTGGCAGATGCTTTAGATGCAGCTGGTCTTGAATGGGAATTGCAGCCGGGTGAAGGCGCATTCTATGGTCCAAAGATTGAGTTCTCTTTAAAAGACTGTCTTGGTCGTGTATGGCAATGTGGTACCATTCAATGTGACTTCAACTTGCCAGTTCGTTTAGATGCTTCTTATGTAACTGAAGAAAACGAGCGTGATCAACCTGTCATGTTGCACCGTGCAATTCTTGGTAGTTTTGAGCGTTTTATTGGTATACTAATTGAACATTACGCTGGTTTTATGCCGCCTTGGCTATCACCTGTACAAGCATGTGTCATGAATATTACTGATTCTCAAGCTGAAGCAAGTGAGCAAGTTGTGGCAAAACTCAAGGAAAATGGTCTTCGTGCTATTTCTGACTTGAGAAATGAAAAAATCGGATTTAAGATTCGTGAGCGTACTCTAGAGCGCATTCCTTACCTGTTAGTTCTTGGTGATCGAGAAGTTGAAGAAGGTACAGTGAATGTACGTACTCGCTCAGGAAAAAATTTAGGTACTATGTCAGTGGATGCTTTCATTGACTTAGTGAAATCTGCCGTCGCCGAACGTGGCCGGTATATTGTGGAGTAAGAAAGATTAAACAGCCTGACCGTAACCAACAACAAGGTGCAAAGAGTAACCGTCCAGCAATTAACGATGAGATCCGTGCAAAAGAAGTACGCCTTGTCGGTGCTGATGGTGAGCAAAAAGGAATTGTTTCATTAAATGAAGCACTGCGTGCTGCTGAGGATGCAGATCTTGACCTTGTTGAGATTGTCGCAAACGCTGAGCCGCCTGTTTGTAAAATCATGGATTACAACAAGCACTTGTTTGACCTGAAACAGAAGCAAAAAGATGCCAAGAAAAAACAGCATCAAGTGCAAGTGAAGGAAATCAAACTACGCCCAGCAACTGATGTAGGTGATTATCAAGTTAAGCTTCGTGCTATTCTGAAGTTCCTTGAAGAAGGCAACAAAGTTAAGATCACCTTACGTTTCCGTGGTCGTGAAATGGCTCACCAACAACTTGGTTTAGCTCAATTGCAAAAAATTGAAGCAGACGTAGCTGAGTTAGGGGTTGTAGAGCAAGCACCGAAAATGGAAGGTCGACAAATGGGTATGTTACTTGGACCGAAAAAGAAAAAGTAACACTCAAAAAAAGCACTGCAAAAGCAGTGCTTTTTTATGCCTCTCATCTTTTAGCCCTATTTTCTTAAACTGACGTTTAATATCGTTTTAATCCAAAGTTATTCTCAAATTTTATGTGTTTTTTGGTGTTGGAAATATCATTGTATTACCCAAAACATGATATAACGCAAGACGCAGTCATGATAACGATGAATAGGAAAATAGAATGATTGATCTATATTATTGGGGCACACCCAATGGACATAAAATCACAATTGCCTTAGAAGAAATGGGACTGGATTACACCCTTTACCCAATTAATATTTTAGAAAATGATCAATTTCAACCAGACTTCCTGAAAATTTCTCCGAATAATAAAATTCCTGCCATTGTTGATCAGGATGGTCCACGTGGTGAGTCAATTTCAGTATTTGAATCAGGCGCGATCTTACAGTATTTAGGGCGAAAAACTGGATTGTTCTACCCGACAGACGAGCAAGAGCGAGTTGAAGTGGAACAATGGCTTATGTGGCAAATGGGTGGCTTAGGTCCTATGTTGGGACAAAATCATCATTTTAACCGCTTTGCGCCAGAGAAAATTCCCTATGCTATAGACCGCTATGTAAATGAGACTAAGCGTTTATATGGTGTGTTGAATAAACAGCTCATTGGTCAGAAGTTTGTTGCAGGGGAATACTCAATTGCTGATATGGCAATTCTACCTTGGATTTTGCGTTATGAATGGCAGGGGATTCAATTAGAGGATTACCCGTATGTACAAGAATACATTGTTCGCTTAACAGCACGCCCTGCAGTACAAAAAGCATTATCAATTAAAGTCATCTAAGTTTATTGGTAGGGTAATGAATAAGGTGAAAGGTGATTTGGTCTAATTTAATATGCTAAGTTACTTTTTACTTTTTTTGAGTGCTTTTGGGGCGGCTACCTTATTACCGCTACAATCAGAAGCTGTACTTGCTGCTTTATTATTAAAAAATCAACATTCAGCTTTTCTTCTCATTTTGATTGCTACTTTCGGAAATGTATTGGGCTCATGTATAAACTGGTGGTTAGGTTTAAAAATAGAACAGTTTAAACATAAAAAATGGTTCCCGGTTTCTGAAAAACGTTTAGAACAAGCCCAACGCTTTTATCATAAATATGGCTTTTATTCGCTGCTTTTAAGTTGGACACCTGTGATTGGTGACCCTATTACTTTGGTTGCTGGCTTATTCAAAGAAAATTTTTGGCGCTTTTTATTTATGGTCCTTATCGCTAAGGCTGGGCGTTATATTTTCATTTATTGGGTAATTACAGGTTTTATTTAAAATAAAAGCATCCGAAGATGCTTTATTAAAATGATTTAACTAATCTTCTGAGCTTTTAGTAATATCGACTTTAAAAAGATCATTGGTTTTTAGCCAACAGAAGGTTACTACTGCAAGAGTCATACAACCACCAAAAATAGTCGCTGCAATAGTTCCTAAATATTTGGCAGCCAAGCCTGATTCAAATGCACCCAGCTCATTACTTGATGAGACAAACATTCCATTTACAGCCGCTACGCGACCACGCATATTTTCTGGTGGGAATATTTGCAAAATGGTTTGTCTAACTACCACCGAAATACTGTCGCAAGCACCCGTCATCGCCAATGCAAATAGTGATAACCACATGTTGTTCGAGAACGCGAAAAGGATTGTAAATACACCAAACCCTGCAACTGCAAGTAGCATATTACGCCATGCGTGCTGAGTTGGCGGAAAACGAGTTAAAGCAATCATAGTAATGAGCGCACCAATAGAAGGAGCTGCACGCAAGTAACCCAAGCCTTCAGGACCGACTTTTAAAATATCTTCGGCAAAAATAGGGAGTAGAGCGATTACACCACCAAATAAAACAGAGGCAAGGTCTAAAGAAATTGCCCAAAGAACTATTTTGGTTTTCCAAATAAAGCGAAAGCCATCGCCTAAGCTTTCTAAAACATTGGCAGTTTCAATTTTAGGAAAGCTACGTTTATGTAATAAATTAATGAGAATAAAGCAGATACTAAGTAGACCGGCAACACTAAAAAGACTGGTTTCTCTGCCTAAATAAGCGAGCATGAACCCACCGAGCATAGGCCCAATAATTACACCACTCTGCCAACCAATGGTTGTCCATGTTGCACCATTTGCATAAAGCTCACGTGGAATTAAAAATGGTTTTAGGGACGTAGCAGAAGGGTTATAAAAACCACGTATGGTGCCCAAACCAAAAATAACTGCATAAATACCCCAAGAAAGGAAATTTACACTGATATGACCCAACCCATGCAGATGGAACAGTAACCATAAAACTAAAGGAAGAGGTACTGAGAAAAATAAACAGATTTTCATGATGACCTGTTTATTAAATTTATCAGCAAAATAACCACCCCAAAGCGATAGGGCAATAAATGGAATGGCTTCTGCAAGTCCAATTAAACCTAAAGTTAAAGGGTCTTTGGTAATTTGATAAAGTGATTAGGCAACAATAATTTCTTGAATCAAAATTGCTAATGTTAAGCAAAATTGATTAATGGTGACAATTGAGAAATCTCTATAGCGCAGGGCAGCGAATGCATCATGTTTCTGCATTTGAAATATCGTATGTTGATAATTTGCCCATATTATAGGGGTAAATAAGCAGCGATGCTGAAATTATTGCCGATTATATTCATCTAAAAAAGAGATAGGTTTTTCTCATTTCTAAAGGGATTAATTTAAAAAAAATCTAGGAATAGTTTTAATTTTAGTCAGCATACTATAAAATACGCGCTTCCTTACCTGCAGGTCGATTTTGCAATGGTGCAATCGTGCCGAACAGGTGCCCAAAAGAGGTTACTATGGCTAAGTTAAAAACTCGCCGTGGTGCAGCTAAACGCTTCAAAGCGACTGCAAACGGTTTTAAGCGCAAACAAGCATTCAAGCGCCACATTTTGACCAAAAAATCTGCTAAGCGTATCCGTCAATTGCGCGGCTGTGTAATGGTTCACGTAAGTGACGTTGCTTCAGTTCGTCGTATGTGCCCATACATCTAAGGAGATTATAAATGGCTCGTGTAAAACGTGGTGTAGTGGCTCATCGCCGTCACAAAAAAATTCTTGCTCGCGCTAAAGGTTACTACGGTGCCCGTTCACGCGTTTACCGCGTAGCGTTCCAAGCGGTAATCAAAGCTGGTCAATACGCTTACCGTGACCGTCGTCAGAAGAAACGTCAATTCCGTGCTCTATGGATTGCGCGTATCAACGCTGGTGCTCGTCAAAACGGTTTGTCTTACAGCCGTATGATCGATGGCTTGAAAAAAGCTCAAGTGATCATCGACCGTCGCGTATTAGCTGACATCGCTATGCATGATGCAGTAGCATTTGCTGCTTTAGCTGAAAAAGCTAAAGGCGCATTAGCTGCATAAGCTTAGAGATTCAAAAAAAGACCGCTTTTTAGCGGTCTTTTTTTATTATAAAACTCTTAAGTTATGTTTTATTTTGGGAAGTTTCATACCAGTTAACTTTTCTAATAATTGTGTTGATATTTTTAATTTATCAGCAATTTCTTCTGTTGAAATGCCATCATCTAACATGATATTGATAGCATCTTGTAGTAAAGAGGGAGTCTCTAGAGTCATATCTGGATCTTCAATTTCTTGTTTAGCTTCACCAGAAACTCGTAGATGAATAATGCCTGTCTTATATTGATTTTCATTAATTAGATTAAGCTGTTTGGCTCTATATAGAATTGCAGCTTTACTAATTCCCCAAATTTTTTTGAACTCGCTCATTTTTTTCCAATCAAATCTCCCACCTCTAAATAGAATATGGAAATTTGTTCTAAGCATAGATTGTGGTAATAGAAGTGAACTGGCAAATCTATGAGCTTGGGACTCAGTCAACGTATCTCCAGTAGTAACACCATTATGAAGAACCATATGACCAACTTCATGAGCTATATCAAAGCGTTGGCGGCATACACTCTCTTTACTAGTATTTCTGACAATAATGGGTCTTTGGCAAACTAAAGATAGCGCATCAACTTCAGCAGAGACCGAATCAAAATCCGTAATAATTATTCCTATATCTTCACAGAATTCAGTTAAGTTGGGAATTGGAGCTAAACCTAAGTTGAAGTTCTGTCTAAAATTATCAGCAATCTTTTCAATTTGATCTCCTGTTAGTAGGGTGTGGTCAATTTCCTCTGCACTAATTGCATACTCAGGCAAGTTAACATTTGTTTCAATAAACCTAATTAGACGGTTTAATTGTTCAGCTCGAGCTATCACAATTTGTTTTGCAAATTGTCTTGAGGTTTTTAGACTTCGGAAATGAATCTGATCTTCTTGCAAAGGTGAGTGAACTTGATAGAAGAATTCTTCTTTGACATTAAATAAGTTACATAAGCTTTTTAATAGATCATCAGTTGGATAACTAAGACCAGTTTCAAGCTTATGTATATATTGTTTAGATTTTTCAACTTTAATCGCAACGTCTTCAAGAGATAACCCATTGAATAACCGAAGCAATTTTAGCTCTAAGCCGTTAAAAGTGTTAAACATCTTATAACCTAATTACTATTTTAGATCTCATTTGATCCACTCTCTTTGCGGTGTTTACTTGATAATTTTCTAGATCGTTTATTGTTATTACCATCAGGAGTGTATAAATCATCAGAATAAATTGCAGGGACGAAACTAGAAGAATTATATTCCCAAAATGAAACTATATTTTTATTAGCGTCATAGCTAACAAAAACAACTGTTACAAGTGGAATTTCATCTTCATCGAGAGAATACATTAAGTAAAAATTTGAAAATACGGGTATACCTATTTCTTCATTAAATAAACTAAGTTGAGGCTGTATAGTGGATACAAAAGCCCCTTTTTTTGTTGGATGGAAATAATCTTTTTCTTCAAAAAATCTGCAAGGAGTTTGTCCAATTTGGAAAATGAATTTATTGGTTCTATTTAAAACTTTTATATCAAAAGGGCATTGTTCATCATTGAACTCGCGAATAAAACAATTATGTGTTCGCTTAAAAAACATTGTACCGAAAGTATAGTTATCATCATCAATATCTCGAGTATCTTTGAATGTTTTATCAAAGCTTTGAAACATTAACTTTGAAATATAAGTTAATTTATCGTCTGTTAACTCTTTATCAAATGTTGATGGATGAGGGTATTTGACCATATATAACGTTCCGAATTTAGTAAGGAAAAATCCTAAGTAGCGAACTTTTAATTTATTTCAATTTTTTAAAAACGTCAACTTAATTGCTTCATTTTTTCTATTTTGTCACCTAAGTTGTTATAATTTTTAAAAAAGCATAGGAATTATTCTGTATAACTTAAAAATTTTAGATTTAACTTTCTGATTAAGTTAAAAAATTTATTAATAATTAACTTGCCTAAGAAATTGGAAAAATGCAGTTAGATTGTCGGTAGTATCGAGCAATAAAGGAAATTAGGAATTAATCCTCCATAATCTTATAGGTAAAGAGTTATGGAGGAATGCATTATTTTGCTACAAGAAACTTACTCAAATATAGATATCTTTTTAATCTATAATGAATCCAGTTATCTCACGATGCATGAAAATGGTTTGAACTTATATTAAATTTAAAGACCAAAATAATAAGCTAAGGCACAAATAATTATTGTCAGAACAATAAGCTTGATTACCCCTGTTCCTCCAGCCTTATGATGAGGTGCTTTTAAATGAGTTGCGGACTCATTCGTTGCATCAAAAGGAGAGGGTTTTTCAACAGGTTTTAATTGAGCTGTTTGATAATGATTGGCTGCTTTCACAATAAGTTTTGCAAATAGGTCGTCAGTTTTGTGGGTGAAATTTCTTAAGTTAATAATTTGTTCTTGGTCTAAGTCTTCCCCTAAAGGATCATTTGCGGTGCGTTTTTTTTGCTCTAAATAATCTGATAAAGCCTGAGTGCGGTAGAGGAGTTGATGTGCACAATCTGCTGGGTAGCTTTCAGGAATAAGAGCAAGAGTTGGTTGATGCTCTACCGAAATTTGATGTGTTGACCCATCAAAATATTTTTTCTGAAATTCTGGTTCTTCAAAACCTGCTGCATACTTACTTCGAAATAACTCAGTTTCCATAAAGTCTGAAATTTCGTCCCATTGAGGTGCTTTTAAGTCAGCTTCAACTTTCTTAGATAATTTTTCATTCAATTCAAAACGCCAGAAAGTCTCTAAGCGTAAATCGCTGCGTTGAGTCAGAGGCGGCTCAAACTCGTTATCGCTGCTGTACCATTCGGCAAGCTCATGTCCAAAAATCCATGCGATTTTCTTATTATTTTGATGACTTACAATAAAATGAGCATAAGGTAAAAGCTCGACATTACTATTCGGGTTTTGCTCTTCATTTAAAATAGTAGATAGGTGAAGAGAGATTTGAGTCGTCCCTTGTTTTTTGAGTGCTTCTAACCAAACTTGGAAATGTTGAGCAAGTAAATGTTGTGAAATTAAGTCACGAAATTGAAAACTATGCTGGTCAAAAATATGATGTTGTCGCCATTGGCTAAAACTTAAATTCTGACGTAGGTATTCATTACCATAGGTCACAAGTGTAAGTTGTTGTTTCCAAATCTGATTAAGCGCCATAATAATTGATCTCATTGACGATGCTATTATTTTATACGTTTTATCTTTTTGTTGCCTAATACATTTTTCATGATGGATAAACTTCATCAATACGGTGAAAAACTGTTAGAATGCAGTGTTTTATTATATTTTTAAATTTGTTGCTTTGAGAGTTACTATGTCACTGGAAGCCCTGACCACAGAAGCGCTTGCTGCCATTGCAGCAGCTCAAGACCTTGTTGCACTTGATCAGGTGCGTGTGCAATTTACAGGGAAAAAAAGCCAGCTTGCAGAACAATCGAAAGCATTAGGGAAAATGGACCCTGAAGAACGTAAAGTACAAGGTGCTGCGATTCATGCTGTTCGAGAAACAATTAATAACGCTTTAACTGAACGTCAAACAGCATTACAACAAGCTGCACTGGCGCAAAAATTAGCAAGTGAAACCATTGATATTACTTTGCCAGGCCGTGGACAGCGCATTGGTACAGTTCATCCTGTTACTCAAGTGCAAGAACGTATTTGCCAGTTCTTTACTAAAGCTGGCTTTACGGTTGCTACAGGACCAGAAGTTGAAGATGACTATCATAACTTCGAAGCATTAAATATTCCTGGGCACCATCCTGCACGTGCTATGCATGATACTTTCTATTTCGATGCAAACCATTTGTTGCGTACGCATACTTCTGGTGTGCAAATTCGTACTATGGAAACAAGCCAGCCGCCAATTCGTATTGTATGTCCGGGCCGTGTATACCGCTGCGACTCAGATCAAACGCATTCGCCAATGTTCCATCAAATTGAAGGTTTGTACGTTGCTGAGAACACCAGCTTTGCTGAATTAAAAGGTTTATTGATTAACCTACTGAATGAATTTTTTGAGAAAGATTTAAAAGTACGTTTCCGTCCATCATATTTCCCATTCACAGAGCCTAGTGCGGAAGTGGATATCATGGATGAGCGTGGACGTTGGTTAGAAGTATTAGGCTGTGGCATGGTACATCCAAATGTATTGCGTGCTGCGGGGATTGATCCTGATAAATACAAAGGCTTTGCTTTTGGTTTAGGGGTAGAACGTTTTGCAATGTTGCGTTATGGCATTAATGACTTGCGTATGTTCTATCAAAATGATGTGCGTTTCTTACGCCAATTTGCCTAACATTTTTTCAGGATTAAATAAGGTTTTATAAAGATGAAGATTAGCGAAAATTGGTTACGCACATGGGTTAACCCAGCAATTGATAGCGATACATTATCTGATCAGTTGACTATGCTTGGTCTTGAAGTAGATGAGCTGGCACCTGTTGCTAAGCCATTTACTGGCGTTGTAGTTGGTGAAGTCCTAACAGTTGAGCAGCACCCTGATGCAGACCGTCTGCGTGTAACAACAGTGAATATTGGTTCAGGTGAGCCTTTACAAATTGTATGTGGTGCTCCTAACGTTCGTGCTGGAATGAAAGCACCTGTGGCAACTATTGGTGCAGTATTACCGGGTGATTTTAAAATCAAAAAAGGTAAGCTTCGTGGTGTCGAGTCACAAGGCATGTTGTGCGGTGCTTCTGAAATTGATCTTGAAGATAAAATCGATGGTTTGCTTGAGTTACCTGATGATGCTCCAGTAGGGGTAAACATCCGTGAATACTTAAAACTTGATGATAATGTCATCGATATTAGTATTACACCAAACCGTGGTGACTGCTTTAGTATTCGTGGTATCGCACGTGAAGTTGCAGTGATTAACCAACTGCAAATGAATGAGCCTGAAATCAAATCAGTTGATGCGACAATCACTGATGAGAAAAAAGTAGTCATCAGCACTGATGGTGCTCCACGCTACTTAGGACGTGTCATTAAAAATGTAAATGTTAAAGCTGCGACCCCTGAATGGATGGAACAGGCTTTAGCACGTTCAGGAATTCGTACTCATAGTATTTTAGTTGATGTAACGAATTACGTCCTCATGGAATTGGGTCAGCCAATGCATGCTTTCGATTTAGCTAAAATCGAAGGGACTGTACATGTTCGCCAAGCTCAGCCACAAGAAAAGTTACAGCTTTTAAATGATCAAGAAGTTGAACTACAAGATGATGTGATGGTTATTGCTGATGACCAGAAAGCACTAGCAATCGCTGGTATCATGGGGGGGCTAGCATCAAGCGTAACTGATGATACGACTGATATCTTCTTGGAAAGCGCATTTTTTGCTCCGCTTGCGATTGCTGGACGTGCTCGTCGCTTTGGTTTACATACAGATTCTTCACAACGTTATGAACGCGGTGTAGATTTTGAATTGCCGTTAATTGCGATGAACCGTGCTTCTCAGCTTATTCAAGAGTTGGCGGGTGGTGAGTTCGGTCCAATTACTGTAGCTGAAAAATCTGATTTACTTCCGAAACGTGAAGCGATTGAACTTAAGCAAGCTCAAGTAGACCAGTTGTTGGGTTACAAAGTAGCGGCAGAGTTCATTACAGATGCGTTAACTCGATTAGGTTGTGAAGTCACTGTTCAAGCGAATGGTGAATGGAGCGTAGTTCCACCATCACATCGCTACGATATGGCAATTTATCAAGATTTGATTGAAGAAGTTGCACGTATTGATGGTTATGACAATATTCAGATCAGCTTACCAAGTATGGATGTTCAACTTGCTAAGTACCAAGATCGTTTTGAAATCGCGCAGTTACGTCAAACGGTAGTCACTTTAGGGTATCAAGAAGCGATTAGCTTTAGCTTTGCTGATGCAAAACTTGAAAAGCAATTGAACCCGCAAGTAAGTCCGTTAATGTTGGCAAATCCAATCTCTAGTGATTTGGCTGCAATGCGCAGCACATTGCTTTCGAGTTTAATCCCTTGTGTACAATATAATTTAAACCGTCAGCAAAGCCGTGTACGTTTCTTTGAACTAGGTTTACGTTTTGATTATCAAAATGCTAATTCTATTCAGGATCTGAAGCAAATTCCTACATTGGCTTTAGTTGCCGTAGGTTCTCGTGAACCTGAATCATGGCATGCTAAGCCACAGCCAATGGATTTCTTCGATTTTAAAGGTGAAGTAGAAGAGATTTTAGCTGCTGGACGTGTCAAAGTTGAGTATGTACGTTCAGAGCGTCCATGGTTGCATCCAGGGCAATCTGCTGAAATCTTAGTTGATGGCCAATCAATTGGTTACTTGGGCCGCTTGCATCCATCTTTAGAAAACGAACTAGATTTGAGCACAACTTGGGTTGCCGAGCTTGATCAGGCTGCTGTTTTGCAATCTTATGTATCTAATTTTACAGAATTATCACGTTTTCCTTCGGTTAGACGTGATATTGCGCTTTTAATCTCTGATAATATAAATGTTAGAGATATTCAGCAGTTAATCGAAAAAACTGGTGGAGAGCTTTTAGACTCTACTTGGTTATTCGATGTGTATACGGGGCAGGGTGTCGAAGAAGGTAAACGCTCATTAGCGTTTGCGTTATTATGGCAACATCCTTCACGTACGCTTGAAGATGCTGAAATTAAATCTGGTATGGACAATATAATCCAAGTGTTGGAAAACACTTATCAAGCGACATTGAGGGCCTCATGACAGCACTAACTAAAGCAGACATGGCTGATCATTTAAGTGAGTTAACCAGCTTAAATCGCCGTGAAGCAAAACAAATGGTCGAGTTGTTCTTTGACGAAATTAGCCAAGCGCTTATTGCGGGCGAGCAGGTTAAGCTTTCTGGTTTCGGTAATTTCGAGCTTAGAGATAAACGCGAGCGTCCAGGACGTAATCCGAAAACTGGCGAAGAAATTCCGATTTCTGCACGTCGTGTAGTTACCTTCAGAGCGGGTCAGAAATTTAGACAACGCGTTGGAAATGAGCAGATCGATTGATCTGCTTTTTTATTTATGACTTTAAATAAATCTAGAATAAATTTTTCTTAATATTAGAAAAGTATACTTAGCCATTAATACATCAAATCTATTTTTGATGCGTAAACATAAAATTTAGGTATAAAAAAAGAGGACAAAATGTCCTCTTTTTTCGCTAATCTAGAGTATAGATTAGTGTGCAGCAGAAGCAGCAGCAGTAGCTTCAGAAGCAGCAGTAGTAGCTTCAGAAGCAGCAGCAGCAGTTTCAGAAGCAGCAGCGTCAACAGCTACAGCAGCTTCAGAAGCAGCAGCAGTAGCTTCAGAAGCAGCAGCTACAGCTTCAGATGCAGCAGCAGCAGCAGGAGCTTCTTCTTTCTTAGAACAACCAACGAAAGCTAAAGTAGCAGCAACAGCAGCAGCAACAGCGAATTTTTTGAATAACATGGCATCACTCTCACAAAAAAGATTTGAGATTAAAAAAACCTAAGTTGGACTGTTTTGCTTTTATTATTCCTAAAACGTAGCTAGGTAACAACGCATGGAGCAGTCTAACTGGTCTGCCGCTATGCTATCACTGCAAATGTTGAAATACTACTGTTGGCTGTCAAAAAAGATCGGGAAAAGAGTGAAAAAAGCCTGTTTTTTAACAGAAAAAAACAATTAATCAGCTGAGATATATTGGAAAAGGTATAAGTAAGCTACTAAAAAACATGGCTTTTTTATATTAAAAATATTTGTTTTCAAAAACTTATAAATAATTTTACATAAAAATCAGCAAAATGTATTTTTGTGTAAAGCTTGTCAACCAAATAAAAAAGGCCACTCAATAGAGCGGCCTTTTTAGAATAAATAATATGTTTATGTTGAAGCTTTACGTTTCATCTGATCAAAGAAATCATCATTTGTTTTGGTTTCTTTCATACGATCAAGTAAGAACTCCATAGCCGCCAACTCATCCATAGGGTGAAGAAGTTTACGGAGAATCCAAACTTTACGTAATTTATCTTCATCCATTAAACGTTCTTCACGACGTGTGCCAGATTTCTTAATATTCATGGCAGGGAAGACGCGTTTTTCAGCAATACGGCGATCAAGTGTAATTTCTTGGTTACCTGTACCTTTAAACTCTTCGTAAATTACATCATCCATTTTACTGCCAGTCTCGATAAGAGCAGTAGAGATGATTGTTAAAGAACCGCCTTCTTCGATATTACGAGCAGCACCGAAGAAACGTTTTGGACGTTCTAAAGCATGTGCATCCACACCACCAGTTAATACTTTCCCTGATGAAGGAATTACTGTGTTGTATGCGCGGGCTAAACGTGTAATGGAGTCAAGTAAAATCACGACGTCCTTTTTGTGCTCAACAAGACGTTTTGCTTTTTCAATGACCATTTCTGCAACTTGTACGTGACGTGCTGGTGCTTCATCAAATGTTGACGCAACGACTTCACCGCGTACAGTACGCTCCATCTCGGTTACTTCTTCTGGGCGCTCATCAATTAATAAAACAATAAGGAAAACTTCCGGATTGTTTCTCACAATAGATTGAGCAATGTTTTGAAGTAACATTGTTTTACCCGCTTTTGGCGGAGCGACAATAATAGAACGTTGACCTTTACCGATTGGTGCAACTAAATCGACTACACGCGCGGTCAAGTCTTCTGTTGTACCATTACCAAGTTCCATAACCAGTTGTTCGGTCGGGAAAAGTGGAGTTAAGTTTTCAAATAAAATTTTGTTACGTGAATTTTCTGGTGTGTCATAGTTAATTTGATTAACTTTGAGCAAAGCAAAATAACGCTCACCTTCTTTTGGTGGACGAATGGTACCTGTGATGGTGTCACCTGTACGCAAGTTAAAGCGTCGGATTTGTGAAGGACTCACATAAATATCATCCGGACCAGCTAAATACGAACCTGCGGCAGAGCGCAAAAAACCAAAACCATCAGAGAGAATTTCAAGAACGCCGTCACCAAAAATTTCTTCGCCATTCATCGCATGGCGTTTCAAGATGGCAAAGATAATATCTTGCTTTCGGTTACGAGCCATACCTTCAAGGCCCATAAATTCAGCAATTTTAATTAGTTCGCCGATTGGTTTTTTCTTGAGTTCAGTTAAGTTCATAAGGGTCAGAATTAGGAAAGAGTAGAGTGTGGTTTAAAAAGAAGAAAAATCGCTCGCATACAAAAAAGAGTATCGCAATTGTATTTACACAATAACAATTCAGAAGTCTGATTAACTGTTTCGAAGAGAAATGTGAAAAAACAATTTCTGTTGCCGAGTGGCGATCTTTATGTTTGTGTCTTGTAAGAAGCCGGACAGAAGACGATTCCCTTCAGTGCCTCTTGAGCATGCAATATAAGTGAGATCAGCTAATTTGTCAATTTATAGCCGAAAAAAATACGCTATAAAGGTATAGCGTATTTTCATCTGTAACGTTACGTCTTAAACGTTTTCGTCAATGAAGCTAACGAGTTTAGAACGAGGCACAGCGCCGATTTGCTGAGCTACTACTTCACCATTTTTGAAAAGTAATAGAGCAGGAATATTACGGATATTGTATTTCACTGCCGTCTCTTCACAAGAAGTCACGTCAACTTTAACGATTTTTACTTTACCCGCATATTCACTTGATAAATCTTCAAGAACAGGTGCAATTGCTTTACAAGGTGCACACCAACCTGCCCAAAAGTCAACAAGTACAGGTGTTTCAGCATCTAGAACATCTGCTTGGAAGTTATCATCAGTTGTATTTACAATAGTCGCAGACATGGTACGGCTCCAATTTTTAGAAAAAAGTGCTATCACTATAGGAGGAGATAATCTCTATCAGTATTACATAGCTACTTAGTTCAATGTAAGGGTTTGATGCTATTATTCAAGGCTTAAGTAAAATTGTCTAATGGATGCTGACGATATTCATCATCGGCTTGTACAATCGTTTAACAAATAGAAAAATATCAAAGGCTATTAATTGTTGATGAAAATGGCTTTTCAATTGCATTCTTGTGAATTACTCTAGGCGTGAATTGTTATGGGTTTAGTTCAATAATGTCTGACTTTCTGATTGATGAAGAATTACTTGCTGCCATAGATATGGGGTCGAACAGTTTTCACCTTGCCATTGCACGGGTAGATCACGGTGAAGTTAAAAAAGTGGCTTCAATGTCAGAAAAAGTACAGCTTGCAGCTGGTCTTGATGAAAATAAAAACTTAACAGAAGCAGCACAGCAACGTGGTTTAGCCTGTTTGGCTCGTTTTGTTGGGCGTTTAGGCTCAGTTCAGCCTAACCGTTTAAGAATTGTGGCGACGAACGCTTTGCGTCAGGCTAAAAATGGACATGAGTTCATTCAAAAAGCTGCTGAAATTTTACCTAAACCTATTGAAATTATTGCAGGCCGTGAAGAAGCACGCCTGATTTATCTTGGTGTATCACATACGATGGCCAATGGTGGACGCCGCTTAGTGGTTGACATTGGTGGTGGATCTACCGAGTTTATTATTGGCGAAGAATTTGAGCCAATTTATACTGAATCATTACAAATGGGTTGTGTAGCCTATACAAAAGCATATTTTGCCGATGGTGAAATCACACAAAAAGCATTTGATAAAGCAGTTGTTGCTGCGCGTAAAGAGCTTTCAGCAATCGCCACCACTTATAAGATGGAAGGGTGGGATACTGTTGTAGGTTCAAGTGGGACCATTAAAGCTTGCCGCCAGATTATGGTGAATATGGGGCTAAGTGACGAGCAAGAAAATGTCACACGTGAAGGTCTGCATAAACTTAAAGATAAGTTACTTAAGTTCAAAAATATTTCTGAAATTGATTTTGAAGGACTTCGAGAAGACCGACGAGCAGTTTTGCCAGCCGGATTGGCAATTTTGTACGCTGTTTTTGAAGTTTTAGAAATTGAACGTTTGGCATATTCTGATGGTGCATTACGTGAAGGAGTCATGTATGACCTGTTAGGCCGTTTTAAGCATGAGGATATCCGCGACCGTAGTGTACAAGCGTTAATGGGACGTTATAACGCCGATCCGAAACAGGCAGAACGAGTTGTAAATACGGCTCAACACTTATTTGACAGTGTCGCTAAACCGCTTAATTTAACGAGTGAAGACAGTGACTTACTGCGTCGTGCAGCATATTTGCATGAAATTGGTTTAGCGATTAGTCATGGTGGCTATCATCGTCATGGTGCTTATTTATTGCAACATTCCGATATTCCTGGTTTCTCACAAATTGACCAAAATCATCTTTCACATTTGGTTGCTCATCACCGCCGTAAATTGCGAAATGATGTAAAAAATGAAGTTTTAAAGGCTGGCGGTCATAAATTAGTTTATTTAAGTTTGTTACTTCGCCTAGCAGTTTTACTCAACCATAGCCGCAGTGATCAGATGCTTCCTGCCATTGAATTGACCATCATAAATGATCAACAATGGCAACTTAGTGTTTCTGGTGATGCCAAACAATGGCCATTGTTAGTTGCCGACTTGCATGATGAGCAAGAGCAGTTTAAGCATTGGGACATTGAATTGAATATTCAGTCGGAAAAATTTATCGATTAAAGGGATAATATTCGACCTATGAAAAAAGCTACTCAGTCCAAAGCGTGGACAACGGTTCAAATTGCACGTCATCCTGAACGTCCGCAGTTTCTAGATTATGTCGGTGAAATCTTTACAGAGTTTGATGCATTGCATGGTGATCGTTTGTTTGGTGACGATGGTGCGATGGTAGGTGGTCTTGCTCGTTTTGACGGTCAACCTGTGATGGTCATTGGACAACACCGTGGTCGTAGTACCCGTGAAAAATTAAAGCACAACTTTGGTATGTGTAACCCAGAAGGTTATCGTAAATCTCAGCGCCTTTTAGATATGGCTGAGCGTTTCAATCTACCAGTTTTCACCTTTATTGATACTATGGGTGCATATCCGGGTGTTGGTGCTGAAGAACGTGGTCAGGCAGAAGCAATTGCGACTAGCCTTGCTCAACTTTCAAGCCTGAAAGTACCTGTAATCGCAACAGTACTTGGTGAAGGCGGTTCTGGTGGTGCTTTAGGTATTGGTGTTGCTGACAGAGTGATTATGTTGTCACATAGTATTTATTCTGTGATTTCGCCTGAAGGCTGTGCATCTATTTTGTGGAAAACTGCTGAGAAAGCAGCTCAAGCGAGTGAAGCTTTAGGTTTAACAGCAGATAAACTACAATCGCTAGGTATTGTTGAATATGTAGTAGATGAAGGTGAAGGTGCGCATTTAGATCCTGAGCGTGTGATGCAAAACTTAAAAGTAGTTTTAAAGCAGGCTTTGGATGAATTGCTACCAATGGATGCAAATGAACGATGCGAAGCACGTTATCAACGTTTAATGAAGTTTGGCAGCGAAAATTTAGGCATGGCGTCTTAAAGCAAGCTCAAGAGTTCTCTGAAAAAAGTTCTTTTCTTATTGGATGTAGTGGTGGCATGGATTCAATGCTACTGCTACATTTAATGGCTCAAATTTTCCCTCAAAAGATCCGAGCAATTTATATTGATCATCAACTGCAAGATCAAAGTGCAGAGTGGGCGGAAGTGGTTGCCACACAGGCAACAATATTAAATATTCCTTATATTATTCAAAAAGTTCAGATCGCAAACGGCAATCTGGAAGCACAAGCACGTCAAGCGCGTTATCAAGCATATCAGCAACATTTACAAGAAAATGAAATTCTGTTGCTTGCTCATCATCAACAAGATCAGGCAGAAACAGTTATTTTGCGATTATTGTCAGGTGCGGGAGTAGATGGACTTGCTGCGATGCAGGCTATTGATTACCGTAAAGATATGACAATTTGGCGCCCCTTTTTGGATTTAACACGTGAGCAAATCGCCTTATGGACTGCTCAGCTTGAAGTTAAATATATTGACGATCCAATGAACTATGACAACCATTACGATAGGGTGTGGTGTCGTGAAGCACTGTGGCCATTTTTAACAAGCCGTTTTCCAAAAATGCAGCAAGCTTTGAGCCGAACCAGTTATCTGATGCAAGATGCTTCTGAAATTTTAGAAAAAGTTCTTAAAGATGATTGGCAATATTCTGGTTCAGCTGACTATTTAGATTTAACGAAATTATCCGAGTTATCTTTTGCGCGGCAGCGCCAGTTACTTTCTGCGTGGATGAAAGGCCAAGGGCAATATCGACCTGCATTTGAAATGGTCGAACGGCTAAGAGCAGAAGTTATTGAGTCTAAGTCAGATGCTCAAGCCGCTTTACATTGGAACCAGTTTTACTATGTCCGTTATCAAAATATACTCTATAGGTTGAGTAAACAGATTTATTTCGCTGAAACTTTAAATCCGGTTGATGCTGAACTAGAGCATTCATTTAAATTAGAAGAAAGATGGCAGGGCGCAGCTGGACTATTCCATGTTGAGTGTAAAAAAATTGGTTTAAGTCATTCTTTATTGAATAAAAAATTAAAAATCATTCGACGTCAAGGTGGGGAAAAGATTCACCTATATGGTCGTGTTGGGCAATGGCCTTTAAAAAAAGCAATTCAAGAAGCACATATTTTGCCTTGGCTTCGTCATACAATTCAAATATTAGTCTTAGATAATGTTATGCTTGGGGTTTTTACACCGAAAGGATTTTGGTTGGCTCAGTCTCCATATTGTGAGGAAGGAGGGTGGCAACCAGATTTAATTTCTCATTCTTGTAATCTGGTAAATGGCGAATATAGTTATGGCAACAGCAGTGAATTGTAATATCTGTTTTATTGGTGGTGGTAATATGGCCCAAGCATTAATTGGCGGGCTCATTTCAAGAGGATTACCACCAACACGTATTACCGTTTCAGATCCTGTCGAACAAATTCGTCAACTATTGCAAGAAAAAGAAGTTCATGTAACTCAAGATAATACGGCTGCTATCCAGAATGCCGATGTAGTTGTTCTTGCTGTAAAACCACAAGTTCTGGCAAATGTTCTACGTCCGTTAAAAGGTTTATTATCGGATAAATTGGTTATTTCGATTATTGCCGGTGCGGAAATTAAGACAATATCAAATTTGATTGATAGTGAACGTATTGTGCGAGTTATGCCAAATACACCTGCATTAGTTCAAACTGGTGTTCATGGTATTTACGCGACTGATGTGGTTGGTGCCTCGGACCGTGAATTAACGAGTCAGATTTTAGCAGCAACTGGTTTAACAATTTGGGTAAACTCCGAAGCTCAAATTGATGCGGTAACGGCAGTTTCAGGTTCAGGCCCGGCTTATTTCTTCTACCTCATGGAAAGTATGATTCGTGCAGGTAAAAATTTAGGCTTGGATGAAAAAGTTGCAACTGCTTTAACTCTTCAAACAGCATTAGGTGCAGCTCAAATGGCAATTACGAGTTCAAATACTCCGTCTGAGCTGCGTAAAAATGTGACGTCACCGAATGGTACAACCCAAGCTGCACTTGAAGTTTTTGATCGTGCACAAATCTCTCAAAATATTCAATCTGCATTAGCTGCTGCACAGAAACGTAGCCAAGAATTGGCTCAAGAACTGAGTGACAGTGCAAAATAGCTTTAATAGGATAAGACAACTATGGGTGCAAATTCTGCGCTAATTTTTGGAATTTTAATTAACGTCGCGATTTTATTGGTCTTTTTCCGTTTTTTAATGCAATTGGCGGCAGTAAGTCCTTATAATCCTGTGGTTTTATCGACAGTAAAGGCGACTAAGATTGTTGATATTTTTGGCCGAATTTTTCCAACGGTCGCAAAAGGCCGATTCAATCTGGCAGCGTTGGTTCTTTTAATTATTTTATATTTACTGAAAATTTTCGGTGTAATGTATCTTTCGGGTTCCATGCCAAATAGTCCGGTTCATTTAGTGATTCTGACTTTTGTGACCATGATTCAGGATTTGATTCGTTTCTGCCGTTACTTAATTTTTGCAACAATCATTTTGAGTTGGGTCGTTATGTTTACTCAATCTCGTTCACCTTATATTGAGGTGATTCAAGATTTAGCTGAACCATTACTCGCCCCATTCCGTCGTTTATTACCTAATATGGGGATGATTGACTTATCTCCAATTCTGGCATTTTTGGCACTCTATATTGCCGAGATCTTAATGAATGAAGTCGCTAAAGTTTTATTAACTGGACTTTAATTTTGTAAGATTAAAAAAAGGGCTGTATTACAGCCCTTTTTTTTATTGGTTTATCGATAAATTAATGGGCATCATCCCAGTTTTTACCTTGGCCTACTTCTACGACTAACGGTACAGAAATTTCCAGAACAGACTGCATGACATCCGCAATTTGTTTTGAAAGTTCATCTGCAATGTTTGAATCAACTTCAAACACCAATTCATCGTGAACTTGAAGTAATAGTTTTGCTTGATCTTTTGGCAGGATTTTATCTACTTCAATCATTGCTAACTTAATAATATCAGCAGCACTACCTTGTAAAGGTGCATTAATTGCAGCACGTTCAGCAGCTTTACGTACCATCACATTTCGAGCGTCAATATCCGGTGTATAAAGACGGCGACCTAAGATAGTTTCAACAAACCCTTGTTCCGATGCTACTTGGCGAGTACGTTGCATGTATTCGTAAATGCCAGGATAGCGCTGGAAGTATTGTTTGATATAGTTTTGCGATTCTTCACGAGTAAAGCCAAGTTGACGAATTAAACCAAACTCGGACATACCGTAAAGTAGACCGAAATTCACAGCTTTAGCCTGACGGCGCTGATCATTGGTCACATCTTCAATTGCAATACCTAACACTTCTGCCGCTGTTCTACGGTGTACATCTTGACCATGTTGGAATGCATGAACTAAGGCATCATCTTGAGAAAAATGAGCCATTAAACGAAGTTCAATTTGCGAGTAATCGGCTGCTAACAAAACTCGTCCTTCCAGTGCAATAAATGCTTTACGGATTTGACGGCCAATCTGTCTACGAATTGGAATGTTTTGTAAGTTAGGATCAGAAGAGGATAGGCGACCTGTTGCCGTTAGTGCTTGATGATAGCTGGTATGTACACGATGGGTGTCATTATGCGACTGCTCAATTAAACGGTCAGTATAGGTGCTCTTTAATTTTGCTAATCCACGGTGTTCTAAAATAATTTCTGTTAAGGGATGCTCAATTTTTTCAAGAACACTTTCACTGGTGCTGTATTGCCCAGTTGCAGTTTTTTTACCACCTTTAATGCCTAACTTATCAAATAGAATTTCACCTACTTGTTTAGGCGAAGCAATATTAAAAGTTTCACCTGCAATTTCCATGGCCTGATTTTCAAGATCTTCCATAGTTTTCGCAAATTCAACACTTAATTTATCTAAGAAAGCATGATCTAAACGAATTCCATCTTCTTCCATACCCGATAAAATTCGGGCAACTGGCATCTCGATGTTATATAAAATATTTTCCAATTCAGGATGTGCTTTAAGTTTATTTGAAAGTACTTCATATAAACGATAGGTCACATGTGCATCTTCTGCTGCATAATGTGCTGCAACTTCAATCTCAATTTGATTAAAAGTCTTCTGTTTTGCACCTTTGCCAGCAATTTGCTCAAAAGTAGTGGTCAAATGGCTTAGGTAAACACGAGCAACATCATCCATGCCATGACGAGTAGCTGCTGCATTCAGTACATAAGATGCCAGCATGCTATCGAAATACCAACCTTTAAGTTCAATACCGTGATTAGCAAAAATGTGCGCATCATATTTAAGATGATGACCGATTTTTTTAACTGCTTCATTTTCAAGTACAGGCTTGATTTGCGCTAAAACTTGTTCACGGTCCAGTTGTTGTGGCGCATTTTCGTAATTATGTGCCAAAGGAACATAGTAGGCATCTTTCGCATCAAATGCGATTGAAAAACCAACCATCTCGGCAATACGGTAATCAAGACTTGTGGTCTCTGTATCAATAGCAAAATGATCGGCATTCTGCATGCGTTGCCAGAGCTGATCCCATGCTTCTTGTGTTAAAACAGTGTGATAGTTTGCAGTTCCAAGCTGATCATCTTGACTAGTCAAGCTTGCTTGATCTTCTGTTTCAATCGTTTGAGCAGGTTTAACTTCATTTTGGACAATAGTTTGTGAAGCTTGCTGCTTATAGCTTGAGCTATTTGGATTATTTGGATGATCGAGAGACTGTAACTGGTTTCTAAACTCAAGCTCCGTATAGAGATTGCGTAAGGCATCTACATTTGGATCAGTAAGTTTTAATTCATGCCAGTCGAGTTCTAAAGGAAGATCACAGACAATGCTTGCCAACTGGTGATCAAGCTTAATATTGTCTAAATTATCTTTAATATTTTGGCTTAGTTTGCCTTTAAGTTGGTCTACATTGGCAATGATATTATCCAATGTCCCATATTCGGTCAGTAATTTGGCAGCCGTCTTTGCACCTACGCCAGGTACACCCATAATGCCGTCAGATGCATCACCCATAAGGGTTAAGTAATCGATAATCTGGTTTGGCCAAACACCAAATTTTTCAAATACGCCCTCGGTGTCTAGTACTCGATCTTTAAAGCTATCTTCAAGTTTTACATAGTCATTAACCAGCTGGGCCATGTCTTTATCTCCGGTTGAGATAAGCACATGATGACCTTCTTTTACGGCGCGTTTAGCGAGAGTCCCGATAATGTCATCGGCTTCTGCACCCGGAAGGCTATATAAAGGAATACCTTGAGCCTTAATCAATGCATGTAAATATGGAATCTGTTGAGATAACTCTTCCGGCATAGTTGGGCGATCACCTTTATAAATAGGTGAAAGCTTATGACGGAAAGTTGGTTCAGGTGTATCAAAAATAACGGCCATATGTGTCGGTTGCATACGACGCATCAATTTTTGAATGGCAGAAATTGCTCCACGTATTGCATTGGTATGTAACCCTGTAGAGGTCGTCAATGGTGGTAATGCATGATATGCACGAAATAAAAAATAGGACCCATCAACCAAGACAAATGGTGGCATTGAACAATTCCTTAAACTGAATTATGGGTATTTTACGTGAAAACGGCTATGAATGCAGGTTTATGATTTTTGCAGTATTTTGTATGTATAAATATACGCATGTATTGGCTTGAAGTAAGATGGCCTGTAATGAAGGTGTCATATTGCTAAGCCCATGTATAAAAAAGACAAACAGGGAATGATCATCGTTTTGATCGCTTTGACTTTGTTTTTAGCCATTTCAATTGGTTTTAAATTTCAGAGTGCCGTTGTTGCTTTATCTATTGCGCTCACTGTCATACTGGTTCAGTCATTATCAAGTCTGCATCAACGTTTAACTCATTTAGAACAACAGTTTTCTCACCAGACTACGCCACTTTATTCTATTCATATGCAAAGAACGGTAATTTATACCGCCGCTTTGGTTGCATTAGTTGCTTATATCAATCATTGGATGTGGATTGCTGGAGGGGCTTTACTGTTTTTATTGCTATGTTTGATTCAAACCATCAGTGCATTTCATACTCGACTATTATACCTCGAGTCAGCAAAAAAAACTGTTCATGTAAATGAGACCATACAAACAGAAGTTATAAATCCTGTAATAGAACAAGTTAGTTCCAATAATACAGACACGCTAGTCCCAGCAGAAACGGCACCTTTAAATCAAACAGAACAACCAGCTCATGTACAGGCCGCATGGTGGCAACCAGCAGTCGATTGGATGATTCATGGTAATCCAATTTTAAGGGTCGCTGTTGCTATGCTTATGGTTGGGGTAGTGCTCTTACTGCGTTTTGCAAGTGAGCACTGGCAGTTGAGCTTAGGCGTGAAACTTGGTTTTATTGCGATTGCAGGCGGTGTATTAACAGTATTTGGATATACCTTGCAAAAGAAAAATCAGCTATTTGCTGTAGCATTGCAAGGTGTAGGGTTAGCTGTTGTCTTTCTAACGCTTGTGTTCTCACATCATTTTGGTGTAATCACGAGCCTAACTACAGCAAGTATTCTATTTACGATTTTATTAGCAATTACAGTATTCCTGAGTTTAAAACAACAAGCTATTTATTTGGCAATACTCGCACTGGGTATGGCTTATGCGGCTCCTTTAGTTATTCCGCAATATCGTCCTGATGTAGTTTTTTTATTTAGTTACTATCTTGTTATTAATCTTGCAGTCGCTGCGGTTAATTTTATTCAGCCTTGGAAAATCCTAAATCAGATCGCTTTCTTTGCCACAATGTTTATTGGCGGTAGTGCAATCGCATTTTATGCAGAGCCAGCAAAATTTGACAAATTAGACTGGATTTTATGGCTCCATATAGCGCTATTTATTTGGTTAAGTGTTCGTTATAGCCAAAATATCTCTCGGGTTTCAGAACACGAAAAACAAGAGGGGATCCGTTTACCTCCGCTGTTAGATGTTGGTCTTATTTTTAGTGTACCTGTACTAGGCTTTACGCTTCATGCCTATTTAGTTCATGAGTCGACCCAAGCTTTAACAATTGGTGCTGCTGTTTTAGCAGGCACCTATGCGGTATTAACGTTCTGGATTAAAAAAACTCATCCTCAGCTTTCAGTCCTTGCAAAAAGTTTTTTCATTCTCGCGGTTGCTTTTTTTGCCTTAATTTTCCCGCTTGCAAAAGGAGCACATTGGACAGCGATTGGTTGGGTAGCTCAAGGTACGGCCCTCATCGTATGGGGAGTAACTGAACGCTACCGTTTAAGCCGATATATTGGTGTGATTTTAGTTTTACTCAGCTCACTTGCACTGTTTTATCAGGTTTGGGCAAATGAAGAGTTTCCAACACTAAGCACTAGCATTTATGCAATTGCCCAATTCATTTCGGCCTTTTATTTATTGCAATACAACAGCAAAGAACAACGCTATTTTAGCGCAAGCATGTTTAGCGGTATTTTCTTATGTTTAGGCATGTATGCGGGCGCCGTAGCAGGTGTAGAAATAATGGCATGGCATCATCATGCTTTAAGTCCATATTTGATGTTTGCTATTGCTCTAATAGCAATATTTAGTGCGATTGTTCACTATAAACTTCGTGTGCAATGGCAAAGTTTGCAGTTAATTTTAATTAGCCTGTTACTGTTATTAGTTTTGGGTGAAGCGTTTGCGAGTCAAGTGTTTACGTTGTTTAAATGGGTAGACTCATTACAACAAACTACTTTCTTGGTCGCTACCATTATTCTAAGTGCCTTATTTCTTATGGCTCAACCGCAGTCGGATGAGTCTGGGTACTTAAATGTCTGGGCTGGTTTAAGCTGGTTGGCGTTAGCGATAGTTGGCGTGGCTATTTTCCCAAAAATGCCAGTTGTTGCTCTGGCTTTTATCCCTGTGGTTTATTCGCTTTGGGTGTATAAGTCTCATAAAACGACCCTATTGCATCAAATTCCAGTGTGGTGTTTAAGTTTACTGTGGTTGCTTGTAGTGAGTGTAGATAGCCATTCTGCTGAGTATCTTTATTTTGTTCCTTTAATTAACTTGACTGATTTTCTTTCAATTGCGGTATTTGCAGGTCTACTCTTTATTATTTATCAGCATGATTTTGATGAAGATAAATCACTGGAGTGGACTTTTAAAATTACAACAATTCTAGTGGGGTTATTGGTATTTAGTAGTGTAGTCGTTCGGGGCTTGCACCACTACTGGGCGACACCGCTATGGGGTGCTGCAATTTGGACAAACGGAATAGTCCAGTTAAGTCTGACATTGCTTTGGGTTATTTTGGCATTTGTATTGACTACATTCTCTAGTCGAAAAATGATTCGTCAATTGTGGTTTGTAGGTGCTGCGCTTTTAGGGATTGTGGTATTAAAGCTGATTTTACTAGATCTATCGCAAAGTGCGACATTAACTCGAGTCATTTCGTTTATTGGAGCAGGTGGGGTAATGTTGATTATTGCTTATCTTGCACCATTACCACCGTCATCTTCTGTACAGAAGAAACAAGAGCCTAAAGCTTAGGCTCTTGTTTTAATTCTTTCTGATTACTGTATTGATCGATATCATCGTCAGCAAAAATATTAGATGGTCGATCAATCAAGCCCATTTTAGGAACAGGAATTTCGATTCGGTTATCTAAAAAACCATTACGGATACGTTCTTGCATTTCATCTCGAACTTTTAAAGAGTTTTCTTGTCGACACCACATTGTAAATAAAAGCTCAATCGATGATTCCCTAAATGCAGTAACCGTAACTGCCGGTTTTGGATCATCTAATACGAGTGGATAATTTGATGCGACATTCAGTAAAACCTCACGAACTTTAATAATGTCTTCGTGAAAGTTAATTGCCAAAGTAATTGGAATACGCCGTATGGGATATTTAGATAAGTTGTGTACAGGCGCACGAATAAGCTGTTCGTTTGGCAAGCGAATATACACGTTATCGAGCGTAAGTAACTTTACCGAAAGCAAATCAATTGAAATGACTTCCCCTTCAATGGTATTGCCACGAATGAGGGTAATTTGGATGGTATCACCGACTTCAAATGAACCTTCCCCAATCAAAAATAGACCACTAATCAGGTTGCTGGCAGATGTTTGCGAAGCAAAACCCAGTGCTACTGTTAAAATCCCTGCTGCGCCAAGGAAGACACTGAGTTTAAATCCTGCCTCTTTTAAACTCGTCATAATGAAGAGTAAGAAAATAAAATAGAAAATACCACGGCGCCATACAAGGCGTTGATGAGCATTAAAGCGTGAACCAATGGTTCTAATAAATGTATTTGAAATAATACGGGCAAGGACAAAACCAATAAAGCACAGTACAACACCTACTAAAATTTCACTGATACGTTCGGTGTTAATATTGGTAAATATACTTTTGAGGCTATCAGCGATATCTCTAGGAATATTTGAATCAGCCATAGAACCCCCTTAGAAAAATGAATCAAACATATTAAATAGTGCACCACCAGGTGAACGTGGGGGATGTACGTAAGTCACTTCACCTGCAAGAGGAGGCGTACGGTTTTCAATACGAATGCGGGCAGGGCGGTCAGAGCCTTCATAGTAGACTTTGATTTGTGATGTCCATAAGCGTCCCGTACTTTCACTATAAAATAGCGGTAGGGCGGTAACCGGTACATTCATACGGTCAAAGCGTAATTGATGATTACTGGTATTGTGAAAATCGATCGGCGTAACTGCACGAAAAGCTCGAGGCGTTAATAGGTTCAAATCGGTACGCCCATCTACAGACGTGGCATAACAAATTTCACCTTGCTGGGCATTAGGACCAAACCATGTATCTTTAGGTTGAATCACAGGAATCTCAAACAAAGGCTCATGCTGACTTTCAACTAAACCTGCAATCCATAGGGGTGTACTAATATAAAGAGTTCCGCGTTGACCTGCTGGAATATAAATAGGATCAACAGGTTTAATCACAACAGATCGGTCTGCTAAACGAGGCATGAGTAAAAACTTTGGATTAGTTTTCCGAAACATGTAACGTTCGACTTGAACAGAATGTGGGAAACCGAAATTAGCATCTGGGATGATGTGCCAATCTTGTTCATTATCATCTTGAAGAGTGGGACGATAATATTCGATACGCCATTCTTTTATGCCACGCGTTAAACGAAAGAGCATTGAACCGAATTGCCATGCTTTGGATTGGTTAATTTCAAAGTGCTGTTCACCCCACCATTTTAAAGAATTCTGGGGGTGAGGCTGATATTCATTATTTTCAAACAAGACGTAAAATTCCTCTACCGAGTTGTTAAACAGACTTCACGCTGTAATCTGCTTAGAGTACACTCAAAATTATCTTACTCATCATTATAAATTGTGATGCAAATATTGAAACAAATACAAGTTCCATATAGTTTTGCCAAGCGTCATGGTGTTTTATTTCGTTATGACGGTGATCAAGTTTTTATTGTTAGACGTCAAAATACAGAAAAAATTGCATTGCAGGAAGCAAGACGAATTTTGGGGAAGCCTGCACATTATCAGCTATGTACTGAACAAGAGTTTAATAGCCTATTAAGTACGAGTTATGCGGGGGACACAGGCGAATCTCAACAAGTTGCGGCTGGCTTAGAAGACCACCCGGATTTATTGAGTTTGGCCGATCAGGTTCCTGAAACAGAAGATTTAATGGATCAGGAAGATGACGCGCCTATTGTGCGTCTGATCAATGCACTTCTCTCTGAGGCAATCCGTGTAGGTGCTTCAGATATTCATATTGAAGCTTTTGAAAAGAAATTATCTGTACGTTTACGGGTAGATGGTCAATTACGCGAGATTGTACAGCCACGCCGTGAACTAGCTCCCTTACTTGTTTCACGTATTAAAGTTATGGCAAAACTCGATATTGCCGAAAAGCGTGTACCGCAAGATGGACGTATTTCTTTGCGTCTTGCTGGCCGTGAAGTTGATGTCCGTGTTTCAACTTTGCCATCGTCACATGGTGAAAGGGTTGTTATGCGTTTGCTTGATAAACAAGCGGGTCGCCTTAATATGACTCACCTAGGTTTAATGGCAAATGACTATGAACGTTTAACTCAGTTAGTACATCGTCCGCACGGTATTATTTTAGTCACAGGACCTACTGGTTCGGGGAAAACGACGACTTTATATGCTGCCTTATCAGATCTAAATGACAATACCCGTAACATCTTAACAGCCGAAGATCCAATTGAATATCAGCTTGAAGGTATTGGCCAAACTCAAGTGAATACCAAAGTGGATATGACTTTTGCTCGAGCTTTAAAGGCAATGTTACGTCAAGATCCAGATGTGGTCATGGTCGGTGAGATTCGTGATTTAGAAACTGCTGAAATTGCGGTGCAGGCATCTTTAACAGGTCATTTGGTGTTATCAACACTACATACCAATACTGCTATTGGTGCAGTGACTCGACTTAAAGATATGGGGATTGAACCCTTCCTATTATCAAGTTCTTTAATTGGGGTCGTTGCTCAGCGTTTGGTTCGTACCTTATGTCCACATTGTATGACATGGCGTGAAGCCGATACTTTTGAAAAGCAGGTTTTTCAGCATATTTCGCATGAGCCAACTTTAAAGATACCAGAAGCTCAAGGGTGTGATCAGTGTTCTCATTTAGGGTTTAATGGCCGTACGGCTATTTATGAAATTGTACCTATTGATGAACCGATGCGTCGTCTTATTCATGGCAATGCAGCTGAGTTTGAATTAGAAAACCATGCTCGCCAGTACTCGGGTTCTATTCGTGATGATGGCTTGCGCAAGGTAATTTTAGGTAAAACCACACTTGAAGAAGTATTGCGTGTAACCAATGAAGCAAATGAAGCATAATCTGTAAGATATAAAAAATGCCCGATTTAACTCGGGCATTTTTGAAATGACAAAAATTATTCAGTCACAATATTAAAAGTCACATCAATATTGTTGCGAGTCGCATTTGAATATGGGCAAACAATATGAGCTGCTGCAACTAATTTTTCAGCTTCTTCACGGTCCATACCAATTAAGTAAACATTTAACGTTACTTCAATACTAAAACCTGTAGGAATTGGACCAATACCAACTTCACCTTCAACATAAGCATCTTTGCTAATATTAAATTTATCGCGGTTTGCAACGAATTTTAAAGCACCCAAAAAGCACGCTGAATAACCTGCTGCAAATAATTGTTCTGGGTTAGTTACAGCACCACCAGCGCCGCCCATTTCTTTAGGCACACCAAGTTGTACGTCTAATACACCGTCTGATGACGTTGCACGACCGTCACGGCCACCAGTTGCTTTAGCTTTTGCACGATACACAACTTTTTCTAATGACATCTTTTTATTCCTAAATTAAATTGAATGCAAATATATCGTACACGACTTAATTATTTTAACAAGTCAATTTTGTAAAAAAATTGGTGATTATTTAGCTATATTTGTACGGAGTTGTGTTAATTGATCTTTGAGACCGAGAAGGGTAGCCGTATCACAAGAACTGGCCTCTAAGATATGCGTTGGAATATTTACGGCCTGTTCTTTAAGTTTTTTCCCCTTTTCGCTAAGCGTGATAATGACTTGTCTTTCATCTTCTTTTGATCGAGTACGATTAAGAAGCTGCAATGCTTCTAACTTTTTTAAAATGGGGGTTAAAGTTGAAGACTCTAAAAATAACTTGCTGCCAATTTCTGAAACAGTAATCTCATCTTTTTCCCACAACACCAACATCACCAAATATTGAGGATAAGTAATCCCTAATGGAGTTAATAGTTTGCGATAAAGTTGATTAAGGGCTAAATTTGTTGAATAAATGAGGAAACATAATTGATTCTCAAGCTTTAGATTTTGACAGTCTTGGTCCATATATTCCTCAGAAAACTAATTGGTGCTTTTCTAGTATATCGCTTTATGTTTAATTTCTTAAATGCTCATAATTTAGAGCTATTGATAAAAATAAGATAACGTAAAAAAATGGAGTAATCTAAACATTACTCCATCACTTAAAAATACTAATTTAAAATGGTTACCAAAGGTCGGCAATTTTTTTCATTAAACGAGCACGATATTTTGCAGTTGGGTTATTTTCATTACGTTGTTGCTCTTGTTCATAAAAATCTTGCCAGGCCGTGATCATTTCTAAAGTTGTTCCTTGTTTTTTAATCATAGAAACATCGGCAGGCTGAATATTCTCTAAACGCTGTCTGGCACCTTCTGCACCTGTCCCCCAACCAATAATCCGCTGGCCAAAAGCAGGCAGAGGAATATTTTTTGGAGTAGGAGGTAGTACATTTTGTTTAAGCTGCAAATTTGGAGAGACAAAATTATTCGTTGTCCCGAAATCAGTCGCATAACAGTGAATATTTGCCCCTAAGCAAAAAATGCTAAATAAGTATTTCCACATGAATAATTAAGCTTTTAATAGTGAATTAATTTACGATGCATCATTAAAGGCATTGATGTACGCACAAGTTCTTGAGCAGCTAAATCAAAAGGTACCGTAATTAAACCGTTCCCTTCATAACCAATCATACTTAAAACTTGACCACGACTATCAGTTGCTCCTGCATGCCCCCAAGTTTGGCGTTTTTCCCCATGCCAACCTTGTTGCGCAGCCCCTAAAACATAGCATTGGCTATCCATTGCACGTGCTTGCAGCAAAAGCTGCCAATGCATCTGACCTGTTGTATAGGTAAATGCAGCAGGAGCAGTTAATAGATGAGCACCTTGCTGTCTAAGGGTTAAAGCTAACTCAGGAAAACGCAAGTCATAACATACCATTAGGCCAATATTGCCAAAAGGGGTAGATGTGACTACAACGTCTGTTCCTGGTTCAAAGAAACGAGATTCCTGATATCCACCCACAGCATCGCCAACTTGTACATCAAATAAATGTATTTTGTCATAACGTGCTTCGGTACGTTCAGGACTGATGCATAAACTCACTGTGCGCACTCGACCATCTTGTATGATGGAACCATCCGGACGAAATGGGCACGGTAGAGTGCCTGCAACAATCCAGATTTGATACTGATGCGCAAGTTTCTCAAGTCTTTGTTGAATCGACTCAAATTGCTCTGCTGTTTCACGCTGTTTGCCAGCCGCAAAACAAACAAAGTTTTCGGGAAAAACAATTAAGCTGGCATTTTGAGCCTTGCTTTGCTGAATCAATGACTCAATCACTTGAAAGTTGCTTTCAATGTCATCTTGAGAATTCATTTGAACAACCGAAACAAGAGTCATATACACATCCAGATTAGCAATAAAGTTTAGGCATTTTGCTTATCAGATACTTGTTCAAGCGTGTCTTGTTCTTTTTGCAATTGCTTAACAAGCGGCTCAAACATGTTCTGATTATTTGCATTGAGTTTCATCAATGTCTTATGTGCGTCCAGAACGGTTCTTAGCATCGCATTATGAGTAATGTGCTCGTCAGTTAACGTTAAAGTACAAACGTTAGGATCGCCACAATAATTCAGGATGACAAAAACCTGCCCTAGCCCCATGCTGTTGGCTAAGGTTGTGATATCTGGATTGGTAGATAGCATCACAGCTTGAATATGATGAGTCTGTTTCAGTTTTAAACCTAGCTTGGCTAGGATACCTAATACAGTACTATCAATAAATGTTGTTTGGGTTAAATCAACGATTGCACCAACAACATTTTCTTGCTGTTCAATTCTGTTTAAAAGTTTGTCTAGACTTATACAAGAATGGGCTCGCACTTCACCAATAAGCTTGAAAATATGCGTTCCATTTAAACTTGCATATTCAACATGACCTGTTGACATATAAATGCCATTTTCAGAGAAGGATAGAAAAATTATCACATAGTGCCATCTCAGACTCAAGAGTCCTTAAGTCGTATATTATGTAATTAATTGATTCTTAAATTAATTCATTCGACAAAGACTAAAGATGGCAATGTCATCAGCAACGTGATCAGGGGCTTGGAATGATTGATTTTGCAAATGTTGAACTAATTGTTGAAACTGATCATTCAAGCCGCCATCAAATGGTTCTAGTGCTCCATCTGAGCAAATAATGAAACGTGCATGACGATTTAATGTGCATACATGTTCTTCAACTTCTAACTCATCAGTTAACCCTAAGGGAAAGCTGCTGGTGGTTAAAATTTTTGGAGGTTGATTAGGTTCAAAAATAATTGGAGGAGGGTAATGACCTGCACTAGACCAGCGAAGACTATGAGTTTCAAGATTTAGAATACCGACCACAATTGTAATATGTTTTTCAATATTCTCTTGAACCAGCATCCCATTTAACTTTTTGATTAACTGTCGTGGTGTTTTGGAGCGACCATGAAAGGCTGCCATCCAAGAAGTTAATAAGCTACTTGTTACACCATGCCCCGATACATCGGCGAGATAAAATAAAACCTCTTTATCATTGAGCTTCCAGTAGTCGTACCAGTCGCCTGATAAATAGGCAGAAGGTTGGAAAAAAGTTTCAACCTCATAATTTAATAAATCAATAGGATTTGGCAATAAACGTTTTTGTAATTCTGCTGCCGAAGGTAAATCACGGCTATCCTGATTACGTTTATATTGTGCATCAATTCTTGTTAAAGCTTTATTTAGATCTTTAGGTAATTGGTTCCATACCCATCCTGCAAGAGCACCAGCTTCCCATGCTTGAGCTAAAGCACTACCTTCATGCTCAAAAGCAATCACGATTGTAGGTAAACGCCATTTATAAGTTAGGAAATCTTGTACATCAGCAATTGCGATAATTGTTGGGTCGTATAAATCGAGATCATCTATGTGAATGACTTGTAAGTCTGGTAATGCTTCCAGAGCTTGCTCTACGAAAGGGATAGAGCGTGTCGGTTTAATAAAATACATAGAAGATATGGTAGTCCTTTTTCAAGATCACTTTATCCATCATAGAGGATGTATGACCAAAATCAAGGTATTGCCTTTCTATAAGAAAAATGCAATACCTTGATTTGTCCTTTAATTATTTTTCGGTTTTATCAGTGTTATCTTCTGGTACATCTTCAGATTCGTCATCATCAATAAAAGACACATCTGCCGAATCACCTTTTTTCTCGGCAATCTGGAATGCTTTACGTTGGAGATATAAATCACGAATCATCGCATACTGATCGCCTTGTATAGTTTGGTCTAAATCTAGATATTGAGCGCGTGTATCAACGGCTTGTAATAGATTAGTCGACCAATACAGGCCATCTTGATCATCCATAATGTATTTTTGTGGACGGGCCTGAGCATCTACAGCCAAGCCAACGCCATCACGTAAAGTGCTTGGCCCAAAGAAAGGCAGCATAAGAAATGGTCCAGAAGGAACACCATAGTAACCGAGAGTTACACCAAAACTTTCTTCTTCAGGAGGTAAGCCTAAGCGGCTCGCTGGATCGGCTAAACCTAATGTTGTTAACGTATTAATAGTAAAACGACCTAAAGTTTTTGCGGCGCGGCCAGGACGTCCTTGAATTAGCTGGTTAACAGCATTCCATGGTTCGCCAAGGTTTTTACGAAATTGTCGGTAAGAACCACGTACATCTTCTGGCGTCTTTTCTCTATATTCAACAGCAACGGGACGCAAAACATGGCGGTCTAACATATCGTTAAAAGAATAAATTGGACGGTTCAGTGACTGTAATGGATCTTTTACTGTATCCGGTTGAGCAGCATTTGCGTTGATCTTTAAATCTTTAACTTTTATGCCTTTCAAATCTTTAATAATTTGTAAGTGAGGTCGGCTATGCTGAGTCTGGGTTGAAGTAACATCTTCCGAACTAGCGGCAGATTCTTCAGTAAGATTTTCTTGAGCATGGGCTGAGGTGTAAAGACCTACAGTTAATAAGCTCGACAAAAGTAAATTAGAATAATTCATATAATTCCTTAACCGCTAGCCAGGCTATATTCAATATGCAGTTGGGTAGAGATATATTTTAATACAGAAGCGATAAGCTATTATCAATGTAAAATTGATCAAATTATATAGAAATATAGCCAAAAAGCCTAAAAAATGTACGCTTGATATGAAATGCTAGAAAAAGGGGTTGCAAAGGGAGAGAGATGGTCTATAATGCACATCCATCGGCGGTGATGCAGATAGAAACTTGTTGAAAAACAGTTACTTGTGATTAGATTGGTTGCTTTAAGCGATGAATTTGATGGGAAGTTGGTTTAAAGAATAAGTTTTAAAAATATCGAAATTACCTGTTGACTTTTAAGAGATTAAGAGTAATATAGCCGACCTAGCTTGCTGGTGACGAACTAGTAAGAAGATCATTAAGAGAATTGAAGAACAACTTGTGTGGATTTTTACTGATTGATTAATCGAAATAATTTTCATTGATTGATT
>NZ_JAALLK010000029.1:0-8461 GCF_011075215.1 Acinetobacter sp. EKM10A | reverse complement strand
TTCGTTATCCATCAGACCTCCCAATCCTTAATCAAAGCTATATCGGCAGTCAGGTTAGGCTGGTTTTGAACAACTTCGAGCTGTGCATTTACCCGGTAAAGGTTGCCATTCACTTCATTGGTCTTGAACGAGTTCGGAATGAAGTTACATAGGTATTGCTGACGTGCTCCCTGATCAATCACCAGATCCGCATAGAATGAGGCTGGCTTATTCTGGTAGACCCGCCAGAAAGCCATCATTTTATTGAAATCGGTTTTACTTAAATTCCAGTTCACATCAACAATGTGGCTATTACGTTTTACATCGATGTAATAGCGACCACGACCACCATCCATCTGCTGACGTTTCACATCATCACCCGGTGTTACGCCATAGCCGCTGGTCTGAGGATTTAGCTTTAACTTGTACATAACTTTCCTTCAGGTAATAAAAAACCGACCATTTAAGGTCGGTTTTTTCAAATGTTGTAAATTAAATTAGTTCAAATAACTCAGAAATTCTTTTAGCTTCTTCAATACTAAAATTTGCAAGTTCGCGCGTAATCTTTATTTCCATTTTATAGTCAGCCCTAGTTCTTAATTTTTTTAAAGAATTGATCTTTGCATAAACTAGCTCTGCATTTATTTTAGTTTGTTCATTAGCATTTGAATCATAACTGAGAAGACTGCTATATAACCTTGCATGAACCCCACCTTTTTCTGAAGTTGGCTTCCACCTCAATCTATCTTCAAGATGATATTTTGCTTCATGAAATGTGAAGTAATAAGCTCTACCGATAACATTTCTTAATTGTAAATCTGGGTATGAGGTTTCAGCAGATGCTATTTCATTACAATATTCTAAAAGCTTATTATCCATTCAGAACCTCACTATAAGGAACGAATGTATATGAGATCTTGTTAAATGCAGTCAAAAGACCTTCTTTAAAACATAATTCAATAATTTCCTCGTTAATTTTCATGATCTCTTTTACAGGTTTATTTATATATATAAGTAATAAAAATTCTTCATCAATAAAGCTATAGTCATGGTTGAGTACTCTCGCATTATTCTTTAAAACGGTATTCTTGATAATAGAAGAGATCTTTTTGAAATCATTTTCACTTATATCTAGTCGATCATTGATATCAGCCAGTACAGTGTGATGATCAAAACTGTTATTAAACACAGCTTCACTATAAAATGATGAGTCCTTAGCCCATAACTCACCATTAAGTAAGAAAATAAGTCCAAGATCTCTTGGTAAGATTCCTTTGGAATCCATTTTTTGTAATTCAATTAGCTTTACAATTTTATCTGTTGTTTTACATACATTATCAAAATCAAAAGTATGATTAAAAATATAAATTGCATTCCTTAAACAACTAAAATTATTGGAATGTTTTAAAACATATAATGCTGCCTCATTTGCTTCACTTAAATTATTAGCATTTAACTCTATAAGCCCTTTCATAACATGCCAAAGATCCTTAGGTGCAGTCTGTTTACTACTATCAAGTAACCGCATACACCTTACATAATTAAACTCACTAAGGACTTCAAAAGGCTTGAAGCCGTTTATCAGCGAACCTAACTCATCCATTTTGGTTTTTGGAATTGGTGTTTTCATGTCTTAATAAAGATAAAAGATATATCTACAATCTTACTGAATTTATTTTATAAGATACATGAAATTAATCATTTCTCTCAGAATCATTCTAAGTATTACGAAGATTTTTGAATCTTAAAAAGTTTGAAAAAACCGCCCCCGAAGGCGGTTTTGTTCATTATCGATTCCGTCTTGCTGTCGTATTCTCAGTCAAAGACCGACTAATGGTTGAGTTTGGATTTGCGATTTGATCACTTACAAGCTTAGGTACCGTTCTTGGAAGCTGCTTATCCAGTTCATCTTTAACAATGATCCGGACTGTTTGCTCATCCAGTTGTTCGGCTTCAACTGTCGCCCCACTCACCTGATTAATCACTTCAATTTTGAAATTGATTGTCGGTGAAGCAGGCTCAATTGAAGGCATAATCTCAGCTTGAGGGCGTGAAGTACTTCCTAAAGTAAAGTCCTGAACATCATCCAGATTTGAACGATCCTGAACTAAACCATTGGATGAGAAGTAGACCTTGCCATCATGGAATAAGTCTGAATTTCCAGAAGAAGCTAATTTAGGTGTGTCTCTATTACCCTTATAGATAATCTGAGTATCTTGAACCGGTTGATTAAAGATGTCAGCCTGCTTTTGGCTTTCTATAAAGGCACTAGAGCTCATCATTGCACGGCGCATGACACTATCAGCAGAGGCATTATTATTGAGGAAAGCTTCAGGGCTTGAACTCTTACGCATTTTCTCAACTAAACCAACACCACCCCATCTTTTAATGTCTTCTTGGGACCATACAATTTCGCCTTTGTGCACAGCTCCGGCAACTTCATATTTCCCACCACGACCTGTATAACCACCTTCAGCAAAACCTTGATCTTTGATTGCCCGGATGTTTGCAATGATGCTAGCGCCTTGAGCAACCGCCCCAGCAATCAATGGTAAATTAAGAGGAAAACCAGCTTTTGAAGCTGCTGCAATATTTTGCTGAATCGCAATACCAGCAGCTGCAATGGCATAAGCTTTATCTGCAGCGAACATGATTTTGTAAGCTTTAGATTGCTCTCCAAACATTGAACCAAACATAGATGTAAGAGAACCCATCATTTGGCCACCAAATGCAATTTGAGTGTTCAAGCGGTCTTGCTGATACTTATCTTCAATATCCTGAGCATTCTTTGCATATTCGGCAGCAATCTGATTACGTTGATCTTGAGCAGCTTGAATGATAGCTGTTTTCTGATTTTCGTAATCCTGCTGACTTATAAGCTGTTGCTCAAATTGTGCGTTTAAAGCCTCAATAGAATTTTGTTCATTTAAATTAACCACACCTTGCTGACTATCAAGTAGATTTGTCGCGGCACTTAGGCGGCTAGATCGTTCTTGATCTAGTCTATAGAACTCACCACTGCCATTCATATCAGCTTGAATACCACCCCATGCTTGACCAGCTTTTGCTGCACGATCAAGTGCTTCTAATCGTTCTTGATCACGTGATAATGCCAGTCGCTTACGTTTTTCCTCCTCATCTTTTACTGTTTTAGCAATTTCTTCTCGCTCCAATCGGTAGCGTTCTTGCATTGCCTCAGTTTCTGAAAGCAAGAATAATTTAGCTTGAAACAAACGTTGCTCTTGAGCAAGTTTTAGTAAACCTAATTCTTGTTGCTTTTGCAATTTCAGGCCATCTAAAGCAACCTTTCTTTGATCTTCAGAGAGTTTGCCTTCAGCAACTAATCGCAAAGAATTAGTTTCATATGTGTAATCAAGCTTTTGTTCTTCAGTCCACTTATAACCATTTACTTCAAAATCAAATTGCTTCTGAGCTAACTTGTCTTCAGCATCATAACGCTCATTAATTTTTGGGATTAAATTTGATTGACCTAAAATGGTTGCTTTGTTGATTTCCTCCTCACGTTTTTTGCTTCTAGCAACTGTTTCTGAATCATATGTTGCTTGGAGCTGCTTAACTTCCTCAAGAGTTTTAGCACGTGCCTTATATGCTTCATCTTCGAACTTCGAAAGATCGCCGATTGCTTTTGAGGCTGCTTCGGGGTTATCCCCTAAAATTTTACTAAGCTGATTATAGTAAGAGTCTTGTTTGGCTAAATGCTGTGAAGCTTTAGCTTTGCCAAGCTTTTTCCCGTCATAGTCCCAGCCAACAAAATTTTTGGCAACAATTCTCTCTAAACTTCGATAGTCTAAATCGTCATTAAGAAGAGCTGCTTTAGATTTACTATAACTTTTATCGGTCATCGCCTCTTGCACAGCATGTTTAGCCATTGCATCCAATGCATCTTGAGTTTGCTGGATTTTACCGTTTTTATCCAAGACTCCTTGCCCTTGTAAAGACTGCATTAATTTAGTTGAGCGACTTTTTTGCCATGATAAAAATCCAGTATTTGTATAACCATTATTTTCATCCTTATGGCTACCAAACATTGCCTCATTTCTAAAATCAGTCTCTCGTCCAACTTGAGCTGTCATTACACGAGCTTGTTTATCGCCTAAGCCTGCATTTCGAAATGCCAGATACACTCGTAGCATATTTCTCACTCGCTCATCATTTCCAGCAAGTAGAACAGCTTGTTTGGCAGACTCTTTGGTTTGTTTTTCAACCTCTTTTGTTTGCTTTCTGCTAGATTCGGTAATACTTTCTTGTAAGTCCTTGGCTTCCTTCTGCTTCTTATACCAAGCCTCAAAAATTGCAGCTTCCTGACTAGTTAAACTTCTAGTCATCGGAATTTTATTGTCGGTATAAAACTCTGATGCCGCACGCGCCTTATCAAGACCCTTTTCGCCACCACCAAATGCCTTAGTGTTTTTTATAAGAAAATCATTTTTCAGAATATCTTTGTTGGCGTTGTCTCGTAACTTATTTAACTTTTCTTGTGCAGCGACTTGGTTATTTAATTCATTTGTTTCTCCTTGTTGAGCACCAAGTACAGTTTGATGTTGTTTTAGGTACTCATTACGTAAGTCGTTTTGTTTCTTCAGCTCAGCATTAGCCTGATTCAACGCAATTTTAGACTGATCCGTTTTAGTAGCATAATCCTGTAACCCCTTGATATTTTCAGCAGGAACTTTGGCAGTACTGTTGAACTTGTCCACAGCATCAGTTGCTGAAATTTGATTTAAAGAATATGCCTGGATTACCTTATTCAACGATTTAACTTGTTCTTCGCTACCACCATTTAACCGAATGAATTCTACTTGTGCTCGTAATGAATCAAGCATTTGTGTTTTCATGTCAGTGAAATTTTGAGTAGCGACTTTTGTTAAGTTTGTTTGAATTGTTAATTGCTTAATTGATTCGGCCGTTACATCAACATGTTGTCCAGAAGTAGCATTTAAGAGTTTTAGAGCAGTATTACCCTGCTCAATCTTATTTTTTGATTCTGCTACTGCACTAGAGAACTCAATAAGTTTATCAATTTGAGTCTGACTAAAACGACCAGAAGAAATCATCTTTTTTAAGAGATCACCTGCATCGCTTGCACCTGTAGCAATAGACTTAATGGCATTTTGATAATCTTCATAATCACTGCCAGATAATTTAAATAATTCCTTTTGGATATAAGCAAAACGTTTGATAGCTCCACTAGCATCATCAATTGCATCATTTTGCTGCTCAATCTCTTTGCGTAACCGCACACCCTCTGTTAATGCTTGCACAGTATTTAACTTTATGTACTTATCTGTTAAATCACTAACCGAGTCAGATTGTGTTGCAAGAGACTCTTTGACTTCATCCGAACTGCTGCTTAGTAAATAGAAAGATGCGGCTGTTGCTGCAATTGCTAAACCCATTGGGCTAAAAATCGCCATAAGCGCTGACTTTGCCAAAGCTAAACGACTTGTAGCAACAGATTGCGCTATTAAGGCTGCTGATAATCTTGCAGATGATGCTGATTGAGCTGTTTCTGCGGCAGCAACCTCTAACGCAACTTGAGCTTGTAATCGTCCTAGCTGAGCCATTCGTGTGATGGTAGCCGTGCGACCTTGTTCAGTGATTTGGGCTTTTAAACGAACTTTTTCGAGTTCTATTTCTGCCATGATCTGAGCATGAGTAGCTTTGATGTTCGTTAGTGTCACCTGCGTACTTTGTGCTTCGGCAAGCGCAGATTCCACTTCAGCTTTTGCTGCTGCAATATTTGCATTACGTTCAGCAATTGTGGCAAACACTTGTTTGGTTGACGCAGCAATGCTCGCTTGTACAGCAACCGTTTTTGTTAAAACGGCTTTTGTCATTAAGCCAATACCTATGGCAAATGCACTGTCTGCAATTAAATTCAAATTATTTGCTAATAACTGAATCGATCCTGATAAAGCCTGTGCTGCTCCGCTTCCTTTACCAGCCTCTCCTACAAATTTAGTAATTTCATTATTAAGTAGAGTTAATGATTGACCAATTGTAATGTCAGTTTTAGCAAAAAGAGCATCAACTTCATCTTGGACATTTCTAAGTGCTTTCACGATTTCCTGTGAAGTAATTTTTCCTTCAGCAGCTACTGAACGTAATTCACCTACAGTAATACCCATACCCTGAGCAATTGCTTTAGCTAATGCTGGGGTTTGCTCCATTACAGAATTAAGTTCTTCTCCACGCAACGTTCCACTTGCCAAAGCCTGCCCGAACTGAACTAAAGCTGCATCAGCAGCTTCTGCGCTTGCACCACTAATTGCTACAGCTTTAGAAACTGTTTCAGTTAAACGTGCTGTGTCATCCATTGTGAGATTTAGCGTTTTAGCATTATCACTAAAACGCTGGTAAACCTGTAACACAGAATCCCAAGCTGAATAGGTTTTTTGAGCAATTCGGAAAGTGTCTTCCGTTGCTTTATTTAGTTCAACTTGATTATTAGTGACCAACTTAAGACGGTTTTGTAGTCCAGTATATGTATCCATCTTTGAAATGGCAGAACTTACTGTTACTAGCCCAGCCATATACCCAGCTAGTGCTCGAGTAGCTACAGATAAGCCATCCATAGACTTAGAAGCATAATCACCTTTACGCTCAATGCTATCCAGTTCATTGCCTAGATTACGCGCATTACGTTCAGCATTTTGCGAATCAATAACAATGACCAAACGGGATTCTTGTGCCATCTTACTTTTCCTCTAGGCAATAAAAAACCCACTCAATGAGTGGGTTTGTGAATTAAGTTGCTTTACCAATCAGCATTAACTTTTTGTTGAGTTTTGATCTTTTCAGCCATTTGATCAGATGATTTATTTAATTCATCCATAATTATTTTAGCTGATGGATAATTTTCGGTAATAGTACGATTGGTTTCACTATAGCGAACTCCGCTAATTACCTGTGCTGGTTTATAGTGAGTAAGATTATCGTAACTTACTTTCATTTTCCCATCTTTTGTATCTACGCGCACTGTGAAATCTACTCGATCACCAGCAGTAACAGTCATACAATCAGCAAACCCAGAACAACGGTATGGCATATTACCTTTGCCAATAATTGAACCCGTAGTCTTATCTTCGTACTGAATTACTGCATTTGCTGAGCGAAAAGCTGTTGCAAACCATTGACGTGCGCCATCATAAATTTGGCCTTGCTTTAATCCATCTATTTGATAAACCTTTTCAAACTTTACAGGTTCTGATGGTTGCTGAGGGGTAGTAGCACACCCAACTAATCCCAAACTCAATAATCCAGTAGCCAATATTTTTTTCATGAATTTCACCGTTTGTTATAAAGTGTACTAACTTTAACAAACTGGTTACTAAATGTCACATAAAGCAAGACCACCCGAAGGTGGTCTTTTAAATCAGGCTATGCATGTAAAAGTTTTTCAGCACCAGCAGCCAAGAAAGCCGATCGAGTAGTATATCTCTTACCTTTACCTACATTCTCATCAATTTTACGAATCAAACGGCTTGGTAAAGTAACATTGATTTTTTCTGGTTTACCCAGATAACGACTAACATCAACTTCGGTAACCGCCCAGATCATTCCTTTATATTCAGGATCATCGACAAATTTAACTAGTTCGGAAGCTAATGGGATTTCCTCACCATCTTCAGCCAATATTTCTAAATGGCCTGAAATAGCTTCTTTAACATTCTCAATAGCTTCTTCAAGTGTGTCACCAGCACTAAAACAACCTGGAATATCAGGAACAGTGACACCAAATGCCTCAGTATCTGATCCTCGTTCAATTGCAATTGGATATAACATCTCAACACTCCATGCCCTTGGCATAAACATATCGCCCACTGCGTTATGATTAGTTGTAAGGGATATAGTATTTAAAGTCGGGAAACAGCGGGTCAATTTAGACCCGCTTGTTTCAAAATGCTTTTAACAGTTCCGTTTGGTAAATCCTTTTTAGGATGTGGGATTGTAACTAACCCCTTTTTGGTTGGGTGTTTAAAGTGATGATGACTTCCTGAAACCCTAACCTCATACCAACCATCTGCTTCAATCATTTTGATTAAATCCAGACTTTTCACACCAATCCCTTATTAACTTGATGAGATAATAATAACCCTAGAGTTATTATATGTAAATAACTCTAGGGTTACTTTTTTGAGGACTTGGAATTTATTTTTTTATGGGCTTCATCTAAAAACAAGTTATCCAATGCAAAAATACAGTCATTAAAAATATGAGCATCCACAGGTAAATCATTATGCTCTGCATAGACATTGATTGCCTGCTGATCTAAAGATAACGGGATACCCTGCTCATATCGTCTGGATCTGGCAATAGTACTAAATGCCGAAAGAATAGAGTCAGCCGCATACGAATATTCTGGCGGATCCGGAATACGGCCGCCTAAGAACTTGATTTGTTCGATTTCGTGCGGCGTTTTCGACGCATACGTTTTTTGGTATTTGTAGAGCTCGATGAC
>NZ_JAALLK010000028.1:0-18873 GCF_011075215.1 Acinetobacter sp. EKM10A | reverse complement strand
ACGGTCGCCTTTTTATCCGTGGCCAGTACTCCAAGTGTTTGGATCTCATATTGACTGTAAGAACCAAACAGAACGCCTCGGCCATAATAGTTTTCTTTAACTTCAACATACGTTTCAGTTTTAGGATCCCAATTCGTTTTTGAAATCCGCTCACATGTAAAGGTATGAACGGCGTCCGCTAAATCATCATTAAATGCTTCAGCAATGTCTGCCTGAATTTCGTCACGTAAGCCCATATCATGCCCTGTAAAGTGGTATGCCAAAGCCATTAAAACTTGCATTTGGATCTTTCAAATCAAGCGAATCAATATAATCAATTGCTATCTGTTCAAAGCTAGAAATCGCTTCAGTACCTTCTTGATACTCTTTTTCAGATTCGACTGAATCAGCTTTAACTTTCTTTCGTTTAAGCAACTGCTCTTTGCCGTTATAAATTACTTTGGCCAGAATTCCTTTGATAATTTCACATGCAGCATCTTTAAGAAGTGGATCAATTGGATCTGGCACAAAACCTATTTTGTTTTTCAGCCAAACATTTGCAAGTTGAACCAGACGAGCTTTATCACTGTCTGGTGCAAAATCGCTGCCCAAAATTGAATTTGCGTCATCTACAGTAATAAAGCTCATTTCATTATTCCTTCGGGATTAATTTAAGGAGTTCTGCTTTGGTTGCAGATGGTTTGTAGCCAATATCTTTACTGGCCAAATACTCTTTTAATTGATCATTTGACCAGTTTTCAAAATCATTAGCTGCCGTTTCTGTAGCTGGCTTTTCTTCAGCTTTTCCAGTTTCCAATTCAGCAATACGTGCTTGCATTGCGGGAATATCGTTTTTAAATGCGTCAAATTCAGTTTTTATACCGACTACTTGAGCTTCAGCATCTTTGAGAGCTTTATCTGCTAAGACTGCTGCATCCTTTAAACGTGAATTCTCCGACAACAACTCTGACTGGTTACCACCAGCCTGCTCTAAGATTGCGACTTTCTGTTTAAGCTGAGTGTTTTCTTCAACTACCTTTTCACATTCTGCTTTTGCATCATCAATCACAGCTTGAAGTTCTGGTGTAATTCCTACAGCTAAATTTACAGTTGCCAATGCTCCAGAAGCATTTTTATAGTGACTTGGCACATCACCACCATATTCATCTGCCACCTCAATAGATGTGTCTGCAGCAGCTAAACGAGCATTTCGTAATACCCAGCCATCACGCTGAAGCTTATTCACATTTGATGCAGAGAAATCATTAGTAAAATAGATTTTTTTTGACTTTGCTTTCATTTCATCTTTCCAAAGAAAAAGCCCCTAAAAAGGGGCTATGAAATTATTTAGATTTAACCAGAACGCCTGCGGTGTCTTTAATTGAACTTGCAATCAAATCCCAGTTCGTAGGTGTGCCAATTGATGCATCATTAGGAGATTTGCCACCATTAGCCATATCCCATGCGTAACCCTTGACACCAACCCCATAAGTCCATTCGGCTTGATAAGTATATTTAAGGTTCTCACCACCAGTAGTTGGTACTAATTCCGCATTAAAGTCTTTGTTATCTTTGATAACGATAGCTTCTTCAACTAAACCTAAAGAGTTGTAATATGTTGTACCAGCATTTTCAGCTACTAAGGCTGGTGAATCTGTAATTACAAACACACGGCCAAATGGGTCACGAATAACGTTTACACCATCATAATGGAATAAACGTTCAGTGTTGGCCAAAGCATTATCGTAAAGGTTGTGAATAGTTGTTGAATGAACAATCCAAGAACGTAAAGCCCCTGAACGATCACCCATACGGCCAGCACCTCGATTTAACAAACGGAAGCTTGGATCTGCAGTTCCATCCCCTTCCACTGCAACCGTATTACCAGAAATTGCTGAAACAGTACCAAGAATACCAGCATTTAACATATCAGCGATTTTAGCTTTACCTAGTTGCTCACCAATAGTTAATGCTGCCATTTCAGGATTTTGAAGAATCCAATGATATTGCTGAACTTCATATTCAATTGGAGGTGTACCTGCAGCCACCTTCACTGCTACATCAAGCATTTGTTCAAGCCGCTTGGATGCTACTGTTCCACTTCCATATGCATTACGACGGCGTACAAGACCTTGAATGGCCTTAAAAGAAGCCTTTAAGTCAAAGTCACCATTAAATGGTTCATTAAGAAGTACGATAGTACCTTGTGAAGCTTCATTAAATTTATTAACGTCTTGAGAAACTGTTTCAGTCATTGAAACATAAGTTTGTTTATTAAATACCTGTAAATCAAAAGGCATGGGAAATATCTCCTAAATTAGTTCTGTTCGCCGACTTGCTTGAGGTATGCAATTTTTTCAGCATCAGTTTTGCAATCAGCTAATGATTTGGCAGTTACGCCGCCTTGACCGCCTTTCCCTTGAAAACCGCCCCCGCTAGCTTGGCTTGGTTTGAGAATTAAATCTTTAAACTGATATCCACTGATCAAGCTTTCTAATGCCTCATCGAAATCAGCCACTTCACCAGGTCGAACGCGTGAAAAGATTTTTTGACCATCTGCCCCGTATGCGATGACTTTGCCTTCTTCGATTTTGAAGTTTTTACCGAATTGAGCTTGGATCATGTCAGCCGGTACAGAGAGGTTTTCTTGAATGTACTTAGAACGAGCAAAGCCACCTCCAATAAGTTCGTTATGCAGTTGGGCTTGATATTCATCACGCTCCTTAACGATAGGCGCGTATTTTTCTTCAACAGCTTTAATAGCTTCCGCTTTAACCTTTTCGACTTCACCTGCATCAACAAGTTTTTTGTCATCAAAGTTTTTTAAAGTTTCAATTGCCTTCTTGGCCGCAGCCGGATCATCAATCCCTTCAAATGCTTTTAAACTTGCTTCCGCTTGTTCTTTAGCTAGACGATGGTTTTTAGCCTCAGTCCCCAGCTCATCAATTTTTGAAATCGCACGTGGTGCATCAAAACCGACTTCCTTTCCATCATCATGAATATAAACAGGATGGCCCTGTTCATTGATTACTGCGTAAGACTTACCTTCAATAGTTACTGTTTTAAGTTTCATAGGTTTCCACCTTTAGTTATTGAGTTTCCACTCGTTACGCTGTTTGCTTCCGCTTTCAGCAGGCAATAAAAAAGCGCCCTTTAGGACGCTTAATTTCGATTAAAAACTTAGAAATTTGTTGCAAATAAACGGTAGCCTTCTAGCTCCCAAAGTTTATTTTCGGCTGACTTTTCTGCATTTCCACGAGCCATACGCTCACCAATTTCAGCATCAAAGTTTTCAGCATTCACACATGCACTAAAACCCGTTGCTAGAAAAAACTTTCCATCTAAAAATGCATGGACAAAAGTAGAAGTTGTGCCTCCGGGGCGTTGCTCAACCGTATATGTAACACGCTCCATCAATGAATCAATTTGCGCTTTAGTTACTCGGGGTGCCACAGACTTTTCAGCTAACTCTTGCTCTGTTACTTCTTTGATCATTTTCTTCTCACAAAAAAAGCACCCGAAGGTGCTAAGGTTAAAAATTAAGTTCTAATTGATGAGTGCAATTGCTTTTAATCTTTCAAAAGTAAAACCATAAATTGCCATGGCTCTTGAAATCTTAATTTGAAGAAATGGCACCAGAATTAATTTTGTGCTCAGAATATATTGAGCATCTGACATAGTGATTTGCTTTTCAGACATTTGTAATACCTTTCGCTACATTTCCTTTGTTTGATTTGGCCTTGGTGCATCACTCACTAAGCGAACACCATGAGCACCATATGCTTCAAAAGTTACAGTAATTGTTGCGGGTCCATTTAAGGCATCAGAATTCATCTGTACTGCTCTTTGTCCAGCTAGAGGTTGTCCAGTTTCTTCATCACAAATAACCAGATAACCTTTCAAAGTAGGGTGACGCTTTAGCACTAAATGTCTTGACTCACTCATAAGCCCAACTCCTTAAAGGTTTGCTCATCCAACTTTCGAAGTTGGTCCAATGTATATAACCGCCCATCTGGATCGAAGAACTTATCAAAATCAAATTTTCCTTCCTTATAGAGCTTGAAACGTTTCGGCCCCAACCATTCTCTTTGAAAGAAATCATCTGTCTTTTTGAAAAACTCTTTAAAAGTGGTGTTGGCATCCAATTGCCCTATTAATTGGCTCCGCTCATCTTTCGGGATGTCTTTAACTCGACGTTCGTCCATTACAAATGGCCGTTCGCCTACAAGTTGACCGTCCTTCTCGACCGGAACCAAGATACTACGACAGTTAGGATGTAACGGCGGTACACGCTTTGCAGGATCATTAATCTCCCACACTGAACCATCTAATGAAGCGCAAAGCTTAGAAGTTCGTCCATCTAAAACGCTAACAAATCGGACATATTCAAAGCCAATTTGGTTAAAGCTATTTAGATATGCTTGATTGGCTACATGGCTCCGTACAGTTCTTACGGTACGCTCAATATCCGTCTTGGTACCATTTAAAATGCCGTCCTCATAATTAAGCCGTTTGGTACCACGAATGCGCTGAACAATTTCTTGGTTAGTTTTGCCTGAATTAATACCATCTCGAATTGCATACTCAACCTTTTGACGGGCACTTTCAGCAATTCTTGAAAGCAGATCATCGACAAGAGCGCCACCTGCCAACGGAACTTTTTTAGCGGATAAAAATAGTTTTCCCCCATCAGGCTTATTAATCTTTGCTCCATAGAGCTTAGCTACGTAATTGGCCTCATAAACAGCCAGTGCCGTAGCTGAAACGGCAAAAGCTTCAGGTAATGCTAAATTAACACTAGCAAACCACTGGGCAATCAAATCTTTAATTTCCCTGAGATTTGAAGTTGTATATTTACCACCTGCTAAAGCAACTTTCTCCGACTCATTAAGCTCATCCAATAAATCCCGAAGCTTAGATAACATCTTGCTCGTATCATCATTGAATAAATCTAAAAGCTCATTTACCGTTTTTGACGAAGCACGATAAAGGTAGGCCTGGTGCTGAGTGAGTGCTTCAAATAGTTTTTTGATATCTGTTGCCATCTCACTCTACCTTTGATTTAAAGTTCCATCTTGCTCTGCTTCGACATTCTGTAGCTCGTCTTCATATTTTTGTTTAGGGAACATACCTGTTTGGTTGTATTCCCACCACGATTTAAATGAAGATCGGCCTTGTAGAGCTGCTTCAAATAACTGTCGAGCTAACTCAGCTAAATAACCCTGTTTGTTAAATTCTTGACTGATTTCGAACATCAGGTCATCTTTATTAAGAGCATCAACATTAGCTATTACGTATTTGGCACACCATCGCAAAGCCATAGACAAGGCTTCATTCATGTTCACGACACATAGTGATAAAACGGAATGCTGTACAGCATCATCATTGTTAGCTTCTGTGGCTGTTTTAGCAGCAGAACCCTTTTCAATTAAGCGTGCGCCTAATTCTTTCATTTGATTCCACTTATCTTTCATTGCTTCACGTGACAGAGTATTAGGGTTTGCTTGTTCAATGCCGAGTTTGCCATTTTCAGGCAATGGTAAAAGCACCTTCGCTCCAACGTAAATGCCTCGAGCTTTTGCCTCATCGAACCATTGCCAGTTCACACCGCTAACATAGTATTGAGGTTGCCCCATATAAAAAACGGACTCTTGAAAGTCCGCACTGTCACGATAATGAGCTAAATTTAGATTAGCTAATGCGAGTAATGGAGGTTTCTTAATTTCTTCAGAATTATCTACCGCGCCGACAAAAGTAAATGGAATATAAGACCAAGTTCTACCGCTATGATCAGTTGGAAACTTTTTAGGCCCTCCTTCATATTCGCCCTTGTCGTTTTTGGTATATATCTGAACAGAGTAAGCAAATTCACCGTTTTCATCTGGCTCTAAACGCAAAACCCTGAATTGTTCACGATCCTCTTTACTAAATCCGTCACTTCCACGGGTAGAAACAACTTCACGTATGACAACTAAGCAGAGTTTTTTCTGGTTCCCAACCATCATTGAATCCCAATTAATTACATCAACGGCATTCAATAAATGAATCATCGGATAAGAGTTTTGCTCTTTGTGTTCCTTTAAATTTCTAGCCGGAATTACGTCTGGATAATCCACATATAGAGCGCAACGATAGTGCTTCAATAAATGCCGGATACCAGTCTGAGCCAACTGATAAGCACTTAATCCAGCACCATTAGCATTTCGCTCTAAATGCTCCAGTTCAGGTGTAAACTTAAAGCTTGGATCCGTTGCAAATGCTGCACCTACCAAACTATTTAAAGTGGTCCCTGTTACCTCATAAAACACTGCACGAGTTAGATAAGCAGCGTAAGCAGCATCATTTTCTGGTGTTTTGTCATGTGCGTTAGGTTTCGGTAAGTACTTCTCTCGCTGTTCTTTTACAGCGTCTTCACCATCACACACATCATCAATTTTTTGCCAGAGTCCTACGTTTTTAACATACTCTGCATGCTTAAAAGTTACGTCACTCATCGAGCAAATCCCATTTTGGCAAAGAAGGTCTCAAAACCTTCATGTAATTCATTAAACGCATCTGAAGCTGCATCCACTTGGTCGTCATGTGTGCCATTAGGAAAATGACGAAGCTCATCAATAAAATCCTTATTCCATTCACCTTTGAGCATACGTACATTTCCCACGTTAACTTGGGCCGCAAATGGTTGTGCCCGTGTAAGCTTGTCACCCGATACTGGTTTTGCAACCACATGATAGCCACTGAGAAGTTTTGTAAATGCCAGAGCTTGAGATTTCCCTGCTTGACCAGGATCCTGAGGAATTCGAACAGTTACGTTTTTTCCATCAAGCTCAGTGGTTTGCTTTAAGCGTTTATTTACATTGTCTGGACCAAGTTGTCCTCTTGTAACATCGACAATGTAAGTAAAACCATCTGCACCAAGAGCTTCTCGCACACCTGCTGTAAAGTCGCCTTCATTCTCTGTAGCGCCAAAATCCCATGCCCTAACTTGTTTCAATACATCCGCAGGCAAAGCATCAACAATTTGAATATTGTCGGGCTTAAAAAAACCGCCTGCTGGCGGTGATGGCATTTGTCGGTACTGCCCGGCAAATACATACGGTGCCGCTTGCTCCATTAGTCTCAATTTTTGGATATTGTGTTTTGCTGGCCACAGTGCGGATCCGTCTTCCTGAATAGCTGAAAGACATAGATGCTCCCACACTTCACCGTTACCACCAGCTACAGGAACGCCGTCTTTTCTATCACCTAGCAACCATCCAGCTAAATCATCTTCATGAAGTCGCTGCATAATCACAATGATCGGCGTATCTGGCGAGTTAGTACGCGATTCGAGTGTGTTCTGAAACCAATCAATTACCCCTTCTCGAATAGTTTTTGATGAAGCTTCATGTGCTTTGTGCGGGTCATCAATAATAATGCAGCCGCCAAAGCCTTTACGAAGTTTTCCTGCACCAAAACCGGTAATCGTGCCGCCTGTACCAGTCGCATAGCAGACACCACCTTGGGAAGTTCTCCAGAAGTCTTTAGCCTTACTATCATCACGCAATGTAAGCTCGGGAAAGACTTTTCTATACGCCTCTTCTTGCACAAGGGTTCGTATTTGGAAGGCATTATTTGCGGCAAGCATTGCCGAGTAACTGATATGAATAAACTCACAGTCTGGATTCTTACCAAAACACCAAGCCATGAAGTTAATTACAGCAATTTCAGTTTTAGAATATCGTGGTGGAACGTTAATAATTAACCGCTTTATCTCTCCGCGATAAACTTTCATTAAAGCTTCGCAGATTTCTAAGTGGTGCCAATTTTGCATCCATTTATAACCACGGCGCTCCTTAAACATGTACCTTGTGAAGAAATATAAATCTTCTTGCGCCTCGATCCGGATGGCTTTATCCCGAGCCGCATCAGTACTCATCTAAGACTTCCCTCCGCGCTTTTAAGTAATCTTCCATTGGAACTGGAATTTCTGAATTAACTGTTTGGACTGGTCCGCCGTCTTTGCCTGTAATTTCTTGGCGATTAGTAAATTGTCCACCAATATCTTTTGCAGCTTGTTCTAGAATTTTTAGCGCTGTTTTAACGTTTCTAGTTCTATCAAGCTGTCTTTGGTATTGCTTCAGACGGTAGTACTTATTAGCAATAGGAATATCAATTAAGCCTTCATCAAATTTCTCTCTGGTTGATTCAAAAAGCTCAACATATTTTTGGCTTAAATTACGGCCTGAATATTTGGTTGGGTCATATGCTTGGCACTGGCTTCGGCTAATTTCCACATCAAACTCTTGTTTGACGTTTTCCACCACTTCCTGAGGTGTATCACGGCAAGCAAGAGACTGAACTATAAATATTTTCACAGGCTCTTTTAGTGCTGCCATAAATTCCCCTTCGTACAGCTACGTACAGCAAACAGGACAAAAAAAAGAGCCAAAAGGCTCAATTGATTACGCAGTTTCCGCAGCATTTTGAAATATCAAGATTCGAAACAAACGGAGGATTTTTTGCGACTTCAATAAGTCGCTTAACATTTTTGCTCGGTCCCCACCGTTTAACCACGCCAACAAATTCTTCTACATCGTGACCAGCTAGGTAATGTTTAGGCAGCCCCGTACTATCGCTATAAATGATTTCGCCATCTTCGTCTTTCATCACACCAATGTGATAAAGCTCATGTTCAAGCAAGTAACAGAACTCTGTATCGTTTGCACGCTCACAGAAAGATGCATCGACCGTTATTAAATATGTTGGTACAAAACCAAACCAGTCGCGCATCTGTTGCTCTTGTCTTGCTTTACGCCAACCACCGACGTTAAACATTACTTTCTCGCACTGGCCTAATACCATAGCTTGCTTGCTTTTATATGCAGAAGAAGCCCATGCAAATGCTAAAAATTCTTCATTGTCGTGAAGTAGCTCTGCAATATGGTCATGATCCGGGTTGTGAAGAGGTCCGCCAATCGTTAAGTAATTTGCAATAACCCATTTTTTTAAATCTGATGCAGGTATTAAACGAATTGCTTCCTCTTCTTCAGCTTGATCAATAAAATCAGTCGGTGGAAATGGTCTTATTTGCTCCATCTTCAATTCTCGCTAACTCACTTTTTATCCAGTTGATGACATATCCCGACAAAATAGAATCTGGATGAAAGCGCTCTATTTTGTAACCCATCTCTTCAGCATGATCATATCGATCAAGACTCCATGCTTTATTTGACAGCTTTCCACCACGCCCACCAGACCAGGGACCACCCTCAATTTCAATGAGCAAACGCAATTTCACTATATGAAAATCAAAGCGCCAGTGTTTGGTATGGATCGGCTGAAACTTACTTTCAAATCCAATCGCCAAATCCTCAAGCTCTTCCTTAAGTGTTGCCTCAGCCTCGAGATATTTTTGCTTCGCCTTAGGCAATGGCCGGCTTTTAGGTTTAGTTTTAGGTTCTTTTTTCCGTGTTAGCCAAAAGTACTCTTTGTCATCCATACCAATAGCCTCTTATAAGAAGCCTTCTGGCTTATTGTTGAGACGTGCAATTAATTTATTTTGCTTTGCTATGGCCAAAAAAAATCGCTCATCTAAGTGAGCGATCTCTTCTTCTGTTAGGCCTTTGGTTGTGCAACTGCCTATGTGATTTAGCTCTATTTGGAGCTGTCTAATCTCATTTGTGATTTTTTGAAATTCAGTCATACATACTCCAAAAAGAAAAAGCCCCGCCAATAATCGATATTTAGCGGGGCCTGTTTGTGCCGTAATACGCTCGGCTAATTTTCAACTGACATATTGAATATCAACAACTATATGACCATTTCCGATTGGACTCTTTAAATTCGCATTTCTTAAATCTTCGTGAAAATTATGGGGAACATCAGCACCGCCATCTAAATAAATCCATTTAGTTTTAATAACTCTTGTTATATATCCATCAATGCTTTGAGTATCTTTAGAATCATCTATTTCTTGAACTTTGATTTCCTCACCACTCTCAATATCTTTTAAAGTAATAATCCTCATTTCTATCCCCTTATTATTGGAGATATTTTTATACCACAGAAATGAAAAAAGCCCACCTTTTTGGCGAGCTCTTAAATTCATTCTGGCGATTACTTTACATTTCGCCCATTTTAGAAATCTTTATACTCAAGTGTATACCCAACTGTCAAGCACAAGTTTCTTGGGTTTCAGGAAGTTCAAAACGGAATGAGCGAGAAATACGCGATCTAATTTCATTTTCCCATTCTGCAACAATAGATTCTCCAAATAGCTCGAATTTCTGATAGCTTTTTATGTAAGCAGTCTTAGTGGCAACAATACCTGCAATTTTCATTTTTTCGTTCAATGTATATGGGCGCTTACCAGTCCCATTACATTTTTCGCAAAACTTTGCCCCCTCAGGAAACCCCTTTGCATTAAAAGTTTCAATTTTACCAATTCCTTGGCATGCACCACACATAGCCTTAACAAAAACATGGCCACGCAAAATAATCTCAGCCATACCCTTTGCTAGATTAGTAAGATCACCTTGAGCATTAGTTGGTGTAAATTTTCTCTTTACCATTTCTTCATGAATCTTTACGGCTAATTTATTTCGCGCTCGGAAAAAATTACCAGACTTAATCTCACCACGAACGAATTCAACCTTACCCGGTATATCTTCAATACGGCGTTCGGTTTGAAAATTAAAGTCATACTTACTGTAAAAAGTTTCAGTTTGTTTTTGTGCAGGGGTAATTATTGCGATTCGCTCAAAATCAACCTTTTCAATCAAGACAGTGGCCCAAAGCTTTGCAGCTGGTGATAATAGCGCTAATTCACCTAAAACCACATCTTTCGAAATTTTCTTTCCTTCAGCTTTGCCTTGAGCGATAGCAAGGCGAAGTAACTCAATAAAATCAAACTTTTCAACTAACATAATCGCCTTCCTATTTACCCTTAATTAATAATTCAATTTGCTTTAATGCCATACCGGACTTAACTTGTTCTGTGCTGAACCGTAAAACTGTAAAACCCATCATTGCTGCGGAGTTGTATTTCTCCATATCCCCTATATAGCCCTTGCCTCTTGTGTGACGGCCTCCGCTCCAGATCCCGCCTTCTACCTCAATCAAAATCTTTGTGCCCGTTATTAAAAAATCTGCTCTCCATTTACGTTCAGGATGGAACTTATATTCCTGTTCAAAACCAATCTTGCATGCTCTTAAATGCGTTGCCAGAACCATTTCACCCACACTTGGTTGTCTGGCAACTTGCTTTGCTGAACGCCGCTTTTTATTTTTCTTTATCGGAAATAACTTGCGGTATTCAGCAATGCTGACTGATGACATCAAGCACCACCTTTCAGCAAATTTTTCAACTGATTAGCAAAGCAGTTATAAACTCGTGCTTTATCTTGATCGCCAAAAAGGCTTGAAGCATGAGCATCGTGTTTATACTTTTGAACTAGGTTTTCAATTGAACTTCTTAGCTCAACTAAATTCGCTTGTTGTTCTTTTTGAATCTCCCAAGCCCACTTTCCAGATTTACCCTCAAACTCACTCATGACTGGCTCCTTTTCCTCTGGCAACTTAGTCATAACACCATCTGGAAATTTAAAATCTCCATGCCACTTCCCGTTTTCCCAAATAGACCAAATCCCACATTCATCACTGTTGTAGTAATATCCAGCCTGCCAATGTGTCGCACCTTTAGGGCGGTGTTTTAATATTTGTTCAAACATGACCGCCTCCGTATATTGATTCGTGGTCGCGGATGGCTTGCTCTAATGCAGGTCTTTCAAATAATGTCGCGTACTTGCTGCCATTTTTATTGATGCGGCTTAGAATCTCTTTAGCTTCTTTAATACCGCCATCAAACGCATTAATTTGATCAATCGATTCCAGCAGGCGCTTGAGTTCGGAAATGTCTACAAAATACTTTTCTCGATCAGCCTTGCTAATCTCTACACTTTGACCACATTGGAACTCGAAACCTTCATTCCATTCAGTTGCGTTAGAAGGTGCTGAATCTACGATTTCCTTCGCGTATTGCAGTCCTTTATCTCTAATCAATTTAGATGCTTTCATGCATTCGCCCCTTCAATTAACTGCAGAATATTTCTTGGAATAGGCATACCTTCACGGCGGCACATCTCTGCGTATTCCTGCGGATTATCGAAAGGATCTGGACCTAATTCCTTTGCAAGCTCAGGCTCTTTTTCTTTTGCCTGAAGTTTTTGTACTGGTGCAGGTTTACGACCATTGATTTTTAATCTTTCCATCAATGATTTGAGATGCTTTTGAGCCTCGTCATTGCTCACAGGAACGTGTTTAGGTTCTTTGTGTTCTAGTTGTAGCGGTGGAGTGTAAAACTCTTGCTGACGGCCTTTTAACTGAGCTTTAGCAACCATCACGTTGTAGGTCCCGAAGAAATTATCTTGAGCTGCTCGCATTTGGCCGGCTTCGATCAAATACATAACCTCGTCTAAGGCGTACTTAGTGATTTGGGTAATAACCACGGAACGGTCAGTTGTAAACTTACATGCGCGAGACCAAGCTTCTTCTGGAGACATCCAACTTTCACCGATACACCAGGTGCGAAACTCGGCAAATGACGGCATAAAGCGTCCACCTGCTGTAAGTAAACGACCAAGTGCGTTGTTAAATTGGTTTTGTTGAACGCCAACCAGTGTTTTAAGTGCGATTTGCTCAACCACTGACAGAGGAATTGCACTTTCGCCTGTTGCTGGAAATTGCTTATTGAACTGAGCAGCGTAAACAGTGCGAAGAGAAGCGATTAATTGACGCACTTCGTTCAAGGTAATCTCATGCATGACCTACCTCCTCAATCATTGGAAACTTTTTTGCTGGGGTTACATCCACGATTTGAGATTCGCTCTGTTCTTCAAAAAGATTAGCGAAGTAACCCGACTCTTGTGGTTTTTGACCAGCTGAATTGATTTGCTCTTGTTTCTTGCGGTTTGCAGCAACTTGTTTCTCGTTGTTTTGAACCCAAGAGAACCACTTAACCAACCAGATGCTTGGTGTATTCAACGAACTTGATTCGTTTGCAAAGTACCAGTCACCGAAATTTTGAATCATGGTTCTCAAGTCGATTTCAGGTACAGAAACAAATCTTTGTTGAGCAAGTGAGATGAAATCGTATTGAAACTCGCTGTATTCAGAAATGAATTCACGCATTGAGTAACGCTTGTGATCATCGATCTGATACTGAGCAAATTGGATTGGTGTAAATTGCGAATTTTCTTCACGCGCATTACTACTACTATCTATATATTGGTTATCGGTTAACGGTTTATGGTTAAGGTTTTTTTGGCTTTCACTTTCAGAACCCAAAATTAACCCACTGGGTTTTTGTGGGTTTTCAGAATTAACCGAGTCGCCTTCACTTTGGTTTTCTTTTGGTTTTTCCTTACGTGGACGCCCACCTTTCTTACCATTTTCACGATTTTTATCCCCTACTTTTTGATAAGCGGCGATTTCTGAATCACAACGTTTGTTGTGAAACCCGTCTTCCTCTTCCACAAAAAACTCTTGCAGCACAATTAATACTGCATCCCTTTCTTCTTGGGTATTTGCACGTAACCGACGAAAAACCGACTGGGTTTCTTTGGGTAATGGTTTTTCATTCAAATAATAAAAATCGAGAGCACGGCGATAAAAGCACTCTTCAACTGGGCTAAGGTGCGCTGTAGCAACCATAAAGTCGCTGATATGGTGGAGATATTTATACATCAGTGACTGCTCCTAATTTTACAAGACCGCGCATTTCCAACTGACGAATAATTCTTGGAGGAATAAATTCGTTGTTGATTTTGTAGCGAATACGAGACTTTTCTTTCACCTGAATTAGTTTGTGCCCATCCTCCATGAGACGGCGAACTGCTATAGCCTGCCCCCCCATATGAGTTAATTCTTCAAGTTGATAAAATCTTTCCTGAGCCTCAATTGCGGCATTCATAACTGAAAGCGGCATGGCTGCTAATTCTTTAGCCGAATAGATCTTTACTGGTTGTTCCAGTGGAATTACCACCTCTAGCGGTGTGGTGGAAACGGAAATATCCTGTTTTCTTCTTGCTGCATATCTCACTTTTCACCATCCTTTGGCTTAACATAGCCACCAAACGAATCAACCAAACACGCTTTGGTTAAGCTGGTTACAATCTGTTGTGCTAACCACTGCGTTATGCGAAATTGACGAGCCATAGCCTCTGAAAATTCAACTTTGGTTACCGCCGCATTATTTTCGTCATACCCTTTGTTGCGTAAATTTTGCTTTTTCACCTCAAATAGGTGGCCAAGTACTCGCAATGCAGGCTCATAGAAAGATTGGATTTCACTTTGCTGGCGAGAATCTTTGATTTGGTGTGTAAAGCTGTTCATGACACCTCCGCTAATGCTTGCTCAGCGCTTGTTAGTCGGCGTTTGGCATTAAGTTCTGCAACTGTTGCTGTGCGGATTTCTTTTGAAGAAACCAGAATCAAATGATTCTCTGATTTGATGGTCCATAAACTAGTCAAAGTTTTGTTTTTAACTTCAAACAAATCATTTGATTTGAAAGTACGGCACTCTTTAGTAAGTACTACAACGTCACCCACTAAAAATTCTGGCTGGTTGCGTTCGGTTGTTTGATTTGATAAATTAGTTTTATTCATTTGATTCATCTCGACTGAATGCCTATAAACCACTCCTGTTACAGCAGGTAGTGGTTTTTTATTTGAATAAAATCCGCATGTATTCAGGTGAAGTGAATGCATGTGCTAAATAAACTCGCGTTGCTTCTGCAATTTCAGGTGAGCAATACACATCACTTTCTTGCACAACCTTCAAACCAATGGCTGTCAACAAAAAGCTAATAAACTCAATCTCAGTCCATCCATTTGATTTCTTTTCTGTTTTCATCCGTGAAAGGATGCTTGCATCGACATTTATCATCTCTGCTACTTGTCTTTGATTGCTAGCGTTAAGTGCTTGCAATATGAGCGACTCGTTATTGCTAGCGCTTGCAGGCAATTCATTTGATACTTTGCTCATAGGTAAGGTCCTAAGCGGTTAATGATCCAAGGTTTCTACATTTTGTCGTCTGGGGACGAAGTTCAATCCAAATATCTTGATAGTTATCAGGGAAAAGCTCTTTTCGTGTTGTTAAACCAAGATCTTCAGCAATAACTGCTAACCTGATTTTTCTATCAAGGGGAATAGCTTTCCATCCACTAACTGATGACGGAGCAATCCCCAGAAGTCTTGCTACCGCTGTGACACCACCTAGCTTGTCTATAAGTTGTGCGTCATTCATAACGTGCTCCTAATTTTTCTTTAATTATTAGGCATTCCTTATATTAAATCAATAGGAATACCTAATTTTATTTATGTTAGGATTTCCTAACATTGTGAGGATAGTTGTATGAACACTCTTGCTGAACGACTTAGATATGCCATGGAAGTATTGCCACCTAAAAAGATCAAAGGTGTCGAACTTGCTCGTGCAGTCGGAGTAAAACCTCCTTCTGTGAGTGATTGGCTATCTGGTAAATCCAAAACAATGGAAGGAGAAAATTTATTACGTGCTTCAAAATTTTTGAATGTTAATCCTTCATGGCTAGCATCTGGAACAGGAGAGATTCAAACAAGCACTAAGGATAAATTTAAGCAACTTGATATCGAGAAATTTAAAAAGAAATACAATATTAGTGATAGTGATGAAGCACTTTTATTTTCAACAATTATCGAAAAACCGTTTATCCCATCATCTAAGCGTTGGGTTCCTGTAAAAGCTTACTCCAAGATGGGCATGGATGGCTATTTCACAGATATGGGTTATGAAGGCAATGCTGGAGATGGGTATGTTCCAACTCACTCAGCAGGACCAAGAGCCTATGGCATTAAAGGCACTGGCGACTCAATGTTTCCAGCAATTCGTAATGGCTGGTATGTTGTATGCGACCCTGATGCAGATCTTGTGCCAAATGAGTTTGTTCAGGTATGCTTGAAGGATGGAAGATGCACAATTAAAGAATTTGTCGGCATCAATGGTGGGGTTTTAAGTTTGCTTTCTGTGAATGGTGGTGAGCGATTTTTCTTTGAAATGGACGAGGTTGAAAGTATTACCGCTATTACAGATATCGTGCCGCCAAGTCAGCATAGACAAGAACATCCTTATTCGCATTAATCACAGGAAGACTTATGGACAATTCAAAACGACCAATCAACCAGATTATTGCTCGCATCAATGATGCTGCGAAACATGGTGAAGCTTTGGTGCTAACAGCCGAAGAAGTGAAGATTCTTTCTAAAGATATTGGCGACAAAGTCTTTATTCCTGTGCTTACTAATGAGCAGGTCGTGCAGTTGGTAAAAGAAGGAAAGCTTGGGCAAAAGATTAATAAAACCAAAGATTAATAAACTGTGAACCCGACACAGTCTTTTAAATGTGGGGTATATCACTTATTAGATAGCAATATTTATTGATGTTTTAGTGTGTAATGTGTAGATTGCCAATAGTTTTTATAGTAGATATTGGGATTATGCAATATGTCTAATATTGAGCAAGATACACGTTTTATTGTTAACAATAATTTGATTAACAAGGGCTGGATCTTGGACATTCAAGATCCAAACAAAAATGTCTTTTTTGAATCAGATATCTTAAGAATTGTTAATAATGAGTTTCTCAAGAAAAGTAAAAAAAGACCCGATTATGTTCTTTTCGATTCACAAAATAAGCGGCCAATCGGTGTAATTGAAACGAAATCAGGTGGAAAAAGCTTAACAAAAGCACTGGATCAGGCAACCGAATATGCTGAAATGCTTGATGCACCTTTGATATTTGCAATGAATAATGGTTTCTGCGAAACACGGCATTTGTATACCCAAAAACCATTATTTATTGATGAAAATGAGGTTAATGAATTAATAAGAGTAAATGAAGCTAAAGAGTTCATATTGCAGGAAACAAATGGTATTTATATTACACCTAAAGAAATTTTAGTCTCTCGCAAAGAGTTAATTAATGTTTTCAAGAAGTTAAATAACTCACTAAGAGGTGAAGGTTTAAGAGCTGGTATAGAAAGGCTTTCAGAATTTGCAAACATTCTTTTTTTAAAATTGTATACAGAGAATGCTAATACAGGTATTTGGAATTCTCTCAAAAGTCTCGATAATGATTTGCTAATTAATACAACTAATAACATACTACAAGATATTGATAGACAATATGGTGCTTCTGTTTTTACAAATTTACAGCTAACCAACCCTGTTGCTGTTAAAGAGATGATCAAAGAGTTGGATAAGTTAAAACTCTCATCAATAGATACCGATATTAAAGGAGATGCTTTTGAGTATTTCTTACAGCAAGCTACAGCAACTAATAATGACTTAGGAGAATATTTTACTCCACGTCACATAACTAAAACCATTGTTAACTTAGTCAACCCTAAATATGGTGAAAAGATCTATGACCCTTTTTGTGGGACAGGTGGTTTTTTAACAGAGGCATTTGATCATATAAAAGATAACACTTTAATTGCAAACAATAGTAGTGAAGAAATCAAGCTTAAACATAATACTATTTTTGGAAGAGAAATTACCTCAAATGCAAAACTCGCAAAAATGAATATGATTCTGCATGGGGATGGGCATAGTGGAATTTGCCAGATAGACACACTTCAAAACCCTATTGAATCTGAATATGATGTGGTTATAACCAACATGCCATTTTCTCAAAAAACTTCTTATTCTCACTTATATGAGAATAAGTTAGCTAAAAACGATGGTGATGGAGTATGTGTTCTACATTGCTTTAAAGCAACAAAAAAAGGAGGGCGAATGGCATTAGTAGTACCTGAAGGCTTTCTTTTTAAAGCCGCTTTAGCCCCAGTAAGGAAGTATTTATTTGAAAACGCCCAACTAAAAGCAGTAGTTTCACTTCCAAAAGAAGTTTTTCTGCCATATGCAAAAGTTAAAACCAATATACTCTACTTTACCAACTGTCATAATGGTAGAACAAATTCTGACGTTTTTTACTACAATGTGACAAATGATGGCCTAAGTTTAGATTCTTTCCGTAGAAAAATTGACGAAAATGATTTAAAAAATTTAGATTTTGCTGATTTAAATAAGAGCGACTTTGATAAATATTATAATGAATTAGGTTTCTTAAAAGTTAATCCAGAATTAATCAGAAGCAATGATTATATTTATAATTATGCTCACTATAGTAATTCACATATAAAATCAAAATTCCCAACTATAAAACTAAAAGAACTCCTATCCTTGTCTGGCAAAGTCAAAGTGGGAGAGGATACAAATATACCTATTATGAGTATCACTATGGAACATGGCTTAATTGATCAGCATGAGAAATTTAAAAAACGAGTCGCAAGTTCTGATATTTCTGGGTATAAAAAGGTTTTTAAAAATGAACTTGTAATGGGGTTCCCTATAGATGAAGGTGTTCTAGGATTTCAAAAATATTACGATGCTGCTGCCGTAAGCCCAGCATACAAAATCTTTAGATTAAAACGAGAAGTTAATGTAGAATATTTGGATTTGATTTTGAGATCTAATTCTCTAAGAAAAATATACAAAAGTAAAATGCAAGGCAGTGTAGAGAGACGACGCAGTATTCCTGATGAAATGTTTTTGAATATTGAGATCCCGAATCCTCCTGAAGAGGTTAAAGATCAAATAGTAAAACAACATAAACTAATAAAGGAAATTGAGAATAGTCTCAAGGAAAATCAAAAAAAATTGCGTCTAAAGACAGAAGCATTATGGGAACTTCCTCAAAATTACAACTAATCCCCCCCCCTTCGAACCCACCACCACGGTGGGTTTTCTTTTTTAATATATTCAAATTTTCCCTGATATTATGGGATTAAGACTTTGTGCCAACATTGATCTTAA
>NZ_JAALLK010000027.1:0-19786 GCF_011075215.1 Acinetobacter sp. EKM10A | reverse complement strand
TTAAGATCAATGTTGGCACAAAGTCTTAATCCCATAATATCAGGGAAAATTTGAATATATTAAAAAAGAAAACCCACACAGGGTGGGTCTTCTTATTATAGAAGATATTAAGTCTGTAAGAATTGTTTAGCGACATTCTGCTTTGCTAAGTCCGCTGCATAAGTTTTAATCTCTTCACGTTTAAACATTTTATCCAGGCTACTGCTTTTATTTTGAAATACAACAGACTGAATTGCATTAACTTGTTGTTTGATGTGGTTTTTTTCTTTCATTTCTTAATCCTTAAAATAATTGTCAAAGAAGTGCTGATTTAGATTAGAGGGGAAATACTGCTTCCTTTTTACCCATACTAACCCATCGCCTTTTGAAATAACAGCCACATCAATAGGTCCTCCAACTGTTTCTAGGCTTGAATAAGCCATTTTCCTCTTAAATGCTGTAATGTTGACTAGAGTTTCTGCCATTGTCGCTAATTCATCTTTAGGCAGCACACCAATCATATCTATCATTGGCGTTAAGTGTCTATCCCTAATTTCTTGTTGTAAGGTGGTATTAAAATCATTCAGCATGGCTTTTGATTTATTAATTAATTGTGAAATTTCAACAGGATTTAGATTAGGAGTTTTTTTCAAAAATTCCGTAAGCATTGAATCTAAATATTCTATGGTGAATTGATGTAACTCTGGATCAAATCCTCTAATAAAAGATTGCACTACATCTTCTTGAGCAAAAGCAATAATTCCAGATCTCATTCCAGAATTTGTATTAACAATAGTTTTCTCTTCATCTTTTTTGTAAATTAGTGTGTTTTCAAAGTATCCAGAGATTTGATAAGTAATTACTGAAGGGAAAATATCATCATCACCAAACCCTGAGATTACTAATCCAGTAGATGCTTCAATAAAGCCATTATTCGTTACAGTTAAAATTACAATTTCATTAAGCAGTGAAATTACATCACTATTTTTCAAGAATTCCTTAAAGTAATGTTTGATTATAGGTTCGCTAACTAATTCTATTTTTGATTTTGCAGGAGAAATGTCTCCTGACCATGTAGGTTCATAACCAGAATGGAAATCCCTAATTTTTGTTAAAATTTCTATAATAAATTTTTCTTCATCATCCGCAGTTACAGATTCTCCTCGTACAATCTTTTGTGTTACATCATTTTGTAATTGGTTTTTTATAAAATCAAAAATAAAAATTATTTGCTTTTCAAGCCATTGATCTTGGATATTTAGGTCAAAAATAGTTACTCTTGCTTTCAAGAAAGATAAGAAACTTTCCGCATAATTTTCGAGTTTTTCAAAACGATTTTTTGCGTGTTCTTTACGATAAATCTTAATTAAAGTTTCCCAAGGAATATTTAATAAATTAGCATTTCCATAAACCATTACGCCTACAGGCTCTGTTTTGGAAAGTGAAAATAGCTTAATCGCGCTATTAATAATTTTTTGAGATCCGATAGTTACTGCACTATCCGCAGCTAATGCCACACCATGTGGATTTAAAATTGCAATTTCAGCGGTCATAATTCTCTCTTTACCCGATCTGTTCTAGGACTGTGTCGGGTTCACAGCTTATTAATCTTTGGTGTTATTAATTTTCTGACCTAGCTTTCCTTCTTTTACCAACTGCACGACCTGCTCATTAGTAAGCACAGGAATAAAGACTTTGTCGCCAATATCTTTAGAAAGAATCTTCACTTCTTCGGCGGTTAGCACCAAAGCTTCACCATGTTTCGCAGCATCATTGATGCGAGCAATAATCTGGTTGATTGGTAGTTTAGAGTTGTCCATAAGTCTTCCTGTGATTAATGCGAATAAGGATGTTCTTGTCTGTGCTGACTTGGCGGCACGATATCTGTAATAGCGGTAATACTTTCAACCTCGTCCATTTCAAAGAAAAATCGCTCACCACCATTCACAGAAAGCAAACTTAAAACCCCACCATTGATGCCGACAAATTCTTTAATTGTGCATCTTCCATCCTTCAAGCACACCTGAACAAACTCATTCGGCACAAGCTCTGCATCAGGGTCGCATACAACATACCAGCCATTACGAATTGCTGGAAACATTGAGTCGCCAGTGCCTTTAATGCCATAGGCTCTTGGTCCTGCTGAGTGAGTTGGAACATACCCATCTCCAGCATTGCCTTCATAACCCATATCTGTGAAATAGCCATCCATGCCCATCTTGGAGTAAGCCTTAACAGGAACATATCTTTTTTGGGTGGGGAATGATTTAACAGGTGTTTCAAGAAATTTAACAGCATCTTCGCTATCGGGAATATTGTATTTTTTCTTAAAAGCTTCGATATCCAGAACTTTCAATTGTGTAACAGTGCTATCCAACTTAGGGCCGCTTTCATCTCCATTAGTTATATATGAAGTCGACACTCCGAAATAAGCGGCCATTTTGCTTAATGGGTCTGCTTTAGGAGCATAAGCATCTTTCTCCCAACCAGTGACATTGGGCGCACTAACTCCGGCGATTTTTGCCAACTCGCCTTGGGTTAATTTCTTTTCTCTTCGTAAGGCGCGAATACGCTGACCCATAGTTTCTAGATTCTTCATATAAGTTATCTTACATCTTGCAAAAATAAGTTATCTTTGTTTTAATACTAAGAAATCTTATTTTTGAGGTTGCACAAATGACCAAACAGGAAGCTTATGAGTTGCTTGGTGTCAATGGTGTTGGCTTAGCAAAGTTATTAGGAATTGAGCCACCTGCTGTTTACCAGTGGCCAAATGAAAAGATTCCTTTAGCTCGCGAATACCAAATCAGAGATTTGGCAAATGGCAAAGAACCAATCAAACGAACTACTTCAAATGCTTAGGACCTAACCATGAGCAAATTATCAGTTGATATATCTGCAAGCGCCAGAAATGGCGTATCCCGCATATTGCATGGTCTTGATATAAGCAATCAAAAAGAGATTGCTGAACAATTAAAAGTTGATCCAAGCACTATTACTCGGCTTAAAACGGATAAGAAAAACAATGGCTTGAATGAAATTGAAATGTTTTGCGAGCTATTGAGTTTACTTGGTTTAAAAGTCGTTCCTAAAGATTATCAGAGCATTGATAAAGAACGTGTTGCTGCACTTTTAGTTATGTCTAAAAGCTGGATGAACCGTATAGAAACGGTGGATGACTTATTTCATGACGAAATCAGTGGTCAAAAAGAAAAGCTTGGATATTAAAAAACCACTACCTGCTGTAACAGGAGTGGTTAGGCATTCAATTGAGGTGGATCAAATGAACACAAACAATTTATCAGAACAACCAATCGAACTCAACTCACCAGATTTTTTAATAGGTGACGTTGTAGTACTTACTAAAGAGTGCCGTACTTTCAAATCAAATGATTTGTTTGAAGTTAAAAATAAAACTTTGACTAGGTTGTGGACTATCAAATCGGAGAATCATTTGATTCTGGTTTCATCAAAAGAAATCCGTACAGCAACAGTAGCAGAGCTCAACGCTAAACGCCGCCTAACAAAAGCTGAGCAAGCATTAGCGGAGGTGTCATGAATAGTCAATTTAAGTATAAACCTGAGTACAAACAGACTCAGGAAATTCAGTCCTTCTTTGATCCAGCGTTAGTGATTCTCAATGAGCTACATGATCGTAACCGTAAAAATCTAAGAGCCAAAGGTTATGACGAAAATAATGCTGCAATAACGCGTGAAGAATTTTCACAAACTATGGCACAGCGTTTTCGCATTAATCAGTGGTTAGCAGGGCAGATCGTTAATAGTTTGGCTAATGCTGACTTGGTTCAAAAATTTGGTGGGTATGTAAAGCCTAAGGTCGGTGTACATGAGTAATTTTGTGCCTAATTCCTTTCAAGTGCCTAATGCATTTGTTGACGAGGTTTTAAATAAAATCTCTGATGCTGCATGCAAAATTTATTTAGTTATTTGCCGTAAAACTCGTGGCTGGAATAAGGAGATGGATTCCATCTCTTTAACTCAATTTGAAGAGATTACAGGGAAGAGTAGACCGACAGTTGTTAAATGCCTTAATGAATTAATTAAAGTTGGTTTAGTCGTGGAACAACCAAGCACAATTCATGGAAATACATTCAAATTAGGTAACGATACTAGCGTTGGTTTAGTGCTTAAATTCCCTAGTAAAAATTTTTTACTACCTGAAATTTATGGCCAAACTAGTAAAAATTCTTTACCACTTCTAGTTAAAAATTTTAACTACACTAGTAAAAATTTTTTACCGCTACTAGTAAAAATTTTTAACACACAAAGTATCACTATCAAAAACAACTCTCAAAGTAATAAAAAAATAAATAAAAAAAGAGAGTCTGTTTCTGAAAAACCTAAAACAGAAAAACCAAATGAATTTAATCCACGTTCAGTTGAACTACCTGCATGTGTAGATCCAGAGCTGTGGAACAATTTTGTTGATATGCGTATCAGCATCAAAAAACCACTTTCTGAAAACGCAGTAAAGCTAATCCTTAAAAAACTTATCTCGTTTGGACCTTTCGCTAACCAATCACTGGAAAACTCAATTATCGGAAATTATCAGGGTGTATTTGAGCCTCGCCAAAATCAAATTCAGGAAAACCCACAATCTCATAACGTTCCTGAAGAACCGGGTTATTTCACTCAAATGTACGCTGAGAGCAACCGTTCAAACGTGATTGACGTTACGCCAGTGTCACAAGATTTTGGAGGCTATTAATCATGAATGAATTAGCACCATTTGAAAGTTTTTTAAAAGAACTAATTGCGGCGTACAGAACTAAATACGCTGTTCAGTTCAATAAGAATTTTCCAGTAGAGGGGAAAAATGCCGTTCCAATGCAAATCGTTGAACAGCAGCTTGCTAAAGCATTGGTTGGGGTTACACCTAACCAACTTCAAAGAGGCTTAGCGCTATTTTACGCAAGTACAAATACATACATGCCTAACTTCGCTGAATTCCGTGCTATGTGCATGGGGGACGATTGGTGGAGCGCCGAGAAGGCTTGGGTTAAGGCTTGTGAATACACTCAGATCTCTCAACACAAAAAAGTGACTTTGCCAGACGGAAGAGAGCAGAACCAAGAAATTACAACCTTGACCAAATTTGTACTTGATCAAGTCTATTCACTTATTCAAGACGGAGAAATGTACAAAGCCAAAATGGAATTTATCAAGGTGTATGACGAGTACAAAGCAGAAGCTCAGTTAAAGGGAAAAATTCAGGCTTGGTACCAAGAACCAATTTTATTAGCTCAGAAAAATGAGCAAAAAGTGCATATACCAGTTTCAAATGACGAAGCGCAAAAGCATCTCAAATCTTTGATGGAACGGTTAAAGATTAACGGCCGTAAACCTGCACCAGTACAAAAGCTTAAGGCTAAGGAAAAAGAGCCTGAGCTTACAAAAGAATTAGGACCAGATCCTTTCGATAATCCACACGAATACGCAGAGATGTGCCGTCGGGAGGGTATGCCAATCCCTAGAAATATTCTTCAGCTAATTGATGGGGCGAATGTATGAATGCAGTTGAGTTTATGAAGGAACATGGAATCGAAAAGGCTCGATTTGTTATTGGATCTGCTGAAGTAGGTGGTGTTGTAACCCCAAAGATTTTAGACCTTAAAAAATTGGTTCAATCGTTGGAACTAATAGAGCAAATTGGTGGAGTTGAAGTTGCTAAAGGCAAAGTATTTATTGCTGATTTCAATGATTTCAAAATGATCAAATTTTTAATAGGTAATAAAGATTTTGTTGTTCATATAAAAAGAGTTCAGGAGGCTATAGCAGACCACGAAGCAGTTAATGGAAATGAGATAGATCCTTTAATCAAGTTAAAAGCTGGTTTAACAAAGTTAAGAGATAAATTTATAAACGATGCCCATGCATTAACGCTTTTGGGTGACCTAGATAAATCACGTGTTTATAACGGCATTGCTAATCAATTAGATCACTTATTAAAGGGCGGTGCTTAATGTCATCAATGAGCCTTGCTGAATATCGTGAATTATTTCCTATTCAGAAAAATAAAAAGCGCCGTTCAGCAAAGCAAGGTACAAGACAGCCGAGTGAAGGCGAGACGGTATTAGCAACACATTTAAAAGCATGCAAGATCAGTTTTGAACAGGAATATAAATTCCATCCTGAACGTAAATGGAGAGCAGATTTTTTAATAACGGGTACAAAGATTTTGATTGAGGTGGAAGGCGGGATCTGGAGTGGAGGCCGTCATACAAGGGGCAAAGGCTATATAGGGGATATGGAGAAATACAACTCCGCAGCAATGATGGGTTTTACAGTTTTACGGTTCAGCACAGAGCAAGTGAAAGCAGGCGTGGCGATTAAACAAATTGAGCAATTGGTAGGTGAAAAATGAGTGCAGTTTTAAAAACACAACAAATGGATTGGTCTAAATATACTATTGACGGTTGGTTAGAGCAGTTTGGCGCATGGTGTGAAACAGTTAGAATGAAAGGGGGTGATTTGCCAGATGGGCTTCATATCAATCAAATTTACTGGTTGATGCGTGAAGCTGGCAAAGAAGTACAAAAAAGTAAATCTTATATTCGATGTGAGATCAGTGATTATGAGGCGGATCAAATTCAAGCACTTTTACGAAGTCTATTAAATTCTGATAAAACAGATTTTACAACTAAGTTTGCATTAATTTGTTTAATTAAAAATAAGGTTGAAAATAAAGGATTGTTGAAGGTTGCTCAAGAAACAAACCAATCTAAAGCTCAGGTCGCAATTATGGTGAGTTGCGCTAGATTTTATTTATTAGGTCATGATAAAAGATTAAGACAAAATGGAGGTTCAAATGAAAACATACACTGTAAAACTATATGAAGGCGTTAGTCGGGAGAAAGTTAATGAAACTTTGAAATACTACCCTGATTATTTTGGTAAAATATCAATAATTACAAATGTAATTAATAATAAATTGCAATTAACACTAAAAGCATTTGAAGGAATCGACGTTATAACTGCCAATGATCTAATGATTAAAATCGTTGAACGTTTAAAAGCTTCTCAATTAGTAGAAAAGCATAATTTAGACTTGTTGACTGTCTAGACGCTTTATGGCATATTTTTGATATAGTGGACGAAGTATAAGTAATTCACTGATCTAAAGCTCATCGTTTGATGGGCTTTTTGTTTTTATACTTGCTAGATTTCAATTATGATTTAAAATTAAATCAGGTTGCTCGTCGCCAAACATCGCCACCTGAAATTCTATTAGAAATGATAGTTATTTGTTTGTGTCACCTCCATATTAATTAATTGTAGAGTTGATATTGTGTTGTACTGGTGGTGGGCACCAAGCGCCACCAGTACAATCGTTAAAAGCGCCCCTTTTCTTTGCATTAAGTAATGTTCCTTTGATTTAATGGTTAGATTTACACCACACATTAGCTGTCTTCATCCTAAATACATGGTCGTTACATTATAAATCATCTAAATTGAATGCTTGTCTAAATGTTAAGCGTTTAAGAATGCCCACTTAAGCATGTTTATATTTATGCTATAGTCCAGTCTAATTAGAATTTGGTACTTAAAATGAATATCTGTGTTGGTGGTGAACTAGATGGGCAAAAGATAGAGAAAGAAGGCAGATTACTAAAAGCTTCTGATATCGACCCATCTTTTAAAACTGAGTACTACAAGCAAGTTTTTAACCGTGACAACATTAATTATCATTTTTGGCTACCAATAGGGTCCAACTTGCATGAAATGTCAAAGCGAGTTTTGGATATTTTGAGAGCATCAAAAAATTAAGCTTAAAGTATATTGTAAATACATCTTCTAACTTGTATGATATGTCACAAATACTGCGCTGAAAGTTTTTTGTTTTTTGACCCGTTTCTTTTTAGAAGCGGGTTTTTTAATGTTTATGTTTTTCTTGCCGGACGTATTACGGCATGTAAAGCCCCGCTAAATATCAATTATTGGCGGGGTTTTTTCTTTAATTAATTTGATGATTTAGTTCTCGGTAGTAAATAATTTACTATTGAGAACTAAGTATTTGAAAAATAAAAATAATTTGATTTTTTATTTTATGTTTAGTATGTTGGTAAATATTAATTATTTTTAGGTGAAAGTATGACTTTATTTATTGGTGGTCGCCATCATGGACAATTCTTGTCGAAAGACGAGTCAGATTTGAAGTTAGAAAGTATTCCAAAGCAGTATGGACCAAGAACAGGTATGCAAAGGCCAACAGAGTCATACTTTAGAACCCAAGTAAGCTTCCAAGGAGAAGTGAAAACGTTTTATATAATTTCTGGAAAACAACCAATCGAAATGAGAGATGAAATACTTGATTTATGGGATCAAGTAAAATCAGACATATATGCTATCTAAATAGTTTAAGAAATTTTCTTCCTTTTTCGGGCGGTTGTCTTTCGTGCTATAGTCCAGTCTGATTAAAAACTGGTACTTATAATGAATATCTGTGTGGGTGGTGAACTCAATGGGCAAGTGATAGAAAAAAAGGGGTGTTAAGAACAAAGATGTATATAAATATTAGTAAATTATAAAATTATTAAATAAATTCAAATATTTAAATTAAAAATAAGTGGTAAAACTTTAACAATATTTACGTACGTGATGAATTTAGTAACTCAAATAAACATTATTTTAGACGGATAATTATAAAAAACGGAGTACAAATGTCATGAATAAGAATGTAGAGCTAATAAATTACATTGATGTAGCTGAGACAGTTTACGAACGGGTATATGAAAATAATAAAATTTCAAATAATTTGATTGTTAATCTAAATCGCATTATGGCTGAGATAAAGAATCAAGCTGCAGAAAAAAAACTCAAATTGAAGTACAGCTCAATAGACTTTGAATATTGTTTAAGTTTGCCTTTAGCTGATCGCAAAATAAAAGTAGATTTAAGCCTTATACCTCATTTTGAAGATCGTGAAGAAAGTATTTTGTGGTTAACTAACTTTATTGGAAAAATTTGTGAGCCCAGAAAGATGCAAAGACAGAAAAAAAACTTCATTAAGTACCTGTGAATTTTAGATGAACCGCCCTTAAAGCGGTTTTTTATTGCTAGTAGAATATTTAAGGTATCTTTTCTAATAGGAACACACTATTAAAGTGTTTTTTATTTATTTTTTAGATTGAAAAGATTGCTATTTAAGTAATTTAAATATAAAAATCTTTATTGATTGAGAGTAGTTGTTATACAGGATATTTATAAGGATTTTAAAATGACAATTATCACATTGCTCGATGTTAAGACGAAGAAGAAGGTGATAGTTCGGTCCGTAATAGACCCAATAGCAAGAATAGACAAAAAAGGGAATATACAAATTATTCAAATTCATAAATGGCTATATGATGAATCTGGAGATTTCGTTGATGAAGACTTATATGAGGCACTCAACAATGGAGAAGTTGGAATATACATAACTTTGCAGTATATGATCATTAATATTGAAAATTAATTATTTTTTATTTTTAGTCAGTTTGAGTTCTTAGTCTCTAGAGCCTAATGGTTACTATACATAAGACCTTGTTAAGTATTACCTATTGATGGGCACATATTCTTTATAAGTCTTGATAATTAAAAAAATTATGTAGGCTAAAAATAAAACCATTTAAAAAAAGAAATCTTTATCTATTTAAATATGAATATTTGATGTTTTTAATTCTATCCCTATTGCTAGTGCTTAAATATTATGCCAATATGAAGTTGGAAATATTTCCGAATAGATATTTCCTATTTCAGGTTTAAGCGTTTTTTTTCGCTAAGCCCATTTCTGAATAAAAATAGGAAGTGGGCTTTTTTATTTTTAAATATTTCAGTATTATCAGTGTGTTGCTTTAAGTAACACTAAACCTTATTGATCAGCGCAAATATCAAAAAAAGGGGGAGCTTGCCTACTAGGCAAGCTTTTTAAATTGATGATTTAAACACAATAATCCATTTTAAAGCTCAATAGAAAGATCAAACTTCCATAGCTTTTATTTGTACTAATTTATTGAATATAATCGTTTTTATAATTTTTAAAATTTTCTTAAACTAAAAATGGAAAATTTCTTGTTGCAACATTGTTATAATAGGACTACCTTAAGAAAAATACTTTATAAAAATGAGGAGCTGCTGAAATGACACAGTATCTCATGTTTGCGGAAAATATTTATAACAAAATTAAAGATGAGGAATTGTTTTCACATGACTGTATTGAAAATATGAACTTACTTATGACATGTATACGCAGAGAAATTAAGGGAACAGAATTTAAATTAAAATATAATTTTATTGATTTTGTTGAATTGTTTAGTAAACAATTAGATGAATGTAAAGTAAAAATAGATGTGAGTTTGATTCCTCCTCATAATTCAGAAGGTGAGTATATTTTATGGTTAGCTGGATTTATCGAAAAAATTACAGAAGGTGGACCTAAACCACCTCCGCCTATAAAGAAGTTTATTCCAGAGTATATGAGCTTCAAATCTGAATTAGATTTTTTACCCTTAAATGAGGAAAAAATTCAAAACGAAGGTAAAGAAATTACGGATTACTTTAATTCAAAGCTTTATAAGGCAACTTTTAAGAAGTAATACTATATTGCCTGTGAGTTTAGCCACCGCCTTAGGGCGGTTTTTTTTGGTGAGAATAATGGATTCTACAGAATACTTTTGGCTTACTCGGAAAAAAGAACCTAAAACTAAACCTAAAAGCCGGCCATTGCCTAAGGCGAAGCAAAAATATCTCGAGGCTGAGGCAACACTTAAGGAAGAGCTTGAGGATTTGGCGATTGGATTTGAAAGTAAGTTTCAGCCGATCCATACCAAACACTGGCGCTTTGATTTTCATATAGTGAAATTGCGTTTGCTCATTGAAATTGAGGGTGGTCCCTGGTCTGGTGGGCGTGGTGGAAAGCTGTCAAATAAAGCATGGAGTCTTGATCGATATGATCAAGCTGAATGGATGGGTTACAAAATAGAGCGCTTTCATCCAGATTCTATTTTGTCGGGATATGTCATCAACTGGATAAAAAGTGAATTAGCGAGAATTGAAGATGGAGCAAATCAGACCATTTCCACCGACTGATTTTATTGATCAAGCAGATGAAGAACAAGCAATTCGTTTAATACCGGCACCAGACCTAAAGAAATGGGTTATTGCTAATTACTTAACGATTGGTGGACCACTTCATAACCCGGATCATGATCATATTGCTGAGCTGCTTCATGATAATGAAGAGTTTTTGGCATTTGCATGGGCTTCTTCTGCCTATAAAAGCAAGCAAGCTATGGTATTAGGCCAGTGCGAAAAAGTCATGTTCAATGTTGGTGGCTGGCGTAAAGCTAGACAAGAGCAACAGATGCGAGACTGGTTTGGTTTTGTACCTACATATTTAATAACGGTCGATGCATCTTTCTGTGAGCGTGCAAACGATACAGAGTTCTGTTACTTGCTTGAACATGAGCTTTATCACATTGGTGTGATGAAAGACGAAGATGGCGAAATCATTTATAGCGATAGTACGGGGCTGCCTAAACATTACCTAGCTGGTCACGATGTAGAAGAATTTGTTGGCGTGGTTAAACGGTGGGGACCGAGCAAAAATGTTAAGCGACTTATTGAAGTCGCAAAGAATCCGCCGTTTGTTTCGAATCTTGATATTTCAAAATGCTGCGGAAACTGCGTAATCAACTGAGCCGAATGGCTCTTTTTTTTGCCTTCTTTGCTAGACGTAGCTAGACAAAGGTGGGGGTATGGCTGCACTTAAAGAACAGGTAAAAATATTTATTGTTCAAGCGCTTGCCTGCATGGATACCCCTCAACAGGTAGCTAATGCTGTCAAGCAAGAATTTAACATTGAGATTGATCGAAAACAGGTACAACTTTATGACCCGACAAAAGCGGCAGGAAAGAATTTAAGTAAGAAATATAAAGACCTTTTTCATAAAACCCGAGAGGACTTTAAAAAGAATGTTTATGACATCCCTTTAGCTAATAAAGCCTATCGGCTTAAAGAACTTCAGAAGATTTATGAAGACTGGAAGAACAACAGGCTTATGAAGCAAGGGGTTATTAAACAGGTTCGGGAAGAAATGCAGGGTTATGACCTGATGTTATTAAATCTTGAGTTAAAGCAACTTGAGATTGAAAAGTTAAGAGAGGGTGAAGGTGATGAAGATCCAACACCAGTCAAGGTAACTATTCAAGTTGTGGATGCGAGTAAAAAAGATGCCGAACATCAATCCGACACTGAATGTACCTCAGGCTAATTTTTTGCAGATGGAAAAGAAGTTCCGCGCATTTGTCGCTGGCTTTGGATCGGGAAAGACTTGGGTTGGATGCTCCAGTTTATGCAACAAAGCTTGGGAATTCCCTAAAGTACCTTTGGGTTATTTTGCTCCAACTTACCCGCAGATTCGCGACATTTTCTTTCCAACTATTGAAGAGGTTGCTTTCGATTGGGGGCTTAAAACTAAGGTTTATGAAACCAATAAAGAGGTGGATATCTATTATGGTCGGCAATATCGAACGACAATCATTTGCCGGTCTATGGAGAAACCAGCAACAATTGTAGGTTTTAAAATTGGCCACGCCTTGATTGATGAACTTGATGTTATGGCCAAGGTCAAAGCTCAACAGGCTTGGCGTAAGATCATCGCACGTATGCGTTATAAGCAAGCTGGTTTGCTCAACGGTATTGATGTGGCCACTACACCTGAAGGTTTTAAGTTTACATACGAGCAATTTGTTAAAGAGGCAAATAAATCAGAGGCTAAGCGTAAGCTATATGGAATGATTCAAGCTTCAACTTATGACAATGAAGCTAATCTTCCAGATGACTACATATCATCACTTTATGAGTCTTATCCGCCGCAATTAATTTCAGCTTATTTAAAAGGGCAGTTTGTCAATTTAACCAGCGGTGCTGTTTACCCCGACTTTGATCGAGTTCTAAACCACACGGATGAAGAAATTAAGAAGGGTGAGCCTTTACTCATTGGTATGGATTTTAACGTGCTTAAAATGGCTGCTGTGGTTTATGTCATTCGAGAAGGGAAGCCAAGAGCTTTAGATGAACTGGTTGGCGTGAGAGATACACCGACGATGTGTCAATTGATTAATGAGCGCTTTCCAGATCACGATATTACCGTGATTCCAGATGCTTCAGGTCAGGCAACATCTTCAAAGAACTTCAGTGAATCAGATCATGCAATCTTAAAGAAAAATGGATTCAAAGTTGAAGTGAATGGGGTGAACCCGGGCATTAAAGACCGTATCAATGCAGTTAATGCCCAGATCCTGAGTGCCGATGGCGAAAGACACCTCAAAGTAAACACAAATAAATGTCCAAACTTCACGGCTACTTTAGAGCAGCAAGTTTATGACAACTTTGGAATGCCAGATAAGACTGCAGGATTGGACCACGTTGGAGATGCTGGTGGATATCCATTAGCTAAACGTTTTCCGATCATCATTCAGAAAGTATTTAAACGGCGCACAATCGCTGGTTTTTCTCGTTAAACAACGCACCTTTACAGGTGCTTTTTTATTGGTGTTTTTATGGCAGTTACTGATAAACATCCGCAGTATATTGCTGCACAAAAAAGCTGGTTAATTATGCGAGACGCCGTTGCTGGTGAAGAGCAGATTAAACAGGCACAAACTAAGTACCTAGCTAAATCGGCCGGAATGATTGAGGCTGAAAAGCAAGGTGATACGACTGGAGAGATTTATAAAGCCTATCTAAGTCGAGCTCAGTATCCATTATGGGTTCAGGATTCATTACGTACGATGATTGGTTTAGTTTCAAAGCTTGAGCCGAATATTGTGATTGAAAGTTCTCTACTTAAAGGTTTGATAGAGAATGCAACAAATGACGGTTTTGGGCTTAAACAGCTCTTTATTCGCATTTGTTCAGAGTTGCTAGAGTTTGGGCGCTGTGGGCTGCTTGTTGATGTTGATGCTAAAGGAGTGCCATATTTCGCCTTATATGATGCGTTATCTATTATCAACTGGAAGGAAAACAGTATCGGTGGTCGAAAGGATTTAAAACTGTTAGTGCTCGAGGAGCAATTTGATAATAGTGAAGATGAATTCGGGCACGAAACTAAAACGGTTCACCGCGTTCTATCTATGGATGATGGAGCATTAGCGGTCCGATTGTTCGATGGTTCAAATGTGGAGGATAAAACTCCTGATCTCGGCGGTAATCAACTTCCTTTCACACCATTTGTTTTCTGCGGTGCCACTAGTAATTCTCCGGATGTAGGTACCATACCGCTTTTGACAATGGCCAAGGCTGCTCTGAAGTATTACCAACTTAGTGCAGATTATTACCAGTCACTTCACCATACAGCTCATCCGCAGCCTTGGATTAATGGACTTGAGGGTGATGAAGATATTAGCGTTACTGGTGTTATGGCTGTCTGGAGTCTTCCTCCAAATTCACAATGTGGTTATTTGGAAATTTCAGGTAGCGGCATTGAACTCACTAAAAAGGAAATGGATGCGCAAAAAAATTCAGCATTAGAAGCTGGGGCTAAAGTAGTTGATACCAATACACAGGAATCAGGTGAAGCGCGCCGTGCACGGCAAGACGATCAGCAAGCAAGTCTTCACAGTATCGTGATGTGTGCAGCTGCAGCAATTGAACAAGCCATTAAGTATGCAGCGCAGTGGTTAAAGCTGGATTCGACAAAATATTCATTTACGGTTGAACCTGAGTTTATTGTGCAGGTCACGGATATTAATCTTGCAAAACAGCTTTATGAGGGTGCTATTTCAGGGAAAAACTCTTTCCGCACATATTGGGAATACCTGATGACAGGTAAATTACCAGCTCACGACTATCAGGAAGAAGTGAAGCGGGTAGAAATAGAGCGAGATAACACTCCTTTGTAGAGGTGATGTATGGCTTCAAAAGAAGATAAATCATTGATTGAAGTACTTACCCAACATCAGGCGTACTTATATCGGGTGTCTTCTCAATCTGTTAAAGAGCTATTAAAAATCTTTAATGATGAGTCAATATTAATGTTGGCAAAGCTTCGGGATTTGCTTGATGAATTAAATGATTCTGAAAAGATGGCTCTAGCAAGTGGACAGTACACAACGTCAAATCTGAAGGAAGTTCGTGATCTGATTGCTCAGTGGTTTACTGCAATAAACACTGCATTACCTGAAGCTTTCGCTGTTTCTGCTACTGCCTTGGCTGTTTATGAAGCCAATTACATGGCGAAGCTATATGGCGGCAAGATCAAAAAGCCAAATGGTGAAAAGGTATATGCAGCAGCTAAAAAAATACCATTGGTAGGTGGGGCTCTTGTTGATGATCTACTATCAAGAATTGCTGAAAATGCCCGTCAAAAGGTTGAGTATGCAATTCGGGATGGTATCAACTCAGGTAAAACAAATCAGGAAATTGTTCAGCGTATTCGTGGTACCAAACGGCTTAATTATGAGGATGGGCTTTTAAGTAGCTCTAAGACGGATATTGAACGTACCGTAAGAACAGTTCGTAGTCATGTTGCTAATCAAACGTATTTAGATACTTTCAAACAGTTAGGTTTTGAGTATGTTCGTTTTATTAGTGTATTGGATGGAAGAACATCTAAGCTTTGTGCTCATTTAGACGGTACTGTCTGGAGGATTGATGATCCGGCAAAACGTGTACCGCCGTTGCATCCTAATTGTCGCAGCGAACTAGTACCAGTTAAAAAAGATGGTCAACTTATCGGTGAACGGCCATTTGTCATGGACGAACGTAGAGTTAAAGACATCCCCAAAGAAGAGCGTAGCCAGTTAATAGGTCAATTGGATGCCAACACCACTTTTAAAGAGTTCTTCAAAAAGACAGATGATTTCTTTCAAAAGGAGTGGCTAGGGCCAAAGAGGTACAAACTTTATAAAGAAGGGAAATTTGATCTTGAAAAGTTCTTTGATCCTGAAGGCCGTTTATATAGCTTAGATGATTTGAGAAAGTTGGATGAAAAAGCTTTTAAAAAGTTGGGTCTGTAATTTTTCTTATGTTATATTTTTTAAAACATCAGAATTTATACAATATGAAAACAATAGCTTTTGTATGTCTAACCCTAATTTCCATCACTTGTTTAGCTGAACCAAGTCAAAAATATCTTAAAGAATATGATCGATTGTCTGAAGCTTTGGAGTCAGCAATGGCAAATGCATATTCTTTTGATCCTGCAACTGGTCAAGTAAAACAGGCTACTCAAGGTTTAGAAGCTAAAAATAATTTATGTAGAGCTGCCCAGGCGAAACTAAACCTCACCACGTTTTTAAAAGACAATTTAGAGGAATCTAAAGAGCTTTATAAATCTATTGATGGTGCAGAGACTCTAGATAAAAATTATCTTAGTGGACAACAGCAGGAACAACAAAATCTCGTTTCAAATTTGAAAAAAGACCTTGTTGGAACTGGATTTAACTGTGAGTAATTATTGCCGATTACAGGTAATTCTAAACTCACTTAAGACACAATTTTCACCTATATAAGCGCCCAAATGGCGCTTTTGTCATTTATGGAGTTTGGCTTATGAGTGAATCAAAAGTTAGACATTTGGTACTTAAAAGAGTTTCAGATAAATCTTCTCATCTTGCTCTTTGTGACGAGGAAACAGGTATTCCATTAGTTGGATTAACCGCTGTAAAAATGAATTGTAGTGTTTTTGAGGGTCCAGCGACTATCACGGCAACATTTGATGTAGGTGGTCCTCAAGGCATCCGCTTAGTTGGTGATGAACCTAGATCAGAGGTTTGGAATAAAAAGTAAACGTAGCTAAAGGTACTACAAATGTCTGAAAAGCAAATCAATATGTCAGATGCTCAATATATTCTGAGCACAAAATTAATTCTGGTGCCTTTTCTTCAAATTAAGATTTCAAGAGCCATGGCAATTTATGGTTTTACTTTTGAAAGATTAAAAGCGATTGCACTCATCAATTAGAACTTAATTTTTAACCTTAGCACCTCCGGGTGCTTTTTTAATGCCTTGAGATAAGGCTTTACCCCAATCAAACGAGAGGTTTGAACATGTCATTGCCATTTATTGTTGATTCACTTGATGCAATCAAAGAAGAGCACCGTGCTCTATATGTTGAGGAAAACGGGAAGTTTCGCCTTGACTTGGAAGGTTATGAAGATCCAAAAGGTTTGAAATCTGCACTTCAAAGCGAGCGAGATGCTGCTAAGAACGCAAAGTTGGAACTTCAAAAATTTCAGAAACAATTTGAAGGGATTGATCCTGAAATTGTTAAAAAAGTCTTTGCTCAACTTGACCAAGATGAAGAGGCCAAATTAATCGCAGACGGCAAGGTTAACGAAGTGATTCAGAAGCGTACCGAGAAGATGCGCGAAGAACATGAAAAATTACTGAAAGCCGAAAAAGAACGTGCAGATAAAGCTGAAGCCTATGCCGAGAAATTTAAGAAATCAGTAGTACAGAGCCAAATTGTGCAGGCTGCTATTGAACTTGAAGCATTGCCAGAAGCGACTCCTGATATTGCCTTTTTAGCACAGACAAAGTTTGCATTAGATGAAAATGGCAAGGCTGTGGCAGTTGATGAAAACGGGGAAGTAGTCATTGGTAAAGATGGTCAGACACCAATGACTCCAAAAGAATGGGTTGAATCTCTACGCGAGCAGAAACCGTATTACTGGCCTAAGCCTAATGGCATGGGCGCACCGGGTAGCAACAATTCAAAAGGTCAGCCAGACATTCTCAAAGCCGATGGCTCGGTAAATATGACCAAATTGGCGCAATTACGAAATGAAAATCCGCAACTAGCTAAAGAGCTAGCGGCAAAACACGGTATTAAACTTTAAGGAGTAAAGCCTAATGGCTGAGACAAAAATTGCTGATGTAATCGTACCTGAGTTATTTACTCCGTACGTATTAAATAAGACTGCCGAAAAGTCTGCTTTATGGCAGTCAGGCATTGTTGGGGAGCTTGATGAAAAAGTCGCTTTTGGTACAGAAGGAGGCACTACAGTAAATATTCCTTTCTGGAATGATTTAAGCGGTGAGTCTGAAGTACTTTCAGATGGTAAAGCTCTTGGTGTAAATAACATCACTGCTGGTAAAGATATTGCTATTTTGCATGCCCGTGGTAAGGCTTGGGGGGCAAATGATTTATCTAAAGCATTATCTGGAGATGACCCATTGGGTGCGATTGCTGATCTTGTAGCAGATTATTGGGCACGCGAATTTCAGGGGTTTACCGTAAATACACTTAAAGGTGTATTTGGGTCTGCAAGCATGGCAGGTAATACGCATGACATTTCGGCTGGTACTGGAGCAGCTGCTGTAATTGATGGTCATTCATTTATCGATGCATCTTATAAACTGGGTGATGCTGTTGATAAATTAACAGCGATTTCAATGCACTCATTCACAATGGCAGCACTAGCCAAACAAGGTTTAATTGAAACTGTGCGTGATGCTGATGGTGTGGTGCTTTACAAAACTTTTATGGATCGCCGTGTGATTGTAGATGACGGCATGCCAGTTGAAGGCGACGTATTTACTTCTTACTTGTTTGGTTATGGCGCGATTGGTTTCCAAGATATTGGGGCACCAGTTGGTGTAGAGACTGACCGTGACAGTTTAGCGGGTACTGACATTCTTATTAACCGCCGTCACTTTGTGCTACATCCTCGTGGCATTAAATGGGCAGGTGATACAGGTATTGCACCTAATAATGCTGGTCTAGCAACTGCTGCAAACTGGGAACGTGTCTACGATCCTAAACAGATCCGTATTGTGGCATTCAAGCACAAGATCAAATAACAAAAAGGCGGGTAACTCCGCCTTATCTTTTTGGAGATCCACATATGGGACTTTCATCATTTAACCGTGCACGGGAAAGACAACAAATGACAGAAACAAAAATTGCTGAGCTCGAAGAACAACTGACAACAGTAAAGGGCGAATTTATTGCCTTTCAAAATGATACCGAAGCAATGAAAGCACGTATTGCTGAACTTGAATCAGGTGAAGGTGTTCAAACACCCGAAGATGACCAAAAACCAAGTGATACTCAACCACAACCAATTAACTATGCTGGTCTAAAAGTAGATGAGCTTCGAGCTGTACTAACTGAAAAAGGCATTGCATTTGAAGCAGGTGCTAAAAAAGATGAACTTTTAGCATTAATTCCGAAGGAATAATTCATGAGCTTTATCACTGAACAAGAAGCGATAGAACATGTTGAAGGCTTTGATGCTTTATCTGCCAGTGATAAGGCTCAATTCCTCCAAATGGCCGAGGCATATCTGTTAGCACGTAACGTAAAGCCTTATGAAGACGTTACCCAAGTTCCTGAACCTCTAAAAACTGCCTCATATCAAATAATCAAGGGCATTATGAAAGGTGATCTATATCAAGGGCAGGAACAGGCACTAAAACGTAAGAAAGTCAAAGCTGATACGGTTGAAACTGAAAAGGAATATCAGGACGGATCAGTAAAGCTTAGTGCGATTGAGCAATTCATTCTTGATTTGATTAAGCCTTACATCAAACGAAAAGCTGTATTTTTTGTCAGGAAAATCTAATGAGTTTACGTGACGAAATTCAGGCAGATATTGCTGAAGCATTTAATGAAGATTTAGCGGACGCCGTTCATTCATTTACTTGTGAGCGGATCTCTAAAACGAATTGGGATCCTAAGACAGAAACTTATGTTGAAGTTAAAGAAAATTATTCTGGCCGTGGCGTTCTGTTTGGTTCTTACAGTCAATATGAGATCCAAACACTTGGAGTACTGGCCACGGATAAAAAGGCGACCGT
>NZ_JAALLK010000026.1:0-19962 GCF_011075215.1 Acinetobacter sp. EKM10A | reverse complement strand
AAATAAGGTAGCTTAACTAGAGCAGAGTATCACTTATAAATAAGCTTTTAGTTGTTCAAACATGTGGGACCACCTCTTATACACCCTGCAATGATGTGAGCTCATTACTCAGGTTAGATCAAATAATTCGATATAACCTACTGTTTATATTATAAAAATTAATATTTTTGACTTTGTGGCGATAATATTGCTATTTTATTTTTACGCTAATCGTAAATAGATTACGTATATCATAATTAAAATGGAATTAATTTAAAGCGAGTCATGGAGAAAGGAATACCATGAAAGAAATTGTATTAAGTGATTTGATCAATCAGCAGAAAGTTGGACCTTATCAAAAGTTTATTTTGGCCACCTGCTTATTACTAATGATTATGGATGGGTATGACATTCAGTCCATGGCTTACGCAGCCCCACTGATTATAGAAGAATGGGGTGTTCAAAAATCGATGTTGGGAGTTGTGTTTAGTGCAAGTTTGTTTGGTTTGTTTGTTGGATCATTTTTATTAAGTTCACTTTCTGATCGTTTTGGTCGCCGTCCGATACTACTGATCTCGACCTTTATATTCTCCATATTAATGCTGTTGACACCACATGTAGGCAATATTGAGCAATTGACCGTAATCCGTTTTGTTACAGGAATTTTTTTAGGCGGTATCATGCCAAATGTGATGGCTTATAGCTCCGAAATTGTTCCATATAAATCTCGTATTTTTACCATGATGGTCATTTCTTGTGGCTATACGGTAGGGGCAATGTTGGGGGGCGGAATATCAGCCTTACTAGTTCCTTGGGGAGGATGGCAGGCGATTTTTTATTTTGGCGGTATTATCCCTTTAATTATTTTCTTTATCACATTCTTTAAGTTGCCAGAATCTTTATATTTTTTAAGTGAAAATAGCAAAAATAGCTCCAAAATTTTGTTTTGGTTGAAGAAGTTTTATCCAGCATTAACATTCAATGCAGAGATAAAAATCATCAATAATACTGAGGTTCAGGTTAAAAAGTCACCGCTTGAGTTATTTAAAAATCAGCGTGCGTTTTTTACCTATTCCATCTGGATCATCAGTATTTTAAATATGATCAGTTTATATTTTCTGGCAAATTGGCTACCGACTTTGGCCAAAGAGTCCGGGCTTTCATTAAATCAGGCATTGTTGATCGGCTCCACTCTACAATTAGGCGGTACGATTGGTAGTGTGGTGATGGGCTTTAAAATTGATAAGACAGGATTTTATAAAGTATTAATTCCTGTTTTTCTGGTTGCAGTGATTAGTGTTGCTTTAATTGGCTATTCTGTTAGTCATATCGTTTTATTGTTTATTATCATTTTTATTGCTGGCTTTGCCATTGTTGGTGGGCAACCTGCCATTAATGCTTTGTCGGCCAGTTATTACCCAGTTTCACTTCGTACTACAGGGGTGGGCTGGAGTATTGGAATCGCTCGTTTGGGTTCTGTCATTGGGCCGTTATTTGGCGGTTATCTCTCTCAATTTCTGGTCATTACCCATTTATTTGTGATTGCTGCCATACCTTCGCTATTCGTCATTATCATGCTGATGATTCAGGCCAAGTATCGGTCATAATACGGTCTAAATATAGAATTTACATAGTGCATATATAGACCGTAATTATGATCGGTGAGTAGCTTCAGAGAGTTGGTCACAAGCTACTCATGGATTATTTAACTCGATACCATGTTTGGTTTCGGCCAATTGCAGAAATACCAATGTAGCCACGAGCGGTAAGTTTTTCCCCATCTGGTGATACGGTTACACTAAAGCGATAAGTCTTGTCTGACTGAGGATCGAGAATAGATCCTTTGTCATATTTATTTTGACCTACGTTTTTAAATTTTTGACAATGGTTAAACCAATTAAAGATTTATTTTTATAAGTCCCTTCACACATCGTACATTTATTGGCTTCGCTTGGAACAAGGATTTTTTCAATATTTGCGGATAGAACTCCATTTTTGTCTTGGCTAAATCTTACCAGCGCTCTCGGTTGATTGGTGGCATCATCAATAGTTTTCCAAACACTGCCATGTAGTTTGTCCGAAGCAAATGAATGAATTGAGTAAAAACTCAGTAAAAGTAAGAATAAATATTTTTTCATATCAAATGTTTCTCTAATTAAATATGGATGGCTTTAACTGCCAAAATGATTCATTTTAAATTTAACTTCACAGTCTTCTTAGTATTGATCTATAAGCTAAACAATATGTAAAGTTATAATCTATTTGTCTGAATATTATTTTGAATACATTACTTATGCAATTGCGAGAATGGACAGAATTATAAAATGAATTTCGAAGTCATTTAGTTAGTATTAAATCACAGTCTGCAATATTAAATTTTATGACTAAAAATCCTGAAACTGTTTCTTTACTTTAATCATATTTACGGGTAAATGGCTCTTCCTGAAAAAGAGCCATTTAAATTGATAGATAGAACTAAGCACTATGCTTGAATGCTGCTACTGCTTTTTCTAGAAAGTGTAGGGTAACCAGTTTGAGCCAAGTACCGTCAGCAAGGTTTGGTTCATTTTGCATTGCTGAACGGATCTTTTCTTGAGTGCTTGGATTTTCGCCAGTATAACCTTGTAGCATAGAGAGCCATTGCTGTGCCAAACGTTTTGCTCCTTCACTATTCGGTTTAACCTCAGCGTCAATCAATTTCTCAATATCGACTAATAGTTGAGGCCATTTTTTCATTTCGCGAACATAATTTTCCTTTAAAAAAGCAAACTCATTATCAGATAAATAACGAGCAAAAATACTCAGCTTACTCTCTGAAAAGGCCTTAAGTAAAAACTCAACAACTTCTGGCATTACTCCTAATTTTTCCTGGAATTCAGGTTCGGCTGAATTGATGTTATTTAATTTAACAAGCCATTCTGGATTTGTGCGCGTATTCTGCTCAAGTGTTTTCATCCACTTATGGGCGAGCTTTTGAGCGGTTTCACTGCTAGATGATTCGCCAGAATTAAATACCGTATTTACAGCTTGAGTTAACTCTTGCCATTCTTGGTGGCTTTTAGTACCTGATTGTAAAAATGTAAGCTTTTCAAGTTCTTCTTGCGTAAAGTATTTCTCGTACATTGCTATAAGCTCCAGCATATTTAGCCAATCCTCCAAATCAAGTTCTTCACCATTGATGAGCTGAGATTTCAATTGTCCTAGCTGATTTCGCAATTTTTTCTGCTCTGCCAGTCTTTGATCAATTGCTTGAATCTGCCGATCAATAATCGGTAAAAGTGCTAGATTGGGATCTTCAAGAACCGTATAGATTTCGGCTAGCGACATACCCAGCCCTCGTAATGCTTGAATTTGATGCAAACGAGTAATGTCTTTAGGGGTATATAGTCGATAACCAGCATCGGAACGGGCCGAAGGCTGAAGTAAACCGATATCGTCATAGTGATGAAGAGCACGGACAGTAAGTCCTGTTTGCTTAGCCAATTCACCAACTTTTAACAGCATCTTTTTAGCTCCTTCTTCCTTAGGCGTGTTTTATGCTAGGGGCTTACGTTACGTGAGGGTCAACTACTTTAAATCATAATTTTTTATTATTTTATTTTTGATAAATGTTCAGATTTATCTTTTTACTGTGGTTTAACGACCAGAAATTCTTCACGATTCTAAAAGTAATTTTTGGTTTTTGACTGGTTCTATATAAGATATTGAAATATCTAACAAATCAGTAGAAGCCGATATTCACCATCTTTTTCAACAGGTGCCCGATGAACACACGGTAAAACCTTTTGAGTTGGATGATCTACTGCTAAGCGCCATAAGTGTCCTGTACCCAAATTTATAGGTTGGGCATGGGCTTTAGGCTGATAATGTAAATCAAAAAAATACTCTGCTAAAAAGCTTTCAAATTCGGCTTCTGGGCCGTCATGTAAAGCTTTGAGCTTTTCTCTAATTTCAGGAATTAAAACTTTTTGTTCAACCTGATCATTGGGCACAATCTCACTAGCCGCACCGTGATAAGTACATAAGAATGTGTCGGTTTCAATAGGGGAACGATCAACATGAAATGAATAGACATCTGTTGAAATAAAATTGAGCTCTTCATCACGTTCATAATGCTTAAGTAAATTAAGTACAGGTGATGCACCCATATCAGTTAAGAGCTGCATGTCTTTTAAAATAATATCTCGAGCCAAATCACCTTGTTCTGAAAGCTCAAGTGCTAACAGGTCTTCAGTAGAAATTTCGGTAATATTTTCTTTTAACTCAAGTTTAGCCACAATTTCTTTAAAGTCGCCCACCAAATTTCTGTACCAACAAATAGCATTCTTATTTCCCTGAAAATGTGTATTCACAAGTTCAGCAAAAGTAGATACCACTTCAACTTGCTTGTGGTCAGAAAATGTATTTGTCATATTAAAGTTAAATGGCTCAAAATCTTGCCAATCATACACCCTTAGTGCTTATAGGGCTGCAAGCAGTAGCCAAAATTTGCTTAAAAAATGAAGGTAATGCAAGAAAAGTACAATAATGGTATGAAGTTTTGGTTAGGCGTGCTTATTATAAATTGGCTTTGAATAACTGAGAAAAGGTAAGAAGTCGACTATTTTTATAGTCATGCAAGGAATAAGAAAAGTTTTGAAGTAATAAGGTCACGAGGAAAATATGGAAGGAATTAAAACAATCGGTGTGGTTGGTGTCGGTATCATTGGTGCAAGCTGGACAGCATTATTTTTATATAAAGGCTTTAAGGTAAAGGTGTATGACCCTTATCCAATAGACGAAGAATTATTTAAAAAGAGAATACAGGCAAATCTTAGTGATTTACTCGCTTTAGATCAGCAAACAGATTCAAGTCATCATTTACAAGATATTTTCCTAAATTTAGAGCTTTACAACAACTTAAAAGATGCGGTGATTGATACTGATTTTATTCAAGAAAATGCACCGGAACGGTTAGATTTAAAGCAAAATTTATATCAAGAAATCACTTCATATTGCCCTGAAAAAACACTAATTGCTTCAAGCTCTTCAGGTCTAAAAGTTTCTGACTTTCAAAAAGATGCAACTCATCCCGAGCGTATTTTTTTAGGTCATCCATTTAACCCACCTCATCTATTACCTTTGGTTGAAATTGTGGGTGGAAAATTAACAGATCCGCAAATTTTAAAGAAAGCTTCCGAGTTTTATCAAAGTTTGGGTAAGCATCCGATTGTTTTAAATAAAGAAGTTAAAGGGCATGTAGCAAATCGTTTACAAGCTGCTTTGTGGCGAGAGGCGTTTTCACTGGTTAAAGAAGGGGTGTGTTCGGCAGAAGATGTTGATATCGCAATCACCAGTGGGCCTGGGCTGAGATGGGCTTTATTTGGCCCCTATATAAATATGGAACTTGCCAATCAGAAGGGGTTTAAAGAGGCAATTCACCATTTAGGACCACCTATGACCGAATGGTGGAATGATATGCAAAATTTTCAGCACTCTGAAGAAACTACTGAGTTGCTAGAAGAACAAACTAAAGAGCTTTTAACACATTATAAAGATATCGATTTATCTCAAAAAAGGGATAAAGGACTAGTCGATATTTTAAAGTTGAGACAACAATTAGAGTTGGATTAAGCCAGTTTTTATGAAAGGCCAAACAGCGTTTTATTGAGGTGTTTGGCTTTTTTATTTTTGAGTATTTCGGTACTATTCCTATTCTTCTTTTTGCACAAAATCTATAAAAAGCTTGCACTCATCGTAAGCTTTTAGACTGATTAATTTACTAGGGCATATGAAACGTTACTGGAAACAAACTGAATCAATAGCTTCACGTTGGACGACCGAACAAGACTGTTTTTTAATAGAAAATAATTCACTTTCTATAGATGAGCTAAAAGAGCATTTACCATTTTCTGAAGATGAAATAAGAGTTCGTAGATCAGTTTTAGGACTCGTAAGACGAGATCAGCAAATGAGACCCTATTAATTTTACCAAATGGTAAATTTTAATTGAAAATAAATATTTCAAAAGATAATAATATTTTTAAAAAAAATTGCGGATGAGTTATCAAAACCATAATTTTTTTAGGTGATTGTTCAATAGTCTTTACATAAAGCTTTAACTACTTACGTTTGAGTATAATATTGTTTCACTCCTTTACATTTGTTTAATCATAATCAGAACCATAAAACATTTTAAGATCAAAACTTTATAACAATTGAGATTGAGGAGGGTAAAAATGCCAAAGTATTTAGCCGTGGCTGAAAAGGTTTATAAGAATATTAAAAAAGACGACTTATTCACCAATGACCTTACACAAAATCTGAATTGTTTAATCAGTCAGATACGTAAGGCCATTAAAGGGACTGAGTTTAAACTTAAGTTCAATTATATTGATTTTGACGAGCAGCTCACGAAGCCTCTTAGTGAATGTAAAGTCAAAGTTGATCTAAGTGTAATGCCGAAGTTTGAAAACGAAGGAGAGTATTTGCTCTGGTTAGCAAGTTTTATCGAGCGAATTACCGATGGCGGAAAACCTAAATTTCCACCAATTTCACAATTAATTCCGCACGGATTTAAAATTTCTAAAGAATCATTTCCTGTGACTGTTGCTCCTCCTAAAGAAGAGCATGCAGATATGATTATTAAATATTTTAAATCGGAAGATTTTATGAAAACCAATAAAACTCCTTCGTAAAAGAATATAGAAGTATTCGTCCACCATATTTCTATATATTGCTGGTTTAAATTCAGCCACCGCCTTCTGGGGCGGTTTTTTTATAGATATTCTTTTATTTATTTCTTTCTAAAAGCAAAACCGGTTTGTCGTAATTACTGTTACACCACTCATGTTTTTTTAGCACAGCTTCTGGAACCTGAGCCATGTCTTTCACAGCAGCAAAACCCATAGAGCCATAAAAGCCTTCTAACTCGGCAAAGGGTAAACAGTAAAGCATAGAAAAATCTGAATTTTTAATTAAGAAATCAACTACCTTACGGGCGATTCCTAATCCTTCATTGCCCGGAAAAACATAAATTCCGCCAAGCTCGCCACTGTTAGCATCAATACCCACAACTCTACCTTGACCAACAATTTTCTCATCAATAGAAGCTAGTACAATAAGTTCATCATCATGTGATGGTACGAAATCAATCTCGGCATAGCGTTCGTTTATAACTTTGAGATCGGCAGGGGTCGCGAATCTTAATGAAATTTCCATCATTTTTTCCTGCAAGTATTATCTATAATATTCAAGACTTCGTTTTTTCAAAAATATTCATACGATATAAAACAAGATAAATAATTTAGCTAATTATTTAAATTAGCCTTTTTCATATAGTGCGTATTAGATTAAAAATGAGGCGGATTAATTAACCTTCTAACCGTTTCTTCGAGTTCATCGTAATGATGAATACTTGCATCTGAAAGAGAAGGATGAAGGGTAAGAGTTGGATGAAAATATATTGTTTTCATACCAATTTTTTTGGCACCTTCTATATCTGTTTTGGGATTGTCTCCAATAAAAATACAATCTGATGGCTTACAATCTAGTTGATTGCAAGTGTATAAATAGATTTCAGGATCTGGTTTTCTTAAACCTATAGCTTCAGAAATCACGATAATCGAAAAATAGTCCGTTAATTCTAAAGCATAAAAATTTTTCTCCTGAAAAGGTGTTTTTCCATTGGATACTAAGCCTAATGTGTACCCTTGAGCATGAAGATTTTGAATAGTTTTTGGAGCATTTTCAAATGCTGTAGAGAATTTATTAAAATCATTAATGTAAGATTGCAGCAATTCAGATGTATCATATTTTTTGATATTAAAATCTTTAATTAATTGACTGTAAACAATATCTTTCCAAACGCTTCCGTTATTGTCTAGCTCTATGAATCGGTTAATAAAAGATTTTTTTAGCTCATGGGGTACCAAGTTTAAGTAGCTTACTTGCCAGTTAAGAAATTTTAAAAGTGATTCATTTCGGTTAAGAATAGTTTGATCTAGGTCAAACAAGAGAACTTTTTTCATTTTTAGCATCTTTTATAAATAGATTAATATTTATAGCGAATTTCTATCTATTGTTCAGTTTAATTAAAATACTTTTACGATTATTCTTTGAATAACTCTAAATCAAAATAGCCCATCATAAGGAGGTGCTAAAAAAACTTCTAATCATGATGGGCTTTTACTCTTAATGTTTCATAGAATCAACAGCTTGAAGTATGCCTGTAAATAATATTGCTAGTTTTGATTCGGGTTGTGGCTCATTTCCATTTGCGGTAAATACGGCACACACTTTATGGCCTTTTTGAGTTTTTCCAATCACGGAGAAGTTGATGACGCCATATTCGGAACCACCTTTGAAACCGATCTTTTGCCAATTTAAATTTTTAAAAAGTGGATTTAAGGAACTATTCAGAGCAGGAGCATCTTGAACACTTTCAAGAAGAGGACAAATCTCATTGGCTGACATATACCATTCAGCATCTTGCCAAGTAGCCGATTTTCCAATGCTACTCACACTTGGTAGCGGTAGTTTGTCTAGCTCAGCGAGTGCTTCTAGACGAGCCGACTTTGTTCCTGTTTTAAACTTATTTCTGAGCTTTTCATTACTTGAATCAATCAGTTGAAATAGCTCTCGTGTCGTCAGCAGAGGAGAATTTCTAGGTGACAACGCTTCTATACGAGGTTTCTTTAATACCTCTATCAAGCTATCGGTTGCTGTATTATCGCTAATTTGTATCATTAACTGCGCAAGAAGTTCGAGATTTACAGGCGTACCAGCAGGCAAGTTTTGTAAAACTCCAGTTGGCAATGAGCGATTCTTTTCTTTTAAAGAAACAATAGCTTCTCTTTTTAATTCGCCTTTTTTTATTGCATCTTCATAAGCTTTTAAAACCAGTAACTTAAAAGTCGAACCGACAGCCATAGGGATTTTATCATTTTCTACAACCACAGGCTTGTTATCTACAATAACTAAAAGAGAAGTTTTACCGATCGCATTTTCATGTAGACCTTTAACCATTTCGTCTAGGCTTATTGTCTTAAAATGAGGCGCACTAAACCAAAGAGTACTAATTTGTTCTTGCTCATTTAAGCTAATTGAAATGGGTAATTCTCCCTTTTCGAAATCAATAGTCCCAGAGCCATTTGAAACATTAATATTTTTAAGAGCACCTAAAGAGACTTTTAAATCATCAACGATTTTTTGAATTTGTGTGATGGGAACTTGTCCTAAAAATTGAGGGCTAAATAAAGAAGCTTCTATGGGTTTATCTGCAAAAATTAATGAAAGTGTAGTCGATAAATTATCCATTTTTTGTTCTGTCGCTGCATGAGTAGTAGAAATAACAATAGGGGAAACATTCAAAGCCGTAACACCTACAGCAAAAAATAAAGCTCTAGTTGCGTACATTTTCTTGGTGAGAAAGTTCTTCATTAAATGTCCTCTTATATTCAGATTCATCTACAGTTTTTATGAAATAGTTTTAAAGTACTTATTATTTACATACTAATTTAACAGGACTCAACTATCTATTATCTAAAGCTATTTACGAGACTAAAAATACCTATTCACACGCCTATCAAACCGTAATTAACTATAAAAACATGGCTGTCAATAAAGTTTACAGACAGCTTAGAACACTCAACATTGATGACTCTTTTCCTAAAATTAAATTAATTAGTCTTTTGAAATGTATAAATATTTTAAACCAAACATTCAATAAAAGACTTTTTCTACCTAGATTTATAGATATAAGAAATTTTTTAATTAATTTTGAAAAAGAATATAAAAAACAAAAAGATTGAAAAGTATTGTTTTTTGTTACCTCTATCTTGTTAAGTAATAGATTCTTTATCTTATTTTTAAAAAAATATAAGCTAAAAATTAAGCTTAATATATAAAATTAAACATTATTTTTATTATATTTAAGTTTCGAAAATATTGTTTATGCACTGATAAGAAGTGTCTCTTACACTTAAAATTCACTGCTAATGAAATAGACAGATTTGTATGTATTTTATAAAATACTGCAAAATATAATTTAGTCCTATAAAGATGTTGAACAGTATTCATCAAGTTTTAGATAGTTTGGGTATTAGCCCGCAGAAACGTGCTATTCATGTTCAATTTACGTCTCCGATATTGAATGCCCAAGTATTTCTGCAAAGAATTGATGGTGTACATGCACTCAATGATGGTTTAAAAGCAGAACTTTTATGCCTATCGACAAATGCAACGATTCAACTTAAATCTTTTATTGGTGTTCAGGCTGCTGTAGATATTGTGACGGAGCGAGGTGAATTAACTCGCGTTACAGGCATTATTACTCATGCTCAACAGGGCCAATCAGATGGAAGTCTAACTTTATATAAGCTGACCTTAGAAGATCCAACCGCATTATGGAAATATCGCCGTAATTCACGTGTATTTATGAATAAAAGCGTGGTTGAGATATGGGAAATATTATTTAAAGAATGGCAAACTAAAAATCCGCTATTTGCTGCAAGTTTAAGTTTAGATTTAAGCGGTCTAACACAAACTTATGAAGTGCGTCCTTTTGTGATGCAACATAACGAAAGTGACTGGAATTTCCTTACACGCTTACTTCGTAGTGAAAATATCAGTTGGCTCATTGATGAAGCTCAGCATATTGTTCCAAGTACCGATACACCTATTCAAGCTCAGAAACTCAGGTTAATTGATGCCAATAGTCAATATCAGCCTTTAGACCGTAAAACGATTCGTTACCACCGTAGTAGTGCGGTCGAACAATATGACAGTATGACTCGCTTAACTGCTGAGCGCTCCCTTCAACCCAATGTTATGCATATACAACGTTGGCAAGCAGAAATATTAGATCAAGAAGAAGGGATTGGAAGTGTTCAAAGTAAGCATCAGCATAGCGAACAATATGACAATGCTACACTTGGCTTGGAGCAAGCTTGGAACTATGCGCCTGCATGGATTGGTGACTTAAAGGGTGAGGATGGGGTTACTAAATCTGGAAATCAACAAGTTGAACGATTAAACCAGAACCTCCACAATTACTACGAGGCACAGGCTAAGCGGTTTATTGCGCAAACGACAGTCCGCGATGCCTATGTGGGCTACTATTTCGAATTAAATGAACATCCAGAAATAGATCAGCATGAAAGCACAGATAGAAGCTTTTTGATTATCTCTAAAAGTTTTTTCAATCAGAACAACTTACCTAAAGATTTAAATGACCAAATTAATGGTTTATTGGCGCAAAGTAACTGGGCAATACAAAACCCTGAGAACAGTGATGAACGCCAAGCGAATCAACTGATTTTACAACGTCGTCATATTCCAACAACACCAGCTTATAACCCGCAAATTCATAGTCCAGTCACTCATCCACAACGCGCAAAAGTGGTGGGTCCTGAAGGCGAAGAAATCTATGTAGATGAGTGGGGGCGTATTAAAGTCCGCTTCCTATTTACGCGTAGTGATGACCATAGCCATGATGGTGGAGCAGGAACCAACAACAATGACACCGATTCAGCTTGGATTGACGTTCTAACGCCGTGGGCTGGAGAAGGTTATGGTGCGCGGTTTTTACCGCGTATCGGTGAGATCGTCGTTATTGACTTCTTTAATGGCGATATCGACCGACCATTTGTGATGGGCCGAATTCATGAGGCCCAGCGCCATCCAACCAAATTTGATAACAAAGGTAAGCTTCCTGATACTAAAAAGCTCAGTGGTATCCGTTCTAAAGAAGTGTCAGGTGGTGGGTTTGGGCAACTCAGATTTGATGATACACCGGGACAAATTAGTACCCAGCTACAAAGCAGTCATGGTGCAAGCCAGTTAAATCTGGGGAAATTGAGCCATCCTAAAGATAAAGCGGAAAGTGAAGACCGCGGAGAAGGTTTTGAACTGCGCACGGACCAATGGGGAGCTTTGCGCGCTGGGCAAGGCTTATTGGTATCCACCCATAAACAGGATAACGCTAAAGGAGATCACCTCGATGCCGAAGTTGCGAAAAAGCAACTTGAGGGTAGTCAAACTAACAGTAAAGCACTGAGTGACATTGCTAAAAACCAGAAAACCGATGAAATAGAATCGATTGAACAGTTAAAAGATTTTGCCTCACAAATTCAGCAGCAAATCGCTAAATTTGAAAAAGCTTTACTTCTTTTGAGTTCACCGGATGGTATAGCTCTAAGTAGTTCAGAAGATATTCACATCTCGGCTGATGCACAAATTAATCAGATTGCTGGAGACAGCATTAATATAAGTACTCAAAAGAATGTGATTGCCCATGCCCAAAATAGGCTCAGCCTTTTTGCTGCTCAGAGTGGACTAAAAGCTGTTGCTGCACAAGGCAAGGTAGAAATACAAGCCCAGTCAGATGCTTTAGATGTGCTTGCTAATAAAGGTATCACCATTTCTTCGACAGAAGACTGCATTGAAATTAGTAGTCCTAAAGAAATTGTAATTACTGGTGCAAGTTCACAAATTACCTTAAATGGTTCAGGAATCTTTCCAAAAACTGGCGGGAAATTCCAAGTCAATGCCGGACAGCATGTGTTCCAAGGCGGCGCATCGGCAAGTGTTCAATCTAGTTTGCCACCGCCACCAAAACGTGTACAAGGTGTACTTGAGTTATTTCATGAATATGCACATGGTGAGTTTGTAAAAGGTGGAAGTTATAGGGTTGTCGATAACTTCGGAAAAGAGGTTACTGGCAAGCTGGATGATAAGGGATTTGCAAAAGTTTCTGGCTTAGCAACAGGTGCAGTAAAAGTCTTCTTCGAATCAGATCACCGTGATCCTTGGGATACTGCAAGTGACTTTAAACGTCCAGTTGAGTGGCCAAATAAGAATGATGCGGATAGTGAGCAATCAGATTCATTAATTGCACAAATGAGTAAAACAGCCCAGTCCAAACTTGGTGAATTATCTAAACAATTAACCAATCCTACGAATATTATGAAAAATATTCAAACTGCACAAAGCATAAAATCTGAAGGAGCAAAGGCTTTAATGCCAATGTTAAAAACTCAGGCGCAGGGATTAGTAACTGATCAAGTGAAGAGCTTTTTACCAATTTCAGAAGCAGGTCAAAAAATAGGGAACAGCATTGAACTTACATCTATTCAAAAAATGAATGATTTCAATAAATCAGGCTCTATTGATGGCAATAGTTTGGTCAATAATACGCTTCATCAATATTTGCAAAGCCCTTTTAAAAAGAATTCATAGAGAAAGAAAATGTCTGGAAAAACAGAAGTTGTTAAGCCGTTAACAGAAGTTGCGATTAAAGATGTTAGCCATTCAAAACAAAAAATAGATAGTTGGTTAAAGAGCCATACGCATCAAATTGTGACATTAGACTTAGTGGCAAGTGTAATGGGAACAGTTCCAATTATTGGAAATGTGATGGCTGCCATCGATGTGGTTTCTGACATTTGCTATATCTATGATAAAGGTTTTCAAAATGCCGATATTATGGATTGGACCACAATGGGTATTGACCTTATTGGGGTTGCACCTATTCCTGGAACAACAGCAATTCGTACTTCTGCTCGTCCAGCTTTATTTTTAGTTCGTCAAGAAGTTAAACGTGTGGGTAAAGCTGCTTTAGGTGAAGCAGTTATTGTTGTGATCTCTAATCATTTAAATGACCAAGTTGCAGGGGATATAGAAAAATTCTGCAAAACAGGGTTAAACAAACTAAATTCAATTTTAGCTACTTGTGGTGCAACGGTCCAAAATGCCACAACACAAATTAATGGTGGAATTGTTCGAGTTGTAACTAAGGGTCAAATATTTACAAACGCTGGGTCAAATGCGAGCCGCGCTCAACAGCAAGCAGCTGGCGTTATTAAAGGAATAAAAAGTGGTGACTTAACAAGAGCTGGAAAAAATCTAGTTTATATGACCGAAAACTGGGGAAAAGCTCTTATAAAAACTGGAGCAAACTCCAATGCTAAAGTTGCTAGTTCCTTAGTACCAGCACATCTAAAGCAGCCGATATTAAATGTAGGTGCAACGATTAATAAAATTGGTATCACTGCCAATACTAAAATTAAAGGTTTGGGTAATACAGCACAGCCACAAACAATAGGATGGCTATTTGATGTATTGAGAATGAGTGCATCTAAATTTAGGAAAAAGAAATCAGCACAAGTTAAGCCAACTCAAACAACACAAGTTAAGCATGACAAGAAAAATAATAAATTAGAAAAATCTAATGATGAGCATGCAGCGACTCATAATGCGAATGCCTGTAAAAATTGTAAAGGTGGAACGACACACTCTATTACATTCGCGTTGGGTACTGAATTTTTAAATCATACCGATGCACAAATTCATCCATTATTGATAGAGCAATTTTCTAGAACATATGTATCAAACTTATATCAGTATGATCAATCTATTTTCGGGGCGCGATGGATTACACCTTTCACAACTAAAATAGTTCGTTGCTCAAGTTACAATGTGCATCATCCAAAAGAGCCAATTGAGCAAGACGGTTGGGAGTATATTGGCAGTGATGGCCGTCCAGTTCGCTTACCAGAGCTGAAAGTTGGGCAGAGTTATTATGATGAAGTAGAGACTTTCACTTATACAGTTATCTCACCTGAAATTAGAGCAATTTCATATGGTGTTTCAGAAACTCGCTTCTATCAAAAATATAAGAATGAGTTTCGTTTAGCCTCCATAGAACGCCAAAATGGATTTAGTATTGGGCTACGTTATGATCATGAATTAGAAAATAGTGATAGCTATTTATCAGATATTATATTTAAACAGCAACAACAAATATTGGCACATGTAGCATTACAGATTAATGATGCGCAGAAAGTTGTTGCAGTTTGGTTGGTTGAAGAGGGTCAACTAATTAGACAACTATCAGCATATCAATATAACGAACAAGATGATTTAATTAAGGCAACTAATGAGTTTGCTGCTTCTTATGAATATCAATACCAAGCTCATTTATTAACTCGTTATACCGATCTTACTCATCGTGGGATGAACCTAAAGTGGGATGGAGTTTTACCTAGTTCAAAAGCGATTGAGGAATGGGCTGATGATTATAGTTCCGCTACTAAATTAGATTGGGATGAAAATGTTCGCGTAACTTCAGTCATGGATATCGATGGTAACGTGACTGAATATTATTATGGTATTACTGGTTATACCTATCGAATTATTTATCCAGATAATTTGCAAGAATGGTTCTTTAGAGATCAAGCAAAAAATATAACATCGCATATTGCCACAGATGGAACAGAAACATCATATACCTATGATGAACGTGGCAATGTCTTAAGTATGGTTCAGGCCGATGGTTCGACTTTCTATTATGAATACGATGAAAAAGATAATCTGATCGGTTTTGTTGACGCTGAACAGGGGCGTTGGTTTAAAGAATACGATGCTTCAGGAAATATAATTAAAGAAATTGATCCGCTGAAGCGCGAAACAGTCTATGCCTATAATGCAATGGGGTTGGTAACTTCCATTACTGATGCGAAAGGAGGTAAGAAGACACTTAAATATGATGATCAAGGGAATTTAATCAGTTATACAGATTGTTCAGGTAAAGAGACCAAGTGGCACTATGATGACCGCGGGCGCGTCAAATTTATTGAAAATGCTTTAAAGCAAAAAGTTGAATATTTCTATACGGAATTAACTACTGAACTAAGACAGCCTATAGCAAAAGGGTTACCGTTGAATGCTTTTGGTCAGCTTGAAAAAATTAAACACGCTGATGGCGCTGAAGAGCATTTCATTCATGATGCAGAAGGTCGTTTATTAGTTCATATTGACCCAAAAGGTCAGCAGACACGTTATGAATATGATGCGGCTGGTTTAATTACTAAGCGTATTGACCCATTAAATCAAACCTTAAAATATCAATGGGACCGTCTAAGTCGCTTAAAACGTTTAACTAATGAAAATGGCGCAAGTTACGAGTTTGTCTATGATGCGGCGGGTCGATTAGTAAAAGAAATTGATTTTGATGGCAAAGAAACTGTTTATGCATACGATGAATATAATGGTCGTTTAACCACGAGTATTGAAGTTGCTTCTACTTATGGTCAAGATTTCAAAGATCGTGCTGCACCTAAAGACCGTATTCAGCAATTTATTTTTGACAGTATGGGACGTTTAGAACAACGTACAGCAGGGTATGGTTATCAAGGGCAAGAGCTTGAAGAAAAGCAAACAGAAGAATTTTCTTATGATGGCCTAGGTAATCTAGTTCAGGCTAAAAATGCCGAAACTAACTTGCAGTGGTTTTATGATGCAGCAGGTAATTTAATTAAAGAGCATCATCAAGATGTTGTGACACAGAAAACTGCTGTGTGGAAACATGTCTATGATGAATTAAATAATCGAACTACAACCATCCGACCAGACGGACAGAAAATAGATTGGCTGTCTTATGGAAGTGGACATGTCTATGGCATGGCATTAAATGGTGAAGATATTGTTAGTTTTGAACGTGACGATTTACATAGAGAGACATTACGCCACTATGCAAATGGTCTTAGCCAACAACAACGTTATGATGAAGTCGGGCGCTTAACTCAGCAATTAATGTTGAATGGGCATGACAAAGGCTATCAGGCCCAAACTCAAAATAATGCCATCCAGCATACCAATCAATTGATTGAACGATTATATCACTACGATAAAACAGGTGAGTTAACGCTCATTAAGGATACTCGTCGTGGGGCTATACATTATAAATATGATCCTGTTGGGCGTTTATTGGAAGCAACTAGTAAACTTGGGAAAGAGACTTTTAATTTTGACCCAGCAAGTAATATTTTAGATCGATATAACAGTACCAAAGAGCAATCCTCACAGCACACTGCCACTGAAAAAGGTCTTGGTTATAACCGCTTAGTTAATAACATCGTGCAGGAATATCTTGACCAACAATATCAATATGATGCTTTTGGACAGTTGATTCGACAAAAGTCATCACAAGGTGATTTAAATCTTGAGTGGGATGTATTGGGACGTCTTGTTCGTAGTAGAAACAATCAATATACGGCGGATTATCGTTACGATGCTTTAGGTCGACGTATTCAAAAAAGAAGCAAGCATCACCATACAGGGCAAGAGCAGAACATTATTTATGGTTGGGATGGTGATACTTTAGCGTATGAATCTAGTGCTGATTTAACAAAACACTATTTCTACGAAAAAGATAGTTTCGTGCCTTTGTTGCAGGCGGCGTATCATCACTCAATTGAACTACATCAAACCCAAGACTGGACAGAAAAAACATATATTATTTATAAAGACCCATTGTGGAATACGGTAAAACAAAGCCAAGGTTTTGATGATGTATGGTTCTATCACTGTGATCATTTAGGCACACCGCAAGAAATGAGTAACAAGACAGGCGCCATTGTCTGGAAAGCTCAATACAAAGCTTGGGGTGAGTGTAAGGTAGAACAGGCTAAATCAGATTTCTTTGAAAATTCAGAAATTATTAGTAATAATATTCGTTTCCAAGGTCAGTATTTTGATGGCGAAACTGGGCTTCATTACAACCGTTATCGTTATTATTCGCCGTATATAGGGCGGTTTATTAGTAAAGACCCGATTGGATTGTTAGGTGGCTATAATCATTATCAATACGGTCCTAACCCTATTAGTTGGGTTGATCCAACGGGGTTGAATTTTAAATCTGTCGGAAAAATTAAAGAGGAAAGAGCAAGAAGGCAGACTTCAAGTTCAGCCCCTTATATTAAACATACGATGGCTAAATGTAAAACTCAGGCACAAAATATTTCTAAAAAAGAAGCACAATATTGGGATATGAGTAAGTGTGAATCTAATGTGGCACAAGTTACTGCCTTTAGAAATAGACTAGAAAAAGAAGGTCTGAATAAAGGCTATAAAGTCGATTTAGGTGATAATAAAGGTTCACATTATTATATTTATGATGCTGGAAGAAATATTGGTTTTAATGAAGGAAAGGAAACTCAATATATGAGAATTGAAGTCTCATCAACAAATGAGTTTCATGGACATCCTATATCGAAACAACGTTATGAATCTTATATGAAAAAGGCTGTAAAATGAGTATAGATAATTTGGAATACTTTTTAGATAAAGAACTTTTATTACCTCTAAAGGTTCCTTCAAATTGGTACATTTCTAAAAACTATCTTTATCAGGTTAGCTGTAATTGGTTAAATCAATTAAATGATGAAGATAAATTTAAGATGTCAGAAATTTTTTTGTATAAAAATATCTTTTATGCGAAGTTAGAGAGAATAATTAATAATTTAACATATAGTTTTGTAATTGATATTTCTATTTATCCAGAAATTGAAGAGGGTTTATATACGAAATTTGAATATGAAATTGGTGTAGGGTTGTATGAGATTTCGAAAAAAAATAAATTGATTTTTATGAGGAATTTTAATTTTTATAATATTGTGGAGGTTTGTGAGTTTTTGAATATTATATTGATAGATGTTTGTCATAGTTTAGGGGAGTCTATTAGTGAGATTGATATATTTAAAAACGTAGATAATTTTTTTGAAAAAAATAAATAATAATATTTATTTTGTCTAAAATATTTAAATCAAGGCTAAGTGTTTTTAGTCTTGATTTATAGGATGATGAGCTGAGTTTTAATATTTTTTATAACTCTAGTGGTGAAATATATAGTTTCTATATGTTGGGTATTAGGATTATTTTATTTATGTATGTTGCTAAAGAGTTAAAATTGTGATGATAGCTGCTATTATTAAATATGTAGCTTGGTTTTTAATGGGGGTTGTGTTGAAAGTTAATAAGGAGTTGCTATATACAGGTGATGAAGTTATAAACATTTTACAAGAGATAGAGTTTATATTGATTTCATTACATAAAATTGGGTCCTATTATGCTGAAACTCTGCCTAATTCTTATGAAGAATATGCAAAAGAAACCACTAATTTTATAGACAATAATAATGTGTGTGATAGGTTAGCTAATATTAGAAAAGTTTTATCTTGTAAATTTAATAATGATCTAGGTGTGGATGATATGTCTGATATTGAAAGAGCACTGGAAAATATAGATTTCTGGGAGGCTAGAAAGTAAACTTAAAAAGAATTTAATTATGATATCTAATGATTAATTTAAGTTATTAATTAGATATCATAGAGTGTTTTAAAATAATTTTTTGGGAAAAATATAAAGTAAAGCTACACTTTAATTAATTATATAAATATTAGGCTTAATAGTGAAAAATGAATATTTGGTGGAATATTGATATTAAAGATGGAGTTGTTAGTCATGACTCCATTTCTTGGATTGATGATAATTTTGAAATAAATGAAGATACAGTTTTTGACTTGTCTGAAGATTTATTACAAATTTCTTTTAATAACAATAAAATATTGGATGTTGGGTGGTATCCAGATCTAGAGGTAGATGGTTTTTTTAAAATTGTATTGATAAAAGATATGAATTGGGACTCACCTATAATTGAAAAAGAGTGTGGAGATATAAAAAGTTTAAAGGAAAATATATCAAATATTATATCTAATAATATTTAGGTAGTGAACACGTTACTAATTTTGGGGGTGAACCCCTCTTTAATATACAAAGTATTAATAGGAAAGAAGTGGATGCAAGAATCCAATTTTGATTTAAATGCCAATATTGAAGAATATTTAATCAATTGCGGTTGGTATAAAGGAAGAAAAACAGATATTGAACACACCGTAGAAGCATGGAAAGCAGATAAATATAAAATTTTTAATTCTGCTATAGTTTTTGTCCAAAGTTTTAATGGATTAAATATAGCTCATGAGGCATATAGAGGAAAAGAAAAAGATTTTTCGTATTTCAATTCTATTAAAGCAACAGAAGGTATAGATCCTGCCTGGATATTTGAGGAGTATTCATTAAAGGCAGGAAGAGAGGTGGTCCCACATGTTTGAACAACTAAAAGCTTATTTATAAGTGATACTCTGCTCTAGTTAAGCTACCTTA